>JBGALL010000031.1:0-18528 GCA_044223895.1 Candidatus Woesebacteria bacterium
GGAGTATTTATTCTTGCAAATGTTCTCAAAGCCAATACTCTTCTAGATAGCCAATTATTATATCGCTCAAGTAAATTAAACATGTTAGCATGGAAAACAATTCTAAAGGATACCGAGGAGAGTACTTCAAATAAACTTTTCTTTTTTAATGGAGATGCTTCTTGGATAGAAGCGACTATTATTCCCTGGGGCAATATTCGCTATTTACTCTTAAGAAATGATCCAGATATTTCCCATATGCCTATACTGACTATTGATAGAGATGTTCTTATTGGTCATATCTGTAGTAATCAGCAACGAGAGCTCTTTGCCTGGGAAGTTATTCGTCCAGGAATACTCGTAAATAAAACCCAAGAACTGAGATCCTTCAGAAACAAAGTTCTTCTCGATAAAAGTTGTACGACCAACCTCATAAATCTTTAATGAATTGATCAATTTGGTCCTTTAGGTTTAATGGCTACTTAATCCTCCATTTTTATACTGACCATATCAAGGAGATTTTATGAAAAAACTCATGTTGGTTATCTTCAGTAGTATCGTATTATTTCAAACTCCGAAAATCTTCGCCGTGACACATTTGTATGATTCATTCCTCAACGGTGGTGAAGTGACAAACTGGTCTATTATTCCGGGGTTATTACATCCAGTTACCTCAGCGTATGGAATTATTGATACGAATGACTCCCATGCCTATGGATTATTTTCTACACCTATTTCTCTTCCGAATGTTCAAGTAGTCAAATTTACTATGAAGGTGCATTCACATCCATCTTTTGTAATGTTTTCATGTAAAAATGCCCAAAATTTTGCCAATGAAAAGCGAGCCAGTTTGCTCAGCGATGGAAGCTTTTTTTTTGAAGCATTTATTAATGGCGGAGGTGATGGAGGTCCACGAGGAAGTTGGGATATGACTCCTGGAACTCATCAGATAGAACTGGATTGCCTGGGATCAAATATGATTTTGAAAGAAGATGGTCAGCAACTAGGGATATGGGATAATGGATTTGATTTTCCGGCAACAAATGTACGGTTCCAATATGAACAAGGTGATAGTGAATTTGCCAACTACATACTTTGTGACAGCCTGACATGTGATCCACCTATTTCTCCTTCACCCATCAATGAACCTACTCCTCAACCACTACCCAGTATTACCCCTTCACCAGGTATCACTAACACTAAAAAAGTTATTGTTATTCCGGGTTTTGGAGGCAGTTTTAATGAAGAGGCAATTGTTCGTTGCAAAACGGAGACCTATTCTGGAATCTGGACTTCATGGTCATTATCAGATCAAACCTATCAAACTCTTTTCAAGAATTTGAAAGCGCAAGGATATACACCCCTACCTTTCTATTATGACTGGAGACAACAACCGCTTACCCAAGTTCAGATGTTGAAAAATTTCATTAAGAACCAGGTAGGAGAAACGGAAAAAGTACATATTGTGGCACACAGTATGGGAGGACAGATTGCCAGAGCCTACGTTGAGCAAGAAAAAGAACATTCAAACGTCGAAAAACTAATGACAATTGGTACACCTCATCAAGGAGTTGTATTTACCTATCCCGTATGGAGTTCAGGAACTATTATAAATTCAATTCTTAATATCCAATGGAAGGCAGCCTTAATGATCGATATGTTAGCCTGCAGAGCCAACGGCAAAAAAGGATCCGATCGAGAAATTGTTCAACAGACAATTCCCTCTGTCCAAACATTTTTACCTACCTTTCCCTATTTATTCGATAAAAAATCTGGACAGATGAAATCAGTCGATAAGATGCTTACCCAAAATCCTTGGTTGTTTCATAACACCAACTTCTCTCCACCATATTTTGGAATAACGATGGGAACGTTATCTGGAAAAGGTCAATCAACCTTACGGACAATTTCTGTAAAAAGTCCCTCGCAGAAAGATATTCGCCTCGGTAATTGGCTCGATGGTATGGCTGATAAATATATAACCGAAAACCAGGGTGATGGGTTAGTACTTCTCACTAGTAGCCAATTACCTCAGGCAGATAACCGATCTATTAACGGATCACATAGTGATCTGGTTACCAGCCAACGAGGTATTAAAGAGATACTTTCTTTTCTTTCAAATACTCCAACTGATTCTCAACCAATTATTGGTACTATTCCAGAAGTATCAGATACAAGTCTATTAGCTATAGTCTCTACTGAAACAGATTTTAGTACAACCACTCTTGATTCCCAAAAAAGCACAACGAAATTGAAAATCATTCAAAACCCACCAGAGGGAGATTTCAAAGTAAATTTTTCTCATAATCCTGAAGGTTCGCTTATCTATCTACAGATAACTGAGGATGGTCAGGTAAAAGCAAATACCTATAACCTAAAATTAATGAAGAGATCCGGTTTGAAATTTAAATTTAACAAGAAAATTCCCGTAGAAGAACCACTCGTGGAGTAAGGATAAATAATATCTTTATTGTGTGGACCTGAGAGGATTCGAACCTCTGACCTTTACAATGTCAATGTAACGCTCTAACCAGCTGAGCTACAAGTCCATAGTTGATAATCTCATTGACCATACGCATTATATCACCTAAACTTAGATAATAGAATTCTTAGATTTTTTCTTATGGATTTCGTAAAAAAATTTGTAGCCGCTGTTTTTGATTTTCTTCAGTCAATCGTAGTCGTCATGGCTCTGATGGTAATGGTCTATCTATTTATCATGTCTCCTCAGGAGATTAGTGGTGAATCTATGTATCCAACCTTTGAAAACGGCGAATATATTCTCACTAACAAAGTTGAATACAAACTTCATGAGCCAAAACGTGGAGATGTGGTAGTCTTTAAATCACCAGGAAATAAGGACATTGATTATATAAAGCGGATTATTGGTGCACCAGGAGATCAGGTCAAGTTAACTGACGGAAAGTATTATGTAAATGGACAATTGCTGAGTGAAACCTATTTACCTCAAAATTTGTATACTTTTGCAGGTTCATTTTTGAAAGAAAATCAGGAAGTTACTGTTCCTGCAGGCTATTATTTTGTATCTGGGGATAATCGACCACATAGTTTGGA
Organism: Candidatus Woesebacteria bacterium; assembly: GCA_044223895.1. Classification (GTDB taxonomy): domain Bacteria; phylum Patescibacteriota; class Microgenomatia; order UBA10105; family UBA927; genus CAKZSU01. Next base: position 3,055 of record JBGALL010000031.1, read on the forward strand.
TTCTCGAGAGTTTGGCGTGATTCCAAAAGGAGATATTATTGGCAAAGCCTTCTTGCGTTATTGGCCGTTTGATAGAGCTGGTTTAATTAGAAATCCAATTGATCAGAGTACGTTTTAAGAAGGCATTATTCTTCGGAAATTTCCAGGGCATCGCTTCCCAGTTTTTGGTGGACCGTCTTCAATATTTCACTGGTGGACTCTAAATTTCCACGGATAACAAAGGTTACTCGTGCTTCCACTTTGGATTGGGTAATTTTAACTAACCCATTAATGGCTTTGGCCATATCTTTGGCCATTCCTTCTAATTCATCACTGTGAATACGTTCGACTCGGTGAAGAGGTTTTTTACCATATTTTTCTTTCAGTTTTCTGGCTAGATCCTCTGCTCCACGTACAGAAATATTATCAGCCAAAATCGACTTATAGGCATCAACCATCAATTTTACATCTCCGAGGCCGGCAATCGCCCGTGCATGACCTTCAGTAATTGATTGTGAGATAAGTCCGTCCTTAATTGCATCGGGAAGTACTAACAATCGGATAGTATTTGAAACATATGATTCACTTTTACCAATTCGTTTAGAAATTTCAACAGTGGGAAGTCCAAATTCTTCAATTAAGCGCTGAAATGCCTGAGCTCTATCAATCGGATTCAAATCTTCACGTTGGACGTTTTCAACAATTGCCATTTCCAACATTCCGCGCGAGGTTGTTTCTTTGATGATTACTGGAACACTGGTTAACCCAGCGACTTTAGAAGCTCTCCAACGGCGCTCTCCAGCAATAATTTGATATCCTGCAGGAGTTTTGGCTACCACCAGGGGTTCAATAATACCGTGTTCACGAATAGATGAAACTAGATCTTGGAGAGAATCGGGAGCAATAAGTCCACGAGGTTGGAGTGGATTTGGTTGAATAATATCTATTTCTAAAAAAAGAACTTGGTTGTTGTCGGACATGTAAAGGAGAGATATCTTTCACTTCTGAAAAGATATTCCTCAAATAATCAGTTTGCAATTACAGATACAAATTTCTTTCCTAATTGTGTTGTGAATTTAACTAACCCTTTAGTTGTGGCAAATATAGTAAAATCTTTCCCCATTCCCACACCACTACCTGGTCGTAATTTGGTTCCTTTTTGGCGAACGATGATGTTGCCTGGAATAGCCATTTGTCCGCCATAAATTTTCACACCCAATCGTTTTGACTGTGAATCTTTATTTCCTTTAGCAACTCCACCGGCTTTTACGTGTGACATATTAGATTTTTTTAAATAAATAAAAGTTTCTTTCAACTACGGCGTTAGGACGCCCATAGGTCCACGGACCTTCCGAAATATAATACCCTAAGGTTTCACAAGTGTCAATCACCTTTTTCACGAATAGTTCGCGTCCATTCACCCGAAAACTTGGTAAAGCGATTAAAATTAATCCATCTTTTTTTAGGATTTTTGACCAATCCTTTAAACAACCGATGTAGAGTTTTTCCAAACCTTTTACCGTATTCTTCACTTCTTCTGGATTTATTTTTTCTTGAATCGCAAACGAAGGGGTACCCATGAACGGTTCGGTTACAATCGCATCAATACTATCTGGAGGAACTGCTGTTGAAATATGAACGGCATCAGCCTCAAAAACTTGATATTTTGTGGTTATTGATGGATATTCACGGGTAATCCATTCCATGTTCCCTTTGGTTTTTCTCGTAACATCTTTAGCAATATCTGAGCCAATGACATTCCAGCCAGTTAATAATCCTTCACCTAACACTGTTCCCATTCCACAAAACGGATCTAATAAAGTTGGAACTCCCCCCTGTTTTCGAGAGGAAACTATATTCATAAGCATTCTGGCGACTTTAGGAGGCAGCATTCCTCTTTTTGGATCGGCAAAGGGACGATCAAAATCACGTTTTACCCATTCAGGAACATTCTGAACTTGTTCAGTTTTTACTAAATACTCTCCCTTGTCGGTGGGAATGATGATGTATTCTTGAACTTTTTGACCTTTTACCACCACAGCCGATAAGGGTTCAGACTTTTTATTCACAATATAACGTACGGAAATTCCCAAGGGGGTCAGTTCTTTTTTAATTTGTCGCAAAAAGGTCTCAGTTATGGGATTTGTTCCTAAGGTTGAAAGACCGAAGGTCACTGAAGAAGGTCCTCCTATACCAATATACGATGCCAAATTCGCCGGAGTTAGTTCTTGGCCTATACAAAGTACCTTTCCTATAGTGACGGTACCGCCTAATTGTTCCATAATCTCTGAGGCATTGGTCTCTGATTGTGCTAATACAGCAGCATGACTATGGATTCGTAAGAGGCTAGATCCGGGAATAAGATGGGATAATTCAGCGAAGGCAAGATCAGGTGTTCGTCCAAAGACAAACACGGTATCAGAAGTCATGTTAGGCTATATTTTGAATCTGTAACTGCGTTAAGGAAGGGCGGAATCCAATAGATCTTCGGTGACGAACTTTTGATTTATAGCGGCGAACATTAATTTTTTCACCACGATATTGTTTTAGCACCTTAGCGGTTACTTTAGCTCCAGCGATGAATGGATGTCCAATAGTAACTGTACCCTGATTATCAGTGAGGAGAACTTCAGTTAAACTAATTTCTGAACCTTCGTCTCCAGTAATACTATCGACCTCAATTATGTCGTTTGGTGCTACTTTGTATTGTTTTCCGGCAACTTTAATAACTGCAAACATGAGGTAAATTATACTGGTTCTACCGCTCAAATGCAACGAGACGGTTTTCGTTTCCTTTTCGGAGTGACCAAAGACAACCAATTGATATACAAATTGAGAGTAAAGAACTCCCTCCATAAGATACAAATGGCAAGGTAATTCCGGTAATTGGGATAATTCCCATATTCATCCCAGTATTCACGATAATTTGGGTCAAAACCATACCAAAAACTCCAATCGTATAAAAATAAAAAATATCATCATACTGCTCTTTTCGAAAAAAAGGTCGAATTAATCGCCAAAGGAAAATTCCATAAATTAGGTACAAAAATAACCCACCTAAGAATCCTAATTCTTCAATGAGGGTGGCAAAGATAAAATCAGTGTGGTACTCAGGTAAAAATTTCAGATGACTTTGGGTTCCCTTTCCCAATCCTTTTCCTAGTAATTGGCCGCTACCTACAGAAATCATGGCTTGAAAAGCATTATAGCCAGCACCACGAGGGTCAAAAGAAGGGTTGAGAAAACTAGTTATCCGCAGGCGTTGAAATGGTGCCAGGAAATGCCAAATTACCGGGATGCCACCAACCGCAATCACAGCGGCCATGCCAAAAAATACCAGCGGAATCCCCCCAGCAAAGAGCATAGTTACCCAAAAACTAGCATAGACGATCGAACTTCCTAAATCAGGTTGTTTAAATACCAGGAGGAAAGGAATGATAAATAAGATGAAGTGAAAAAAAAGATAGCGAATATTTCGAGGCGAATATTTGGCCATCATCGTTGAAAAAAAGAGCAAAAGGAATGGCTTAACGAGTTCTGATGGTTGGATTTGAAATGGTCCAATATCGATCCAGCGAGAAGCACCACGGATGTCATGACTGAGGTAGGTTAACGCCAATAAAATTAACGATCCGACATAGAGATAGGGGCTAAAGTAGCGTAAGGCTACGCCGTCAATTCGCGACATGATATACGTACAGAGAATTCCTACGCCAAGAAAAAATAGCTGTTGGTAAAACAGTGATGACCCCGTTGAAAGTAAAGTAAATAAGCCAAATGACGTCAAGATAATGATCAGTAAGATCATTACCCAATCGATATCTCTAAAGTATTTCCCCATGATACTCCCGAGGCTACGGTATCATGCTTGATTTGGTCAAGATGGAGTTTCGAGAGTGACTTAAATTCCTCCGGTAATTGGAGCTTAATCGAGTCATGAACTGACAAACCTTTTTCTTTCCGAAGAACTTGGACAGATCTCACTAATTCACGAACTTTCCGCTCCATTTCTAAAGCTGGTGTAATTTCTAAATCAAGATAAACAGAGATTTCTCCATAATTTTTGCTAATTACCTGCACTGTATCGGTAAATTTCTTGGTTTTTAACAATCCGATAGCTGTAGTATCAGACACAAATTCCTTTAAATTCACTTCTTCTTCGATACTTTTGAAAATGTCAGGGACATCAGCAAAAACATTTGCTTCTTTTCCTTCAAAACTCCATCTTCCCAAGGCTTGTTTGATAGGTAAATTATTTTTCTTACGCATAGCATGGAGTCCTTCTACTAAGACACGAGATAATTCTACTTTTCGCTCTAACTCTTCGTTTATCAGCGTAGTATCAAAACTTGGCCACAATTCATGATGCACAGAATCTTTACTATGTGGCAGATTTTGATACATTAATTCAGCCAGAAAAGGAATCATCGGAGCAATTAATTTAGTTACCTCTCCTAGTACCCAGCCAAAGACATTCATAGCTTCAACGTCTTCTTTAAACCGTTCTCTACTCCTTCGCAAATACCAGGTAGATAATTCGTCAATAAAAGCAATAATTAATCGGCAGCTAGTTGGAGTATCATAGCCATCCATACTTACTGTTAATTCTTTGATTAGTCGCTGAGTTTTACTGATGATCCAGCTGTCTAAATCATGACGTTTTTTGGAACTTGAAAGAGAAAGTGGCGTATTTCCTGCTGGGGCATACATTTTATAGAAACTAAAGGTATTCCATAACAACGCTATGACTCGTTGATAGACTTCGGCGACTCCTTTTTCTGAGAAATTTAAATTCTCGGCTTTCATCACCGGAGACCCCATCAGATAAAATCGCAAGGCATCTACACCATATTTTTCAAATAGTAAGGATGGATCAGGATAATTCTTTTTGGATTTACTCATTTTCTGCCCATCTTCCGCCAGAATTGTTCCGGTAGTGACTGCGTTTTCAAAGGTGTGTTTTTCAAACAACCCTACAGACATTACATGCAAGGTATAAAACCAAGCTCTGGTTTGGGCTATATATTCAGCGATAAATTGAGCTGGATGAGTTTTTTCAAACAAAGATTTGTTCTCAAACGGATAATGGATTGAAGCATAGGGCATGCTTCCTGATTCCACCCAACAATCAAAAACTTCAGGTATACGTTTTCCTTTTACGGTTTTTTTATCATCAACCCAAATTTCGATATCATCGATAAATTCTCGATGAATATCAGTTAAGTGTTCGACTTGTTTAGGATCTACAGCCCAAGTTTTCAATTCTTCCAATGATCCAATCATCCGTTGATAGGGTGACCCATCGGCAGTTTTGAGGCTATTATCGATCGCTTTCCAAACTGGCATAGGAGTCCCCCAATATCGAGATCGACTGATGTTCCAGTCAGGGGCTGTTTCTAGTCCTTTACCGAAACGTCCATATTTCAGATGGTCGGGATACCAATTAATTTGTTCATTTTCTCGTATTAGATCTGGTTTTAATTTCTGAACATCGATAAACCAAGCAGGGACAGGGGCATGATAGAGACGAGTTTCACATCGATAGCATACAGGGACACTATGTACCCGTTCTTCATCGTGATAAATAAGACCTCTTTTGGCTAAATCTTCATTTACCAAAGGATTAACTTTTAACATAAACATTCCTGCCCAGGGAGTTACTTCGGGTTTGAGTTTTCCTTCATTATCGACATGTTCGACTAATTGCACGTGATGAGCTGTCATTACTCGATAATCGTCCTCTCCATATATGGCGAGAGTTACGATACCTGTTCCGTCTATATCGGTAACATATGAGTCAGCGATAACTACACCTGCACGTTCATCTTTTTTACGAGGATAGAAATCATAGTGAAGTTCAAAAGTAAACTTCTCAAGCTCTTTTCCTGTATATTTTGCTTCAACGGTATATGGTTCAGCCTTAAGCATCATTAACCGACTTTCAGCGAGTATGTAATGTTCGCCACCTTGTTTGACTTCTACATAGGTTATATCTGGGTTTACTGCTAACGCAGGGGTCGCCAATTTATTCCATGGAGTTGTAGACCAGGCAAGAAGATAGGTATCTTTCTTTTCCTGGAGTTTGTATTTATAGGTAGTACTTGGACCTGCTAATTCCTTGTAACTGTTATCCATGGCTATTTCAAAGTTGGACAATGGAGTGGCGCAACGTGGGCAATATAGAATAACTCTTTTTCCTTCATAGACGTGTCCTTTTTCCCACATAGTTTTAAAGGACCACCAGACTGATTCCATGTAGGAAAAGTCCATAGTTTTATAAGAGTGTTTGAAATCTACCCATCGTCCTATACGACGTATGACTTTTTCCCATTCTGTATCAAATCGCAAAATGGCATTTCGACAGGCATTGTTAAATTTATCTATGCCCAATTCTTCTATTCCTTTTTTGCCACCTTTTAATCCCAACTCTTTTTCAATCATGTTTTCGATAGGTATACCATGACAATCCCAGCCCCAGACTCTATCTACTCGATAGCCTTTCATAGTCCAGTATCGAGGAACAACATCTTTAATTGTTGAGGCTAATATATGACCGTAATGCGGTGTACCAGTGGCAAAGGGAGGTCCATCATAAAAGACGTAGCGTTTTCCCTCTGGTCGGGATGTTACAGATCGTTCAAAAGCTTCCGTACTGTCCCAAAAGTCGAGGACTTCTTGTTCTTTTTTTACTAAATCCTGCTTTTGTTGAAAGTTATCGATGACTAAGTGGTTTGTTTTTGCCATAAAAAAAGTCCTCTCTTTCTATAAAATGTATAGAAATTAAGGACGGTTGCACGCTCGTGGTGAGCGACGTCGAACCATGGTACCACCTTATTTTGTTCTCTTTTCGCTATTACGGGCTCTCCCCGCTGGGTTCTACTTCGTCTCGCTAAAGTCTGGCATAACCGGACGGAAGCGGATTTTTCTTCCCAGAGCTTGTTCTGTGATAGCAGAACTCAAACGCTTTGGAATAATTATACAGGGGTTTATATTTGATAGCAACTAAAATCGGATTTTTCGGTATAATTATCTGTAGAATGAAAAAACAAAAATTATATTTGATAACGCTCCTCCTATTAACCGCAACGGTAATTCGATTTTTATTTGTTCCTTTATTAGCTCAAGAAGGTGTTTTCCAAATCGTCGCCATAGGAATAATTCTTGTTACTGGGGCATTTTTTCTGCTGAGAAAGTCTGCACAGCTTATCGAAGAGACCACTGAAGTACTCAGTGAACGAACCAGTTTGGCTGGAGGTCTGTTGCAATCATTAGGGACAGCTTTTCCGGACATGATTTTGGGTGTGGTTGCAGCTATTGTCAGTCTTCAGCTACGTTCTTCAGACACGGCCAGAGCGATTGAATACGCTATTATTGCAGCGTCAACCACCTTTGGTTCGAACATTTATAACATCGCTCATGCCTGTTGGTGTATGTATCGTCAAAATAAAGCCAATAAACTTGGAATATCTTTAACGATGGTACCTGGAGTACCGAAATTAGGGACGGTATTACCGTTTAAACAGCACAAATCTCTTCCGGTAGTAGGAGAACTTGATTCCGCTATCAAAATATTGTTGTCCTTGACACTCCTAACTAGTGCAGTGGCAGTATGTATGGTCTTGTTTGGAAAAACCAGAATTTCTGGATTCCCAATTGATGAAGATTTGTATCAACTAATTCAACCGATTGGGGTAGTTATTTTGGCAATTGCTGGATGGATTCTCTACCATTTTCGAAAAACCCATCGGGGCGAAAGTATTATGGAAGAAACGGCTTTGGAACAAAAATATTATCGAAGCCAAAGTAATCTGGTTATCTTTTTTCATTTACTACTAGCTGGAATCATTATTTTATTTACTGCGGAAAGTATGGTTCATGCTGTACAAGTATTGAGTGAGATAACTGGTATCCCGCCAGTTATTGCTGGTGCCTTGTCGGGAATTATTGGTTGTTTAGGAGAGATCTTAGTTATCCATAATTACACCATCCACCCTCATGGACGAATGGGTGATGCCTTAATTGGGGTGGGAATGGATAATATTGTTACCACCGCTGGTGCAGCCATCGTAGCTATTATGGGAGGTATTTTTTTGGGAGGAAGTTCACTCATCGTAATCTTCGTTCTTATCCTCGCTTTCAACACTCTTTTGCTGACAATGATCAGTCAGATGAAAGATTATTTGTATACTCAGCGGAAATAATGGCTCATCGGAATGATTAATTCACGGTCGAAGAACTATTACTTTTTGGAAATTCTTCGTGGTATAGCGATAATGTTGGTAGTTTTGAGACATGCATCAATAGATTTGCAATCTCGTCACAACTACTATTATCTTTCTGGCTTGATGACTTCTGAATATGGACGGTGGATATGTTCTGATAGATGAGAGTATGGAAATAATGTAATTATTTTCTAGGAAGCACCTCTGATCAACCTCACAGCCATCATCATCCCGGTGATTTTTTATTTGAAAGTTGAGAAGAAGTTAACTAAAAAATTAAAACACAAATTCATGTAACAATATAACTCGTCATTCTGAGATGTTTTATTTACCCTCTCTGTCTTAAGAACGCGGGGATGTCGAATTCGTCTTCTTCCGGTGGTGCGTCGTCAGTGTTTGGAAGCTGGACGGTGGTATTCATCTGTTGTGGTGTCACTTGATGTCCAGGATGAATCGTTGGTTGTGATTTCGGTTGTTGTTGAGTTGATTGATAACTCGATACGGTTGGATTTCCATATTGTGGTTGGGTATACACTGTTTTGGAAGATAGATCACGGAGTCGTTTCTTGGTTTTCATCAAAACCAGTAGCTACGACAGTAATCTTCACTTGATCCACTAAACTATCGACGATAGTTGCTCCAAATATAATGTTGGCATCAGGATCTACTGCCTGAGCAATTGTCTTAGCAGCTTCATCAACTTCGGTCATAGTGAGATCTGGTCCACCAGTGATATTAAATAGCACACCCTTCGCACCTTCGACAGAGATTTCTAATAATGGCGATGCAATTGCTGTCCGAGCAGCAGTGGCTGCACGATTTTCACCTACTCCGGTACCAATTCCCATCAAGGCAGAACCAGAATTGGTCATGATAGTTCGTACATCAGCAAAGTCGACGTTGATGAGTCCTGGCATGGTAATCAAATCAGAAATTCCCTGAACACCTTGTCCAAGAACAGAATCAGCCACCCGGAAGGCTTCGAGTAAAGTCATCTTTCGATCAACTACATCCAAGAGGCGCTGATTAGGAATAACAATCAGGGTATCTACCTTGTCTTTCAAATTATTTATTCCTTCATCGGCATTCACCATCCGTCGAGCTCCTTCAAAACCAAATGGTTTCGTAACGACAGCCACAGTTAAGGATCCTTGCTCTTTGGCAATTTCGGCAACAATAGGAGTTGCTCCTGTACCTGTACCACCACCTTCACCACAGGTTAAGAAAACCATATCGGCATCTTTTAAATATTCTTTAATTTTTTCTCGGGATTCTTCAGCAGCTTGTTGTCCCACTTCTGGATTACCACCAGCACCTAATCCACGAGTTAATTGTTCACCAATCTGAACTTTGGTAGGAGCCTGACAGGTCAATAATGCTTGTGCATCAGTGTTCACTGCCACGAAATCGACCCCATTAATCTGAGTGACACTGATCATGGAGTTAATAGCATTGGTACCACCACCACCGATACCGATAACTTTTATTTTAGCGAAGCGCGCTATATCAGGTTTAATCAACATATATGAGTAAATTTAATAAACTAACCATCCAACAACTTACGTTTATGCCATTGATAAATAGTTGCTTGTTGAAGGCAGAAATAGGCAGAAGTACACGTTTACTATGGCAAGAATGACTTTAGCAGATCGGTCATCTTTCCTGCAATACCCTTCATGGATCCTTTTTGTCCTCCTTTGGAGAAATTTGAAAAGAAGGAGCGGGATTCATCGGTTCGTTTCATTTGTGATCCATACAATAATAATCCAACACTCGTCGCATAAGCAGGGGTCATGATTTCATCAATAAGTCCTCTAATTCGCATGGGGATACCAACTCGTACAGGCATAGCTAAATTTCGTTTGGCACATTCCAAAGCTCCTACAGTCTCCGCTCCACCACCGGTTATCACAATACCAGATGGAGTTAACCCACCAAACCCACTGCGTTTCACTTCTAAAGCTACCATGGTGAAAATTTCATTCAATCGTGGTTTGATAATTCCCTCTACCAAGGTTTTCCGAGAAACTGATTTCATCTCTTCTGGAAGATGTAAATTACTGATATCAATTTCATCATCAGCTGATGATTTTTTCGTATCGCGGGTAGCTGTCACATCAGGAAGAGCCGGAACTTTTGGTAACTGCCCCAACTTCAATTTAATTTTTTCAGCACTTTCAAGAGATATTCTTAGGCCAGCTGCTAAATCTTTGGATATATTTATTGCTCCAATTGGTATAACTGAAGAATATGATAAAGCACCTTCGACATAGATAGCTACATCAGTCGTACCTCCACCAATATCGATAACGATTGCTCCTAATTCTTTCTCTGTATCAGAAAGAACTGCGGTGGCAGATGAGAGGCCATTAAATACTAATCCAGCAACTTCGACTCCCAGTTCTTCAACACATTTTTGCAAATTTTTAACAGCTGTTGATCCTCCTGTTACTAAATGAGTATCAACTTCTAAACGAATACCCGTCATTCCAATCGGATCAACAATTCCTTCCTGTCCATCTACGGTATATCCGCGAGGTAATACATGAAGGATCTCACGAGAAGAAGGAATAGAAACTGCTTTAGCAGCGTCTATTACCCGTTTCACATCACTATCCACAATTTCTTTTTCAGGTTCTGCTACTGCAACAACCCCATGTGAATTAATAGAAGCAATATGATTTCCGCCAATTGATACGAACGCCTGAGGAGCAGATACACCAGCCATTCGTTCAGCAGCCTCCAAAGATTGAGAAATTACTGAAGAGGCTTCTTCTATATTTACTACCTGTCCCTTTCGAATTCCTCTGCTGGTTACAGTAGACACACCAACAATGTTGGCGTATCCGTCATCTGTTATCGAAGCTATAAGCGTTGTAACTTTAGACGTACCAATATCAATACTCGACAAAATGTTATCTCGCGCCATATATACAGTATACTCCCTTTTCAGGGAGTGATAATAGGTTTCGAAAACCTGAGGTCAATCGTATGTGGAACCGATCCCTTCATTCTAAAGCCCTTGAGCAATGCCTGTAAAGTATCTGCTTGTTCTGTTCCATCAGCCTCTGCCAATAGTAAAACATGCAAATCTTTGCCCATCACTTCAAGAGTACTATCGTTACTCAAAGTGATGTGTTCAACCTGCTCATCATGACTGAGTTTTTTTAGAAATGCAAGGCTAGTTTTTACCCCCCTTCCCTCAGCTTTTTTCCCTGGTGTCATTGCATCTATTGGCAATTCTAATTTCGGTAATACACTTGCTTCTTTTGCAGAGAACAATATTCCTTCACTATCAATCGCTAATATCGTATCTCCTTCCGATACAAAGGCAACAGGTTCTCTGAGGGTAAGAATAATGTTTAAGGTATGAGGAAAATCTTTAGTAAACTGAGCATCTTTCACTCTAGGATATTCTTTTAGCAATACATTCCGTAATTTGTCAGCCGGGAAAAAAATTAGATTAGAAGGAAGTTGGGTTGAATCGAGGGAAACAGATATATTTTCTGGTTCAACATGAATAGTGGTAATCTTAAAAAAAGATATTCCTAGGAAAAACATAATAGTCAAAACTATCCCACCTACGACTACGCGGAGGAGATTTTTGAAGGCATGATTACGCCACAGTAATTTCATAGTAACGATATAATCTGTTCGACCAAGAGTTGTGTACCGTTGGTTGGAACTTCAGGAAATGAAGCCGGGGGGTCAGAAGTCATAGTCTTTACAGCTGTTACTAGCTGATCACTAGAAATTTGTTGTTGAGAGACGATAGTACTCGGAGCATACGTAGTCAGCCAATGTGCATTCTCAACCTGTTCAGAATTTCCTAACGATAAGGGAACCAGGACCGAAGGTATTTTGGTTATCGCTAATTCATAGACCGTATTTGCTCCAGAACGACTGATCACACAGTCAGCATGGTGTATCAACCACGAGGCGTCACTCGGAGGGATATAGGGTGTGACATAGTAAGAATTTCTCTGATCTTCAGGTAAATTATTTTTCAATTTTTCAGCTTTAGTAAAGGATAGATTTCCCGTCTGATGAACTATCATAAAAGACTTCGACCATTCTTCTATACGTGGGAAACACATTTCATTGAGAGGAACAGCACCCGTTGTCCCTCCAGTTATATACAATAACTTTTTCCCCGTTAGCACCGGAAACGATAGTGTTGCAGGTGGAGTAATTATCTCTTCCCTGATCGGAAATCCTGTATATTTCCAACGATCCGATTTCATATCTTCATAACTCACACAACAGATACGAGCTATCCGCGCGAGGAATTTATTGGCTTTTCCGATAGTATGGGTTTGCTCATGAATGACTATGGGTATTCGTACCAGAAAACCAACGATACTGACATATAAACCGACATACCCACCAAAACTAACAATTGCCGAGGGTTTCTCCTTCAATAAAGTTTTTCCTGTTATTAACAAGGATTGGATGATAGATATTAAACGCCCAAAGGAAAATCCAAACCGCTCCAAAGGCAGTAAAAACACACTATCCGATACCGGCCTCATTACCTCTTCTTCTGCAGATTTGGTTTGAAACTCTTTTGAAGTAAATGACATCTGTCTTCCAATAAATAGGATTCGTATCTCAGGATGATGTTTATGTAGATACGAAGCTACTGCAAACGCAGGAGAAAGATGTCCACCAGTAATACAGATAGTTTTTTTCATCGAGTTTGGTGCCTACTAATATTTAATAGTATACCGAATGCCGAGAAGAGAATAACTAAACTCGATCCTCCATAAGAAACTAACGGTAAGGGAACACCAGTTAAAGGTAACAAAGAAACAGTAGCCCCAATATTTATTGCCGATTGAAACCCAAACCAAACAATAATACCTACGGCAACTAACCGAGAAAATGGATCTGGAGCTCTCCTGGCAATACGAAATGAGCGCCAGACAATGAAAAAATAGAGAGAGATAACTGCAAAAGATCCAACAAAGCCTAACTCTTCGGCAACCACAGCAAAAATGGCGTCAGTATTTGCTTCGGGTAGATATTCATATTTCTGTCGAGACTTTCCTAAGCCTACTCCGGTAAATCCACCAGATCCAATTCCCAGTAATGCTTGTCTAATTTGATACGAGGATCCATAGGGATCATGTTCCGGATCCAAAAAGGTGGTTAAGCGTTGTAACCTATACGGAGCAGCCACCGCTAAAACGACAAAACAGATCAATGCGAGAGGAAACAATTTCATCAGATGTTTCATCGATGCTCCTGAAACCAAATACATACTCATAGATATAACTAAAAGGATAATACTCGTGCCCATATCAGGCTCAAGGAGCACAAGACCAACAGTGGCTCCTAAGAAAAGCAAAAAGGCAGTGAACCGTTCAGTTTCCCGTTTAGAAAACCAGGCAGCTAAATATAGTACGATCGCTAATTTAGCAAACTCCGAAGGTTGCAAACTGGTAAATCCAAGATTAATCCAACGACTAGCACCTAAGACTCGAATACCTATAACCGGAAAGAACACGGCAATTAACAACCCTAAGGTACACACCAGTATTGGGACAGAGGCACTGTACCAGAACTTATAATCCATTCTCGAAGTCATAAATAACGCAGCTACCCCGACAACAAACCACATAAACTGATCACGAATAAAATGAAATGAATTTCCAAAATCTCTCAAAGAGATAGCTACGGAAGTGTTATAAACCATTATCAAACCAAAAATTGATAAAGCAAACAGTCCAAAAAGTAAGGCCCGGTCAACCGGACGATCATGGACAATTCGGGTGTGACGGAAAAAATGCTTTACAAAGGAAACAACTAACTGAAACAGATCTTTCATGCGGTTAATATGACGTATTTTTTGTTAGAAGGGCCAACCAGAGACCAAATACTGCCAACACAATAGCTATCACCCAGAATCTCATAACAATTTTTGTTTCTGGCCAGCCATGATGTTGTAACCATAAGTGTAACGGGGCCGCTGCTATTAATTTTTTTCCAAGAAATTTTTTACTCAACAACTGCAATAAGGACGAGGCAACCTCAACAACGAATACGCCTCCAACGATTACCAACACCGGTGTTTTACCTAATAAAATACCAACGACAGCAAAGGTTGCTCCAAATGATAGCGCCCCCGTGTCACCTAAGAAGATACGTGCAGGATAGACGTTAAAGTAAAGGAAGGCCAACAATGACCCTATCCAGAGGGCAATAAATACTGATAATGGCGTATCTAATATTGAACCGGAAATAGTCCAAAAAGCTACCAACGCAATCATCAACATTCCTGACGCCAAACCGTCTAATCCATCAGTAATATTGAAAGCATTTGCAAAAGAGATAATTATAAATATAGAAAAGGGAAAGAAAAACCAACCTAAATCTAAGACACCAAAGAAGGGTACATGAAAAATAGTTATCCCTAAATCAAAGGCTAACCAATAACTAATTATACTTGCTAAAACAATTTCTAGAATTAATTTATGTCGCAATCTCAACCCGAAAAATTTTTCTTGTTTCCAGGCAAAAGTTTTCTTGGCATCATCTAATAATCCTAGAAATCCAAACGAAAGAAAGGTAAATAAGAGAATTTTTACTTCAGTAACTAATGAATAGACCGAGGTCACTGGGATCCAAAAATACCCCATTAATTTCAAAATTATTGGCAACATGATTGTGGTAAAAGCGACAATCAATATGCCTCCACCTACTGGAGTTCCGGCCTTCCCAGCATGAAACTTATCAAAAATAGGAGTACGTTTATGAAACGCATCAAAGGTTTTTTGATTTTGTCTCCTAAACTTCCAGCGATACAGAAGTTTAATAAATGGAACATATAGCCCACTAGTAACTATATACGCACACAATAAAACTCCGAGTAGAAATCCCATATAAATCTCTTAGACTGAAATACTATGTATCAAATACGGGCCAAAAACAAACAGTGCCACAATAACCGAACCAATGGCTATAAATAGCATAAGACCAGCCCCAACATCTTTCGCAATTTTAGCTTCCTTTCTCCATTCTTGAGTTATCAAATCGGTCATGGCTTCTATTGCTGTATTAATTAGTTCACCGGTGATTCCGAGAATAATAGTAAAGATAATAATTGCCCAATCAGTTCTATCTATCTGCAATAGAAAACTAAGAACCAAAGCACACACCGAAAGCAAAAAGTGAATTCGGAAATTAGGTTGTGAGGTAAATGCCCACCACAATCCTTCGAAAGCATGTTGAAAAGAAATTGTGTGCTGATGAATTAGTTTTCTCATATCTA
>JBGALL010000134.1:0-2185 GCA_044223895.1 Candidatus Woesebacteria bacterium
ACAATCAGACATAATGCTAGTATTAGTTTCATATGCTACACAAACGAATTGATGGCAAAGCTATAGGTGATCAAATGTTAGAAAAGCTTCATGCAGAAGTAATTTCTACGAAGATTCATCCGCATTTGTTAGTCTTACTTATTGGCGATAATCCTTCCTCTCAATCTTACATTCGTCAGAAAAAAAATGCAGCCGAACGTATAGGTGCAATCTGTACACTACTCCAGTTTCCGGCCGATGTATCTGAAGAGATTATAAGAAATACTATCCATACAGCCAATTTAAATACGGATATCCACGGAATTATTGTACAACGTCCACTACCCAGTAGTTCACAGATTTCTGAGCAGGTTTTAAACAGTGTAGATCTAAAAAAAGATATCGATGGTTTCCTTCAAGATTCTCCGTTTGAAGTGCCCGTTGCTAAGGCAATTATCACCATCTTAGAAAAGATATTTTATGAGCAATTTAATACACCACAACTTGATTTAATCTCCTGGTTACGAAAACAAGATATTGTTGTCATAGGAAAAGGTGTTACCGCCGGAAATCCTATTAGAAAAATCTTAGAAAGACTGGGGCTCCCCGTTGTCGGGATCGATCGATCCACACCCAATCCCGAAGAAATTACCAAAGGAGCAGATATCATCATCTCCTGTGTAGGAAAGCAAGGAACGATCCCGGCATCAGCAATAAAATCTGAAGCAATACTGTTATCAGTTGGATTAAGCAGGGGAACAGATGGAAAAATCCACGGTGATTACGAAGAAAGGGATATCCAAGAGAAAGCTCTATTCTATACTCCTACACCCGGAGGTGTAGGACCAGTAAATGTTGCCTGTCTGATGCAAAATTTAGTCAAAGCAACTAGAATATAATTAAGTTTCAATTCGAATTATTTTTGTATACATCATTTAAGGAGGTTATATGAATCTTAAATCAATCCCTGTGGCTCTATTGTCCCCAGTATTATTTTTCGCATTATTATTTGTTTATACCAAGGTAGCTGGTCCGCTTCCTTTATCTGTATCTTCGGTAGTTACTCAAAAGACAGACACCTTTTCAGTTTCTGGAGAAGGGAAAATCACCGTCGTGCCAGATATAGCGACCGTCACTGTTGGAGTCCAGACACAAGGCAATACGGCTAAACAAGTACAGAATGATTTAAATCAAAAAATTAATGGAGTTTCCTCCTCTATGAAACAGTTAGGTGTAGATGAAAAAGATATCCAAACATCAAACTACAATATCTACCCAACCTATGATTATACAAACAGTAAACAACGCATCACTGGGTATCAGGCAAGTACGAATTTGATTATAAAAGTACGAGATCTCGATAAAGCTAATACTGTCGTTGATGCCGCTACAGAAAACGGTGCAAATACCATTAGTGGGATTAGTTTTGATGTTTCTGATAAATCAAAAGCTGAGAATGAAGCCCGCCAAAAAGCGTTTCAGGAAGCTCATACCAAAGCAGAAATGGCTGCTCAAATTGCTGGCTTCCGCCTCGGCAGAGTCATAAACTACTCCGAAAATTCAGGTGGTCCCATCATGGTTCCTATGATGGCCAGAGCCGAAATGGCCCCATCCAAAGACGCAGGGGGTGCCACTGAGGTTCAACCAGGATCACAAGAGGTTACCCTCACAGTGACCGTGAGCTATGAAATCCAATAAAATTGGAAAATCAGCCTCAAGTCAGCCTCAAAAAACATAGTCCAGCGGTTTACTATCGGTCTTTTTTGCACCGTCAGAAAATAGTATACTTTGGATATCTTCAACAAGCCAATCTTCATTTTTAGATACTGAAAATCGAAATTATTGAGTTATTTTTAGATAGTAATGTTATGGGTAGAAGTTACGTTATACCAGTACAACAGCCTGATGATTTTACCTGTGGTCCCACAGCTATGAAACATGCTTTGGAGATCTTTGGTAAAAAGAAATCTATCAAATCACTAAGCGAATTGTGCAAAACTAATTTTAATGGAACATCTACTAAAAATATTATTCAGGCGTTTCGAAAATTAGGGTATCCAGTTTTAGCAGTTGAGAAAGCTAATCTCCGCCATATCCAAAGTGCCTTAAAACATAAACCAAATCAAGAACGAGCTGCTTTAGTTACCTATTTATATGACATGAATGAAAATGAAAAACCTCATCCAGAGTCTGGTCACTGGGCAGT
>JBGALL010000032.1:0-17801 GCA_044223895.1 Candidatus Woesebacteria bacterium
GTTTTCTTTTACTTTTAATCTGGTATATAAACTTTCAACTGAGTCAGTAGGAGTTACCTTTTCAAAACACCGTTCTATAACAGGTCCAAAATCAAATTCGTGGGTTAAGAAGTGAATAGAAGAACCTGCATAGGTGGCTTGTTGTTCTAGAACATTCTGAATTGCTTTTGAAGTAAATTTGCCTTTATTCCACAAACCTATACTCTTATCGGGATTGAAAACTACTCCATCAATAGTATCGGGAATGAGACCAGGATGAATATTGAGAATTTTATTGGGGAAGGCATCGATACATTCATCCGGTATGATTTTTTTCCATCCTGATAGAACAACATAATCGAGCTGGTAAACTCGTTTCAGGAGATCAACCAGAGAATCATTTTTATTGAGGATGTGGGTTGGCAGGTTGTTTTTTTTGGCACGAGTTATTCCATAGGCGTCGCTACTATCACTGATAACGATGGTAATTTCGGCAGCAATTTTTTTTGACGCAACTGCATCAATAATAGCTTGAAGATTAGTACCTGTCCCTGCGTTAGAAATTAGGATTGCAAGCCTTTTCATAAAATTAGGAATGTTTTTGATTGGGAATCATTACCCCTGGCAAATTATTTTCTATTTTTTCCTCTCTCGGTTGTTTTTTGGAAGTTTGTATACTTTTCTTTAGTCCATTTTTCTTAATTTCATTGCCATAGATATCAATTGGATATTGTTGCCCGGCCATACAACCCATACAAAATCCTCTCGCGTTTGGATCGCCAGTAATAGCTTCTCGAAGACCACGACTGCTGAGATATGCGAGTGAATCAGCACCAAGTTCGTTTTGGATTGCATGGATATTTCCTCCATGTCTGTAGGCAATTAATTCTTCTTGTGAACGAGTGTTAAGTCCTAAGTGGCAGGTTTTATCTATTGGAGGACTGACAATCCGTAAATGAACTACCGATACGCTATACAGATCCTTGAGTAAAGACACCAAGCCTTTGGTAATATTTCCTCTGACTATCGAATCGTCTACCAAGGCAACTCTTCTCCCCTTTAATGTCTGTTCATCAAATGAGAAGTGTTCTAACACCTTTTGATAAATTTTTTCTATTTTTGAAGTCATAAATGTCCGCTGCTCCATAAATGAACTCGCCCGATCAGTAATTGCCTGAAAATAGGGAATGTCGAGCGCTCGAGCAAACTGCATTCCTCCCTCAATCCCAGTTCCTGGAATACCAATAACCATATCTACATCATGTTTGGTGAGGGGAGCTTCGCGGGCAAGAATAGCTCCTGTTCGCCGACGAACATCATCAACATTTGGTGAGGAAATAATTTTTCGGGGATTATTTCTGGGGACAAAGGCCTTCCCTGCTCCATGTTGGATATATACATTTTCAAAAATACATAAAGCACGTTTGGTTTCTGGATTTTTAGAAATAATTTCTAGTCCTTTGGTAGTTATTTTGGCAAACGTTCCAGGTACCAATTCAAAACAATCGATCGCCCCCATGGTTTCCAACGAACTTGTTTCCGACGCAGCAACCCAGATATAGCCTTTCAGTTCTTCTTTCCAGACATGACCATACACTAATGGTCTAAATCCATAACTATCACGTGCAAGATACAATCCTTCGGTAGTTCCAATAATCAAACTCCAAGCACCTTTCTTTTGTGAAAGACACGAATGAATCCGTTCTTCCCAAGATTTTTCTTTCGTTTCAGTTAGTTGCCGAGTAAACCGGACAGTGTCACTTTCACCTTCTGTTCCTTCTCCTGCTTCACGAGAAAATTGTCCGTTATGAACAACTACACACACCTCACCTGTCTGTTTGTGATAACCAACCACAGGTTGGACATTCTCCTTTTGGAAATTTCCTTGTGTTCCATAACGAACTTGATACATCCAAATTCTGGCACGAATTTCTCGGTACAACTGGAGAATTTCTGGTGAAAATACCTCATTTACCATACCGACACCTTTGTATTGGTAGGTCGTCCCATGAGTATCGCTCGCCCAGAATCCTGCGCCGTCATATCCCCTAGTTTGCAACAACTGAAGTCCCCGAAGTCCTGTTTGAAAAAAGGGAATATCCTGAGGAGAAAAGGCGGCAACGATGCCGCAGTGATCTTGAAGCGGTTGGCGCTCGTGCTGTATGAGAGTTCCTCGAAAATCTGAGATCCCCATAAAACGCAAAATCCCGCTTGCGCGGGATAATTTTTTATAAATTCTGGATTCTATTAAAATGTATAATCGTGAAATTCATAAGAAGAATAGAACTAAACTAACAGAGTAAATCATCTCGGTCAAGAAGAAAAAATATTTGATAAAAATTGTCTAATCTGTACAATGCATCTATATGGATTCAATAGGAGAATTTCCACACACCTTAGAAACTGACATACAAATAGCTAATGTCGTTGCTGATCGGCTGAACAAATTTGTCGACGAGGGAATTCTGACAGCTCAAGATCTACAAAAAGCTGAGGCAGACTCATTTGATACTTTTGTTTTGCGAATAATGCATAAAGAATATCTCGGCAAAAAGTTAGAACCAGAAGATATTGCTAAAGTCCAAGGTATTTTTCGTTCTGAACGAATCGATCCGTTACCAAATCAACCAAGGCCAGAAGAGATTATATCTTCTGCCAGAAGATTATTAGAGGGAATGAGAGAACAATCTTATGATTTTGATGGGTTGTTAATTCATGGGAGCAGTTTAAATAAAAAAATGATTTTACGAGCCGGAAATAATCGCATCTTAGGAAGTGACGTAGATTTGGACATCCTATTGGGAAATCAAGGGGTTATGGAATACCAAATGGCAACGAATTCGACACAAACCAATCTCTATGGCATGAGTAGTGAAGATATTTATCGGGAGAGTGTAGATGCATTTATGCATAAGTATGTTCCCCATCCATCAAAGAAAGATTTACCTATTTTCCGAAATATCGAGACTCATGTCTCTACCTTTATGAGTCCTGATGATTTTGATCAGCAACTCCGAGAACTTGCTGAAAAAGTAGATTCCGTTCCAGAAATGGTTGCTTCTTTTCCTTATTGGGCCTGGAAAGCAGACTGTGTAGCTTTTGTGAGCGTTGATCCAATTCTTGAGAAAACGACCCAAGAAAAACTCTCCAAAATTCTTCATTCAGCTGTTGTTGAAGATAAACGCAGAAAAATTCTTGATGGTTATAAAATGTTAGTTACTGCTAAGGCTTTATCAAATTTATAATTTCCCTTTCGCTACTAGATACTTCTTTCCATGACCTACTGTGGTATTAATTGGTCTCCCCTCTGCGCATAATGGACATTCATGTTCTTCAAACGCTTCTGCCCGTAATACTCCCAACGCAGAAAATGGAGCTCTCATTAATTCACCATTTACTTCATCTGGATTTCGATTGACCATTACCGAAACAGCAACGACATTCCCGTTCACAGCTCGAACAGTATTAACTACTTTTAAGACTGATTCTCCTGTGGTTGTTAAATCTTCGACGACTAAAACGTTTTTACCAGTAACCAATGAATCATACCCGCGGGTAAATATCTGATTTTTATCGAGGTCTTTTTCCGTATAAACTCCCAATACTTCTTTTCCTTTTAAGGCTGATAAATGATGAGCTGTCCATTGCGACAATATAATTCCTCCCAAGGCAGGTGCAGCAACGACATCGATGTCGTATTGTTTATTCATTTCGGCAAATAATAATCCTACTTGAGATGCCAATTCTGTATGAGGATAGAGTCGATCTTTATTGACATAAATACTACCATGTTTTCCTGAAGTATAGACAAAATGATCGTCAGTAATGACTGCTCCTACACTCCGAAGAATGTCCAAAATATCTTCTCGAGGCCTAATTATTTCTGTCATATAACGTCCTTTCGTTGAGAAGATTGTGGCATCCACAGCAAAGCGCGTCAAGAACAAATCTCAAGCACAAGAAGACCCATAATATTCACAGCTGTGATATAATTACTATCAGCACCTTAACAACCTTGCAGACAGATATCTGAGGCTAAATAGCGAACTCACCACACTGATACTCGAGCTTTAGCAGTAGTAGCTGTCTGTATTCATTTATCCACGCATATGTACTCTTTTTAGTCGATAATTCACAACGAAAGGATAGGATATGAAACTCAATAGTCGGTTTTATTTCGTAATTTGCTGTGTAGCTACAGGGTACATATTTTCCTTCAATGGTACTGCTCTGTTATTGCTGCACGACTCAATCGATGTTCGGTTTCACCCAATCGTTTTTGCAGCCATCTGGCTAGGGATGAGTCCGGTTGTTGCTCATTTGCATGGAGTTTCTCCAAGATTGTTTTTAAAGAATGTCTTGCAAATTTCAGCACTTCCTCTTTCCCTATCGATAATTTCTCCATGGGTAATTACAGATTACACCTGGCTGGGAATTAGCCTACTCGGGATCGGCATTTGTTCCTATGATTTGTTTATGCAAACTAGGAGGGGTGAAAAGAAGAAACGAGGATAATACATGAATACAGAAGAAGGACAGGTGTGGCCAACAGCAGCCAATGCAGATCAACTGATCCCGCATACGCCTGTCCTTTTTTGTAGGACTATGATTAATTTTGAGTTCGAGTGATACAATTGCAGCAATGAAATGTTTATTCGTTGGTTATGCTACGGTAGATACTATTCAGGGAACACGATTTCCCGGGGGAGCGGCTGCAGCTTTGGCGCTGAATGCCACGCACTTTTCAATTGAATCACATCTACTTACGGTTCTTTCTCAGGATCCTTTAGGAACATGGTACAAAAAAATTTTGGAGAAGAACGGAGTGACAACCTCTCAGTGTGTATTCGACGCGCCGTCGATACCTACCTGTGAAATTCCTGCTACATTAACTAAAGATTCTCAACGCATTTGGAAAGATAATGGCGCTCTCCCTTTTTATCAGAAACTGTCCGTCACCACAAAGTATATCCAGCAATTTGATCTCATTTTTATCGTCAATGCGCCCCCTGCAAGCATCGAGGTGATATTTCCATATTTAGAGTCGAGAACTGTGATTTATATACCAGGACCTCAAATAATTACTCATCCTGAGTATATCCGGCCACAATTAATAGAAAAATCAATCATGGTATTTGCCAACGAAGAAGAGTGGCCAATACTTCAACACTACCAAGCTCAGTTACAATCAGTTCCCATCGTCGTTGCTACCAAAGGTTCACAAGGAGGGCTAGTATTTCAACCAGGAAAACCTGTAAACAAGTATTCTGTTCCTCACCAAGATGTGAAAGATACCACTGGTGCCGGAGATAATTTCGCTTTACATTTTGCACGTTCATACAACTCTACAAAATCAGTTGAGCAAGCAATAGTTATAGCAATAAAAGAAGTTTCAATAATTTTAGCCAATATTGGAAATGTTCACCCAAGTGTGCTAGTATAGCGGCGTTATGACTCGAGCAATTGAAATTTTCCCATTGGAACAGTCTAACCCTAAAGAAGGGGTGGTAGATTTCTCGAACGTTGTGATGATTTTAGATGTCGATCAGGTATTGGCCGACATGATGATAGGGCATCTGAACGGGTATAACCAAGAATTAGCCTTAGGGATGAGTCAAGATGAAATCGTTGATTATGCCCATACCTACCGCAAGACCTTTGATGTTCCCCCCATTAAAGATTTCCGCGCACAACATAAAGAATTGTTCGATGCTGCCCGTAATCGAATCCGCACTGATGTACAACTTCATAGTGAATTTCCCGCATTAGAAAATTCAATCCAAGGAGCGATGTTAATGCAAAACCTCATAGAAACTCACCAAGGCAAATTTGGAGGTTATTTTACCGCCCGTCCACCAGAGATTGGAGCATCCACTCCTGCTTGGTTAGAAAAACATGGGTTTCCCGCTGGGGAGGTAGTAGTCAGCAATGATTCGAAACATAAATTATTGACCATTATTGAAGCATTCCAATTAACAGATACCCCTGTCACATCTATTTTGTTAATCGATGATAGTATTGACTCTCTGGTCGATAGCGCCAACAAACTACTCGAAGAACATCCTGAATATCATGAAGTACTCTCAAGAATTACCGTTGCCGCCTTTTCGTATGAAACCCATGAAATTCAATCATTCATTGGCGCATCACCCTTGACTGTTGTGCCATTTCCTGGTTGGAATATTGACTATCTTCAACAGCTAAATACTCAATAACTACACTACATAACAATGGCAGAAATTGTATCAATTTGTGAGCAAATCATAGGATCATTGGTAAATAAACTCCCGCGTTTATCAGTTGTTGAATAGGTCAACTTCATATCATACGGTTGAGTAGCCAATTTCTCAAAAACTAAACCTATACCAGGCTCGCTAATGCGCTCAGTGTTTCTACTTATAAGAAAAAATCCACCCGGCTTAATAACACTTTCTACTCGTTTCATAATTTCTTTTTTCATTTCGAGTGACATCCCCGTATCTTTCACAAATTGAAACCAGAAATTATTCATAGCAAAAACAGCTGAGAAAGTATCGGGAGTATAGGCTGGTTTATAACCATCACCAACTTCAAAATTTACCTGCGATTTTGAAACAGCAGAAAGTCTTGGATTTAATCTAGACTGGGAATTATACCGCTCAATTGCCTCATTTCCTCTTGTACCTATGACACTCTTCTGAATATCTATACCTTGAATTTGATATTGAGGACCAAGTAAAGAAGCTATCTCAACAGTTGTCAGCCCGGTGGAACAACCAATATCCAATATTTTCCCTGGTGGAATTCCCAGATTACGTAATCGATTTCCCCCAAAGGTCTGAGCTACCCGATCGTAAGATGTTAGGGAGCTAGGGTGGTACTCAAAACTACCAGAAAGCATTTGGCCATCAGTTAATTCCACAGGTTTATCGAAAAGAATTTATTGAATTTTTTAGTTTTTCAGCTTCTATTCGTGCTTGTTCAGAAAAATCATTGCCAGATGAAGCAAAGATTACACTTCGGGAGGCATTGATAATCATCCCAGTTCCATGGGAATTTTTTCCAGCTTTGACTGTCTGTTCTACATCTCCACCTTGAGCACCAATACCAGGGATAAGGAAGGTCATCTCTCCAGTAATCTCGCGAACCTTGGCTAATTCTTTTGGGTAGGTTGCTCCAACAACCAATAAACAATTAGCTTTTTCATTCCACTCAGTGGCTACTTTTGTAGCTAAATATTGATAAAACGGTGTATGAGATTCTTCGATCGGCGTATTTTGCAGCTCACTCGACCCCGGATTAGAGGTTTTACATAAGATAATGCAGCCTTTATCTTCTCTATCCAAAAAAGGTTGCAAGGCTTCTTTCCCTAAATATGGATGTACCGTTATCGCATCTGCACCGAGATAGTCAAAAGCAAATTTTAAATAGCCTGAATTTGTATTCCCTATATCTCCCCTTTTGGCATCGAGAATTACTAATAACTCGGGGTACGTACTTCGAAGATAATCGCAGGTCTTTTTTAACGCCTCTATTCCTACTACTCCATCTCCTTCATAAAACGCAGTATTGGGTTTATACCCACAAACAAAATCATGGGTAGCATCAATGATGGCTTTATTAAATTCAAACTGTTTGTTTTGAATACCTTCTGGAAGTTTTGTTGTATCACTATCTAAACCTACACAAAGTAAGGAATTATTTTTTTTTATAGATTCAGCAATACGTTCTTGGATATGCATACTAAATAGTCCGTTTATATTTTATAGCTAATAAAGGATCTGCCCAAGCACCCGTAGCTGACTGAACTGCGTCAACCCCTAATTCAAAATATTCATGAACATGTCGGCTGTTCATAACCCCACCAATTCCAATCACCACCAAATTATCAAGTGCCAAGGTTTTTTTTAGTTCAACTATTTTTTTGAGCCTGGAATTGAGAGAGGGAGCGAATAGCATCGCCCGCAACTCCTGCTTTAGGACGACCTGGGAAGGTTTCTCTCCCTTGGTCAGTATAAATAGGAATAGCGTAGGTATTGGTAGAAGAAATCCCATCAATAATTCCTGAGGTGCGTTTCATGAATTGTTCGAGCAAATCAAAATCTCTATAGAAGCCTATTTTAGCAATAAGTGGTTTATCTTTGAGTATTTTTTTTACTCCACGGCAAATCGCTACGCTTGTATCAATGTCTTCATACACTATCGATTTCATTCCTGAATTTGGATGAGCTAAATTTATTTCAAATACTTTTGCACTGGTCTGTATGCCATATGACGCTACCTTCACCGCATCATCAATAACGTCTTGACCATCTTCGGGAGTAAACATTAAGGAAAGAATTAAGACCTGACCAGATGAAATCGTTTGTTGCGCTAGTTCAAATTCTTTGAGCCAATGATCGGGAGCACTCGATTGAATTCCAAAGCTATTGGCTGTGGTTACATCTTGATTGCTAAGCTGAGACTCA
This sequence comes from Candidatus Woesebacteria bacterium, assembly GCA_044223895.1. Classification (GTDB taxonomy): domain Bacteria; phylum Patescibacteriota; class Microgenomatia; order UBA10105; family UBA927; genus CAKZSU01. Next base: position 8,427 of record JBGALL010000032.1, read on the forward strand.
CTACTCTCAACCGGTTCTGATAAATTTTCTACTGTTAACTGATGATCAATATTTACATATCTCCAATTAGGATACTGCTGTCCATGCCATTCAATACTTCGTACTGAACGATACGTTATCAGATCGTATCCTAACTTTGCCATTATCCCTACCCCACGTGCTCCATGGGTAAGTGGACAAGCAGCCACCCCAAAAAGAGAATTCACTTCGTGTCCAAAGAATCGGAAGGTGTGGGTTGGAATTGGGACAAGAGGAAATTCTTCGTTCCACACTGGACCATCAGCAAAATTTTCTTTAAATTGTTTTTTTATGTCATACAGCGTACTCATCGAAAACTTCCTTCCTCATATACAACCTTGCCATGGATTACTACCTTCATTATTTTGCCGTAGACATCCCAGCCTTCAAATGGTGACCATCCACACTTACTTTCATACCCACCCATACCAATTTTGAATGGTTCGTTTGGATCACATTCAATATAGGTATCAGATTGTTCAGGGATCGAAAAAATTCGTTTTGGATTGTCATATATAAATTTTTTCACTTCATCCTGGCTTAGCTTTCCTTCATCGACCGATCTCATCAACAAACCTAGGGTTGATTCGAGTCCAGGGACACCATAGGTAGGGGTCTCTGACTTTTTTTCTTCTTTGGTATGAGGTGCATGATCACTTTCGATCAAATCAATAGTTCCATCTTTAAGAGCTTGCCATAATGCCATCTGATCCTGAGCACTACCCAGCGGAGGTTTCATCAAGGCAAAATTCCCTAACAATGCCTCATCCTTCATAGTTAAATATAAATGATGAGGACATACACCCGCAGTAATATTTTTGTAGGTTAATTTAGAAGAACGAATAATCTCTACATCCTCTTGGGTTGAAACATGACATACATGGATAAATCGGCTGTATTTTTTAGCCAACGATAATACTATTGGTAACATTGAACCCTCCGCATGAACTAAAATAGGTTTCGAACTTTCCCAGGCGTTAAAGATGGCATCGAGAGTTTCTTGACTACTTACCATATATTTTCCTGTTGTTTCGTTGCAGTAAATTTTCAGCCCAAAAACAGAGGGATTATCCCAGACTTGTTCAAACGTACTAAGGTTTGTGCCATCTGTACCGTAATGAAACCCAATGTCGCAGATAGCTACTTTCTTCGAACGCTCTATTTTATCCTGCAGCGCTTCTGGAGAAAATGTAGGAGTGGGATTATTTGGCATATCTAAAATATAGGTAAACCCACCTTTAACCGCTGCTTTACTACCAGTGAGGAAATCTTCTTTTTGGGTTGAACCTGGATCTCGTAAATGAACATGAATATCTATAAATCCGGGAAATTGTTGTTTCATATATGTATTTCAGGAAGCAAAACAGAAGCCAATAAAGCCATACGGGTATACATACCATTTTTCATTTGTTCACGGATATATACAGCTCGAATATCCTGATCAACTTCAACGGCAATTTCACCTAATCGTGGGAATGGGTGCATAATAATACTGTTCTTTTTCATCTGCTCAACAATTTTTTTATCTATGATGTACTTTCCCTGTATCTGACTATAAAGTTCTTCCGTCATATACTCTTTTTTCACTCTAGTCACATAGAGAACATCGGCATCAGCAATAACCTCAGCTAAGGATTCACATTCACTAAAATTAAGGTGGTGATCTTTGAGAAATTCACGTAGTTCTTCTTGAATTTTTACTTGTGAAGGAGAGACAAAGGTTATTTTAATATTTTTATAATGTACCAATCCCTTCGCGAGAGAATTGACATTACGGTAGTGACCCAGGTCACCAACCATCACAATGTGTAATCCATCAACCTTTCCTAACGATGATTTCATCGTAAAAATATCCTGAAAACACTGAGTTGGATGCTCTCCTATACCATCACCAGCGTTTAAAATTGGTTTATTACTAAATTCAGCCACCTTAGCTACTGCCCCTATTTCTGGATGACGGATTACCAAAACATCAGCATAATTACTAAAGGTTTGAATTGTATCAGGGAAACTCTCTCCTTTTTTCACCGAAGTATTATCCATGTTGTTTAGGGGTATAAACCCCCCACCGAGTCGTTGAATAGCCGTTATAAATGAACTGAAGGTTCTACTCGATGGCTCATAAAATAAAGCGGCAAGTATTTTGTGTTTTAAAAGATCAATTCCACCCTCGGTCTCAACAATATGTTTCATTCTGCCCGTAAGCTCAACTACATAATCGATATCAACTTTTGTAAACTGATTCGCATTTAATATATGTTTACGAAAAATAGGATTATTCATACTTTTACTGTATGTGGCTAATCATGGGCTGTCAATTGTAAATAATATGACCAAGGTTTTGCTGGTAAGGCTGATCGCGTACAATTATTTAATGCTTCAATAAAAATTCCCGCTTTGGCTGCATTAGTAAGTACTGGAATTCCTCTATCGATACTCAATCGTCTGATCGCATAGCCGTCTGATATCATCGCCTTTGATGGTGAGAATCCTTTACCTTTTTCAGAGGTGACAATGGAGAAGTCAACCGTTTTGTTTTGCAACAAGTCTTCTGCTGTGGGATGAATACCTTCATATATTTTACCAACTCGAATCGATTCAATTCCATGATTTTGCAAAAATTCTGAAGTGCCAGAGGTAGCATATAAGGTAAATTTCATTGCCGATAACAGTTCCACATAGGGCAGAAATTTTTTCTTTCCGTCATCACCACCGATACTGAGAAATACACACTTCTTCTCTGGTAATTTCATACCAGTAGCGATCATGGCTGTTAAAAATGCTTCATACATTGAGTTTCCAAAAGCTGCTACTTCTCCGGTCGAAGACATCTCCACTCTCGGCACGGGATCCGCACCTCGCAGTTTATGATAGGAAAATTGAGCTGCTTTTACGCAAACATATGGCAAGGATTTGGTATTTACTACAGCTACTTTTTTACCAAGAATGACTTCGGTAGCTAAGGAAATAAAATTTAGATCACGAGCTTTACTAACAAAGGGCATACTTCGAGAGGCTCGTGCATTACATTCAATCACACAGGGAGTATTGTTATTAATCAGATATTGAATATTAAAAGGACCACTAATCTGAAGCTCTTGAACTATTTGGGCCGTTTGTTTTTTGAGGATTTTTTGAACTTCAGAACTAATCGAAAAAGGAGGATGTACCAGAGTTGAATCTCCCGAATGAACTCCTGCTTCTTCTATATGCTCTGATATAGCGGTTACCAAGATTTCTCCATTGGCGGCTACTCCATCGACATCACATTCGGTTGCATGAGCTAAGAACTTACTAATAACCAATGAGTATTGGGAAACTGTTTCCGCATAGGTATGGAGATAGGTGGTTAGTTCTTTAGGACTAACAATAATACTCATAGCTTTCCCAGACAAAACAAATGAAGGGCGGATTATTACCGGATAGCCAATTGATTCGGCAGCTTTGAGAACTTGTTCTTTGGAGTGACACTCACTCCATTCTGGCTGTTTTATGTGTAGGCTATCCAACAATTTACTAAATTGTTGTCTATCTTCTGCACGATGGATATTCGCCGGATCGGTACCGAGAATTGGAACCTGCTGAGCAGCTAATTTAGGTGCCAGATTATTGGCTATTTGTCCACCAACAGAGACAACAATTGGGGCTTGTTCGATATCATAAATATCCATCACCCGTTCAAAGGTTAATTCTTCGAAATACAAGGTATCAGAGATGTCAAAATCAGTAGATACTGTCTCGGGATTACAATTTATGATGATTGCTCCCACCTGTTCTTTTCTGAGTGTCATCACCGTATTTACTGCCGACCAATCAAACTCAACTGAGGTTCCGATAGAATATGGACCGCACCCCAACACAATGACACTTTTTTGTGATGATTTACCTATATGTGCACCTCGGTATCCGTCCATCGAAGTGCCGTGATAGGTAAGATATAGATAATTAGTTTCTGCAGGAAATTCTCCGGCAGTAGTATCAATTTTGTTCACAACCGGAAGGATGGCATGTTGCTTACGCAAATTCCTGATCTCTTGCTCCTTACTATGTACAGCATCAGCTATTTGCAGATCTGAAAACCCCATCTGCTTAGCGCTGTGTAATAACTCTGGAGTAATATTCTGCGATTCTTGTTGTAAATTTTTATACGTATCGACGATATCTGCTAATGATGATAAAAACCACATATCTATATCAGTAATCTGGTGAATAGTTTGGACATCAATACCTGCGTAGATTGCCGAGCATATAGTAAACAATCGTGTAGAAGTAGGGATTTTTAGCAACTCGAGTAATTCTTCTTTCTTTTGTTGGATAAACCCTACATCAATTACTCCTTTATAGCCATCATTGAGCATCCGGGCGGCTTTCTGAATTGCTTCAGGGAAAGAACGACCGATACTCATCACCTCTCCAACACTTTTCATCTCACTCCCAATGGTTGTATCTACATGATCGAATTTATCTAGATCCCATCGCGGCATTTTTACTACCACATAGTCGAGAGCTGGTTCAAAAAAAGCAGTTGTTTTCTGGGTGATTTTATTGGGCAATTCAGGAAGGGTTTTCCCAAGAGCTAATTTTGCAGCTACATAAGCTAAGGGATATCCAGTAGCTTTTGAGGCCAAGGCGGAAGACCGAGACAACCGTGCATTCACTTCTATAACTCGCAAATCTCCAGTAGTTGGATGCAATGCATACTGGATATTACATTCACCCACGATCTTTAAATCCCGGATAACATCTATAGCCTTTTGACGTAGATGATAATATTCTTCATTTGTTAGTGTTTGTGATGGGGCAATGACAATTGATTCCCCAGTATGGATACCGACGGGATCAAAATTTTCCATATTACATACAGTTATACAATTATCTTTTTGGTCACGAACTACCTCATACTCGAGTTCCTTCCAACCCTTTAAAGATTCTTCGACAATAATTTGCGGAGCGCGAGTTAAAGCATTGGTAGCCAACTCTATGAGCTCTTGCTCATTTTTTGCAATACCAGATCCTGCTCCACCAAGAGCAAAACCTGAGCGAAGCATAACCGGGTAGCCAATTTCTTTGGCAATAGTAATCCCCTGTTCGACAGTATTTGCTGTACTTCCCTTGGCTGCATGAAGATGAAGTTTTTGTAAACGCTTTGCAAATTCTGAACGATCTTCGGTAGCAATGATGGCATCTATAGGTGTGCCTAAAATTTCAACCTTATATTTTTCTAAAATCCCTTGCTCGTGTAAAGCAATTCCACAATTGAGCGCAGTCTGACCACCAAAAGATAACAAGATTCCATCTGGTTTTTCAGCTGCAATCACCTGCTCAACAAAATCAGGAGTTACTGGTAAGAAATAAACCTGATCTGCCATCTCTTTTGATGTCTGTATGGTAGCGATATTGGGATTTATCAAAATAACCGTCACACCTTCTTCTTTGAGAGCTTTAATAGCTTGTGATCCGGAATAGTCAAATTCACCGGCTTCACCGATCTTAATGGCCCCTGATCCCAATAAAATAACCTTTTGTATTTTTTTCATAAATGGTGTCATCCTTCGTTTCACTCAGGATGACATACTATCTTGTTTATACACCCTATCACAACAAACTAAAGATAAATTCTGTATCAAATGGCCCCGGATTTCCTTCGGGATGAAACTGGGTGCTCCTAATCGGTTTTATCTTGTGTTTTATCCCTTCATTGGTACGATCGTTTAAATTGATAAACCATTCAGTAAATTCTGTTGGAATAGTTTTACTATCGACAGCATATCCATGATTTTGACTGGTAAGAAATGACTGTTGGGTTAGTATATCTTGACACGGTTGATTTAACCCCCTGTGGCCATAGGATAGTTTATAGGTATCTGCACCCACCGCTAAGGCCAATAACTGATGCCCAAGACAAACTCCAGTATAGGGCAAATTTTGTTGTAAGGATTTACGAATAGCTGAAACTGGTGCTTTCCAATCTTTGGGGTCACCAGGGCCATTAGAACAAAAAATTCCGTCTATGTCGGAATATTCGAGGGGATTGGCTGTATACGGAAGACGAATAAGTGTATAGCCATGATGTAATAATGCCCGCAGAATTCCATGTTTCACACCACAATCCAGTAGGGCAATTTTTTTGCCATTGCTGTGCACTGGTGTATACGTTATTGGTTCAGCAATACTTGTTTGAAACACTGATGGGACTGAAAAGGTTTTCCAATCTGGTGTTGTATCAGAAGGAGAAATTTTCCCTCTCATCACACCGTGTTCCCTCAGCTTCAAGGTGAGAGCACGGGTATCTATACCCGCAATTCCTGGAACTTTTTGGGATGTAAGCCATTCTGAAAAAGTTGAGAACATAGCGTGATGAGAAGGAGCTTCGGAAAGGGTAGATATGACGACCCCCTGAACCCAAATACGTTCAGATTCATAATTTGCAGCTAAATGAGCATCTTGAGTAATTAACTTGGGAACACCGTAGTTACCGATTAAAGGATAGGTAAAGGTAAGTATCTGTCCGGCAAAGGAAGGATCTGTTAAACTTTGGACATATCCAGTCATTCCGGTAGAAAACACCACTTCTCCATCCATTTCTCCATACCATCCAAACGATTCACCTGATAGTACTGTTCCGTCTTCCAGATAGAGATGTGTCTGTTTTGCCATAAAAAAAGAGCCATAAGGCTCCCCTTTGAAAAATTACACAATAATAAAAATAAGTTCTTTCATTCTACGATATCGTTCTAGACCTCTAGTCTAGGTATAAATTCTATAAGAGTCAAGATCTTTCAAGATCTATTATTCGTTGTAAAATTGCCAAGGTTATACCATAGGTACACTCAATTCCATCATAGGAAAGATTTCTACTCCCAAGATTTTTGGCTTTACTATTCGGTGTATCCGATGCGTAATACGCCATACCAAAATCAAACGGCAACTCTGATAAGGGAACAACCCGGTGATTATGGTATCTATTATAGAAGACACATTCTGAGATTGCGTTGAGATACGGGCCAGCTTCCATTTCTATGGTGTTATACCCCTGAGTTTTCCACTGAGTAAGTAACGATTGATTTTCAAAGAAGGTTCCTTTTACGGTAATATTTTTTTCGTCAACGTAAATTTTCCCAGTTTTATAAAATTGGGAAATATGTTCTTTTCGAAGTGCATTATTGAACAGAAACATATTTTTAGAATGAGTGTCGTAAACTTCGTTCGGAAGTACGATATCACCAATTTCGCCATGGAGAATGGCCGCTTTTCCCATAATATACACGCCAGAAACGTATTCTACATTCTGGGTAATTTCGGAAAGAATTTGATAAGCTGCCCAGCCTAACGGGTAATCAATATTTACAATAACAGCATTACTATCTTTTAATTCATCAGGAATAGTAATTTCTTTATGAAGTTTTTTCCCTGCTAACAAATGCAGTGGAATTACTTGGGCTGGCACATCCAAATAATGATGCGGTTCAATCGTATAAATACCTAGAGATTCAATATCTTTTTGTTTTTTAGCTGCATATTCAGCATTTAACCGACTATACTTTTTCGCAACATAGTGGAAAAAGTATTCTTTGTCTCCCAGATAACTACCAGATTCAAGATTCTTCCACAGACTTTCTAGTTCAGCATCGCCAGACTGACTGACAAAGTCGATCAATTCTTCTTGGTTATTTATTGCCGTACGAGTGAGTAAATTTACTAACGAATGGGTGTTACTGGAAATAAAATATACAGGGTGTTTTTCGATTTCCAGACCATCGCTATGTTTAGCAATATGATTCCACCACATTTGAGTGGTTCTCATATATTCTACGTACGACCCAGAGAGTAATGATACGTCAAAGGCTAAAGGATGTCTCTTAATAGCCTCTATAAACTCAGGATATTTATCGCCCACAATAACTTGTAAGCGTGCCACATCATCATCTGGAATAACTGAGGTAGTGTCTTGTAGTAGATCATGGAGTTTATTCCACTCAATCTGGTACGCAGTGAGTAAGGTGATAATATCATCAACATCAGTAACTGAAGCTATGTACACAGCTAAAGTGCTATCTCCGTCATAAAACATTTTTCTCCGCCGACCCGGTGCCGACACCTCTTGCCAATTCTCTATCTTGGCTAAATCATGTTTTTTAAAGACAGTGTACGATTGTCCCAATAAAATATGATGGACATGAGATATTCTCTCGGGTAAACGCAAGATTGAATAGATAAAAGCAGCAGTATCGATAGTTTTCTCTTGAGCTTTGTCATGCAAGACAGAATGCATTGCCGTATGCGAAGCAATAAGATCTTGGATAGCTATCGTCCCTTTATCTTTTAGAATTAGTCGATAGGTCCGGATATGCTGTTCTATTATTTCATCGGATACATCAAGGAACATATTAAATAGTACCAAAGTATCGATCACCAAAATCGCCCAAACCTGGAACGATATATTTCTTATCATTTAAATGATCATCTATGGCTGCAGTAAATATAGAGACATCGGGATGGTTAGATTTAATCCGTTCAATTCCTTCTGGAGCGGCAACAATACATACTAAACGGATGTTCTTTCCACCTTTCTTTTTTACCTCCCTGACAGTGTCATCAAATGATCCTCCCGTAGCGAGCATTGGATCGAGGATAAAGACTTCACTGTCTGCAAATATCGCCGGGAGTTTCTGATAATACGACCTGGCAATGGCTGTGTGTTCATCTCGCTCCAGTCCCAAAAATCCTACCGCTGCTTGGGGTAATAATTCTTGTGAAGCAAATAACATAGCTAACCCTGCTCGTAGCACTGGGACCAAGACAATTGATTCAGTAAGTTTATGTCCGGTCATCGATTCTAAGGGAGTCTCAAAAGAAATCGATTGGAGACTCAAAGTCTTCGTGGCTTCCAATAAAACTATTTGGGACACAACTGAGGCATGTCTTCGGAAGATATCTGTAGGAGTGTGTTTATCACGAATAATACTTAAAGAATGCTCTATTAGTGGATGATGGACATGAACAACAGTAGAAGTCATATCTACTATTGTAAATTATTAATTAATTATTGTCTTCTCTCGCGTATACTTCCTCAAAATACTTCTGCAATAGAGTCGCGTCAGTAAAAATTTGACGCTCAGGCAATACATCAAGCGATTCGAAATTCGGCAGATAATTGAGAGACACATTAAAACCTTGCTTCAATTTATCTACCGGAATTTGTTCGTTAGCTATTTTAAATAAGCCATTGTCCAGGGTAAGATGATACCACCTGACATCAAGCCTGGAACTATATCCAAGTTGCCTTTGCTTGGATGTAGCTAATAAATCTTCTTCAGTTGTATACGGATGTGTGTGTGAATGTTCAATAAACCCTAG
>JBGALL010000135.1:0-2142 GCA_044223895.1 Candidatus Woesebacteria bacterium
AAATAGGTACAAAAAAAGACAATTTGAGAAAAAACAGTGGAACCGACAAAACCAGGTCTTCTCCGGAAACCCACGCTCAACGCGTCGCAAAAGTATTATTGTGCGACATTATATGGTGTTTTTCCCTGCCAGCCTCAAACGGTTTTTTTATGCTTTTTAGACCTTTGACAGATCTCCTGATTCGTAACGAATCCATCTGTTACTGATAGATAGTTGATTTACAAAGTATCGTTCTCTATGAATGGTTATGTTTAGAACTAAGTATTCTTGAATTCTTGAAACACTGTCAGGGAGTGGTTTTGTGGCATGATCTCACTTCCGCTATAAATTCGTGCTTTTTTTATTAAACGAAATTGTGGACAAAGATTTTTTTGAGAAGGCTATTTTATTCATGAATAGAAAGATCCGGGCTGCTCTCTACCACTGCCTACGAGAGTTGATATTTGGAGCCATAAATCAATCCAAATGGCACTTTTTGAGGCTAAACATTTCAAAACGGGCTTTCGGGTTTCTTACGGTTCTGTCACCGATCAGATTTAGGCCTTTAAATCAATCCAAATGGCACTTTTTGAGGCTAAGAGTCACTAATATGAAGCATTAAATGTACTCACTTTGCAGGGAGGCTGACTTAGCAGGAGAAGTCTTATAGTGATAATACTCCACCAGACTGAGGCTAAATACAACACTAGTTACTATTAGTGGCTAGATGAATATAATATTTCTAGCGTGAAAACTTCTATAGGTTTTCGTGAAAACTTATCCACAGAATTATAGGCTTATAGTTTAAATGTATCAAACTATATCACCCTCTCCTCTCTCCCACCTCAAATCTCTCTATTTTTTAGAAGTTACCCCGCCAATTGGTAGTGAGGAATAAAATAATTCCAACGACAATGATCACGCTCGAAAATTCGATAATTGTTTTCTTATAGAGACGCTCAACCAGGTATTGCTGGGACATGCCAACCAAGCTATAAAAGCAGGTTGTCAGAAACAAGGCTTTTATCGTAGATTTTACGGACCAAAAAGACAAAATCCAGGCTAATTCAGTAAAAACTAAGGCTAAACTTATACTAATGTGACGAATTCTGGTATTTACTTGAGGTGAAAGTTCTATCGACCAAAGAATTTGAAAGGTCAGGATGGCACTAATAATCCCGGTAATGATCATCGTGGGTATGGCATGTAACCGAAAAGCTAAGACTGTGGACAGAAGGAGAAAATAGGTCACTAAGGTGATCAAGAATCCAACAGTATGAGCTGCTCGCAATAATGCAATCGTCCTGTTGGCAGCAACGTTATAAATGTTTTCTGTGAGGAGCAAGGCATACATTCCCAAAATGTATAAAAGAGCCACGGGAATCCTAGTAATCCACCGTAATGGCAGCAAGAAATAAAATAAGGTTATTGCAGCAGTATAGAAAGCTGGGAGCGCAAGCAAGGTAACATATTCTATACCTTTAAGATCTGATCGGAGAACGAAGGCGCTGCCAATATAGGCACTTATTGCCAAGACAATCACCATCGGATAACGGTAGTCAGGTAACAATTGGGTAAGTAAAAGTCCCATCGTAAGGATTCCGCTGATGAGAACAAACTCCTGTCGTTTGGAGAGAAAACTTCTTCCTCTACTCCCCTCTGGATGGATTTTAGGTTTGCCTGAAAATATGCGTAAAAACTTATTCATGAAAGATTAGTATATACCGACTGAACATCATCTAGTTCTTCCAGGATTTCCTGGAGTGTATCAACTTTGGTCACTAGTTCATCAGATGCTGCTAATGGGAGTGTTGGTCGATACATTATCTCCGCAACATTGACGTGTATGCCGGCTGATTCGATAGCCTCTTTTACTTTAGCTAACCCGTTGTCATCTGTATAGATTTCAACTGCTTCATCAATGGGAATCATATCATTGGCACCAATTTCCAAAGCAAATGCTAATAAATCATCATCAGATTTTCCCACAGGGCGATCAATAACAATGACGCCGACTCGTTGAAACTGATACATGACGGCACCTTGAGCGGCAAGAGTACCATTATGTCTATCTAGTACATTTTTCACTGCGGATACTGTTCGTTGGCGATTCTCACTCGCGGCGGTAATTATCAATGCCACTCCTTCAGGTCCATAGGCTTC
>JBGALL010000033.1:0-10537 GCA_044223895.1 Candidatus Woesebacteria bacterium
GTTTGCCGAGATGATAATAAGGTTCATGAAGATATTGATCTATCAATTCATTTAGGAGAAAAAGGGAGAATTTATTTTATATCTGATTTGTGGGCAACTTACTCATTACGTCGATTTAAACAATCATTCTTCTTTACCTTTTTTGAATACGCCTTTCGTCAGGGGAAAACTATCTCTTATCATAAATCTCTCATAAAGCTTAAATTGAGAAAATAACTAACGTGTTCCCATGCCACTTTGATTACGAAACATCTCTTCAATTTCCTTGACACTGGTTGCTTGAGCTGGAGATTTATCATCACGAATTTTAATTAATCGGGGGAAACGAACAGCAAACCCTGCTCCATGAGTAGGAGATTTAGTGAGGTCATCTCCAGCTATTTCGACCACAACTTCAGGAGTTAACCAGACATCAGGAACAAGATTTTTACTCACCGTTTCGTATTGTTTAGGCTTCTCTTTTTCTATTAACGGCGTAAATTTTTTTAATAATTCCTTCCATTGTTCATCAGAAACTCCAGTTCCTATTTTGGTTACCGTCACAACGGTATCTTCTTTACGAACTCCCACCAAAAATGCTCCAATACCAAACCCACTTCTCTTTCCTTCTCCGAGATAATAGCCCATCACGATTGTATCAATAGTATCTTGGAGCTTACCGGTTTTCCCTTCTTCTTCTTTAAATTTTACCCAGTTATACGATCGTCTTCCCGACTCATACATTCCTTGCCATTTCTTGATAACCACACCCTCTAAACCTAAATGTATCTGTTTCGCATGATATTCCCGAATAGTAGCAGGGTCATCGGTAACAATATGAGGAGAAATAGCTAGTAAATCCCCTTCCTTGATAGTTTTTTCTAAAATCTTACGTCGTTCTGATAAGGGAGTAATTAACAAATCCTGTTCATCTTTTAACAAAATATCAAAGACATAAAAACGCAAAGGAACACTTTTTTGAGCTTCTTCTATACCGTGTTTTCTCTTTCTGGTAGTCGTTTCTTGAAACGGCAAGATTCTTCCGGTTTTAGCATCTACTCCTACAGCTTCACAATCCAAAATGACTTCTTCAGCATGAAGCTCTTTACCGATCTGATCAAGCTCAGGAAACATCTCACTGGTATTTTCAAGGTTTCGAGAAAAGGTTCTAATCTTTGAAGGAGCAACCCCTTTAACAGTTTTGAGACCCTTAGCACTAAAATGAATTTGAACTCTCACCCCATCATACTTCGGTTCTACAGAGACTTCCTGCATTTTTTCAATCATTTCATCAGCCGTGGGTAATCTTTGACACAATGCAGAGAGTATAGGAGCCCCCACAACTGCCTTCATATGAGAAACCCCTTCAATTCCTTTAGATTTAACTTTTTCGGCGATTAAACCTATGTCAGGATGCACACTGTAGGCAATTTCTAATCTATCTCGTAAGGACTTATCTCCAGCTAACATCCACGATAAACTATCAAGAATAGTCATATCAGAAAATCCCAAACGCATTTTTCCCAGTGGAATTCTCACTATGTATCGAGCCGACAACGGATCGACTTTTAGTAATAAATCAGCAATTAAGGCTATTTTTTTATCCTGGGAACCTTCTCCTCCTGTCCCAGTAATCTCAGTAAGTTTTTCAAAAACCAGATCAACAGTTAATTTTTCGTGTCGCTGTGACGCCTTGTTGCTTTGTTGCTTTATTACCTGTGCCGCTTTTCCTAAATCTCCTACCTTACGAAATTCCGTCACTACATCGTCAGTTTCAATATCAAAGGCCAACGATATTGCTCTGATCATAAATTTATCTGCTACTCCAAATTCCACAGGTTCATAAAGTGGAGCCACTCTACCTTGAAGTAAATAAGCCACATTTCTAATTTCAGTTGCAGAAGTTTGACGGAATAATCCGGACAATAACTCCGTCATGGTAATGCGGGAAGTCGTTTGTTCTATTTGCTCAAAAATTGTAGATAGTTCAGAAAAAAACATAGCTCCCCCCTCGGTAATAGACTCTTATACTCGGGTTAACAACATGTAGGCAGCAGGTATAAGGAGAAGAAATACAATTCCCATTCCCAAGATTACTTTTCCACTTTCTTCCTTTTTCTTTATTTTGGAAACTCCTTGACCGATAACAATACCAGCAAACCCCAAAGGAATGAGGAGTAATGCATATGACAACGCTGCGTCAGTGTAATCCATAATCAATTGGCAATTAAGAATTAAAAGTTAAAAATTAAACAATCTATTCAATTCTTAACTCTTAATTATTAACTTTTCAGTACATACCGTACACCTTTGGTAGTACCATCTTTTTTAATAATACCCTTTTTTTGTAAATCTTTCAGTTCCCGCAAGACTGTATCTTCCGAAATCATCGGAAACAGTTCAAAGAAGGCTTTATTTTGTAAAAATCCGTTCTCCTGGATATATTCTATAATTTTTATTTGTCGTTCGCTAAGGGATAATTGTTGACCTCCTAATGATTTTTTAATTTTAAGATCGGTCGAGATAGATTTTACTTTTTCTTTAATTCGAGTTAACTCTATGGCTAAGCCTTCTGCGAAATATTCTACCCAATTGGTTAAATTTCCTTGATTGTGAGCCACTGCTTGCAAGGCATCATAATAATGAATTGGTTCGCGGTCATAATGTTCTTCTAAAGAAAAGAAACGTTTGACATCATAGCCTTCCATAAATAACACTAAGGTTGCAGTAGCTCGTGAAACTCTTCCATTTCCATCAAGAAAAGGATGTATACGTACTAACTCATAATGAGTCACCGCTGCTTTGACAACTGGATGAACTTCTTCCTGAGTCATGGTATTTAACCATTTCAAAAAGTCTTCAACTAAAAAGGGTATTTCTATCGCAGGTGGCGGTCGAAAGGTTACCTCCCCTGTTTGGCTGTTTTTTACGACAACTTGATTTTTACGAAATGCACCTACCGCATCTTCAGGGAGGATACGAAACACCGTTAATTCGTGCATTTTTTTTATAACTTCTTCGGTAATATCCTTTTGGTCATATTCTTGGATATATTTCAGAACGTTTCGATAATTAAGCACTTCTTGAATATCTCGCTCGCGTCCAATAATCTTCCCACCGGATAATAGTTGATCCGCTTCAGAATAATTCAATCCGTTTCCTTCTAAATGAGTTCCATGATACGCAGAGCGAACAATGGCATCAGAGCGAAATTTAGCTTCCCACGCAGGGACTAACGGAGCATTCTCAATAACTTCTTTTGCTGCCTCAACTGTTCCAATAGAACGCATGAGTTTATTAGTAATGGTATAGTTGGGATGGAACATATCTTCGTTTATAATACCGCTAGGATGCGGGAAATAAAAGGTGTTTGTTCATACTAATAAACGAAGCTTTATAATTTTTTTCGTTTTCACTCCTGTATTTTGCTGAAATTGAAAACAAAAAAATTATAAAACTGAGATATCGTAATGGCTTTTAAAAATAAACTCATAAAAAAATATAGAATTCTATCTCAGGTACGCAACCTTTTTGCCTGGTTTGTTTTAGTATTTCTCCGTTTTTTTGCGAAACTCACGCTCCTCTCCTTTTCAGGCACTATAATTGGCATTGCCGGGGCAGTA
Organism: Candidatus Woesebacteria bacterium; assembly: GCA_044223895.1. Classification (GTDB taxonomy): domain Bacteria; phylum Patescibacteriota; class Microgenomatia; order UBA10105; family UBA927; genus CAKZSU01. The sequence continues at coordinate 3,603 of JBGALL010000033.1, forward strand.
GGAAAATCTACTGCGCGAGATGCTCTTAAAGCTATTTGCTCACCCTATAAGCCAACCTATATCGTTTCCGGGAATTCTGAGACAGGCATCCCCTTGGGAATATTAGGCTTAGATATAGGATCGTATCGGCCGTGGGATTTTCTAAGAGTAATGATTCTAGCTCCATTTCAAATTTTTCATCTCAAAAAATTTGAATTCTTAGTGGTAGAAATGGGAATAGATGGACCGAAAGCTCCAAAAAACATGGGGTATCTCCTAAGTATTATCCGCCCCCATATAGGTATAGTACTCAATGAAAGTCCGGCTCATGTTGCCAATTACGAATCACTCATGGGTTCTGGTACGGTGACAGAACGACTCGACAAGGTGGTGAAATTCATGACCGAAGATGATGGGCAATTATTAAAAAATTCTTCTATCAAAACAGTAATTGTGAATACTGATGACGTCTACATTTCACAATTTGCTCAATCACTTCCAAAATCGATGGTTCGAACAGTAGGAACATCAACATCGTGCGATATATCCTTATATCATCATGAAGTAAGCGAAGAAGGGACAACCTTTGAATTTGCCGTGCATAGTTTTCAAGAAAAAGATGACCTCATCCTTACCTTTCAAGGTGTAGTTATGCCGTTGGAAACTGGCTTCGCAATAGGTTCAGCCATTCTTACAGCCTTAGCGCTCAACATTCCTTTAGAAGCTATAAAAAATAATTTACTGACACAATTCCATTTACCTCCCGGAAGAGGAACCATTTTTAAAGGAATACAGAATAGTACTATCTTTGATTCTTCCTACAATGCATCTTCAGCCTCTGTATTATCGTTTTTAAAATTAATGAAAAGTTTTACCGAAAAAACTCGAAGACCGACATTCTACGTCTTCGGAGATATGAAAGAATTAGGGACATTTTCAGAGTACGAACACACTCAAGTAGCCAAAGAATTGCCTGCAAGTATTAATCACTTAGTATTAGTGGGACCGTTAACCAAGGAGCTCGTACTTCCTATGGTAAGTAAATATGACAAGAAATTTCAGACACTTGTTCATTTTGCTACCAGTCGTGAGGCAGGAGAATATTTGCAAAAAAATCTACCAGAAAAATCGCTTGTCTTATTCAAAGGATCTCAACTATTAGAAGAAGCCATCAAATATATTTTGATAAACAAAAATGACGAGAAAAAATTATGTCGACAAGATATTTTTTGGGAGCAGGCTAAAAAGAGAAATGGCACTTGGGTTTAGAAATACTTTTCTCTAATCCTACTATTCCTTCTTTCCCTGTAATTCCCTCTTAAGAAATTGATCTACCACTTCAAATTCATTCCACGGTTCTTCTCCATTACCATAGTTCATCGATGTTTCATGACTTTTTCCTGTCAGAACTACCATATCTCCCTTGGTAGCGATTGAGATAGCTTTTTGAATAGCTTTTTTTCGATCAGGAATAATATATAACAGATTCTTTTCAGTCTTTTTGGGTATATACTCTTCTCGACATTCCTTGAAATGAGTAATTCCTGTGGCTATTTCTTTACAAATAGATTCTACTGGCTCATTTCGAGGATCCTCAGCTGTCAAAATAATAATATCGGCAGAGGTTGCTGATTCTTTGCCCATGATAGGTCGTTTAGTGGTATCTCGTTTACTGGCTGCCCCAAAAACATGGATAAGGTTTCCTTTGGTTTCTTTTTTCAGTCCTGGAAGTAATGCATGAAAAGCATTTGGCGTGTGCGCGAAATCTATCATTACTGAAAACTCTTTTTCATAGACAATCTCTCTCCTTCCTTTCGGAGGAGTAATACGTTGGAGAGCTGCTTGAATTTTTTTGATAGAAACACCTACTTCTCTGGCTGCTAACCCAGCGGCTAAGGCATTGTATTGATTATATTCTCCCATCAAATTTGTTTTAAAAGGAAAGGTTTTAAATGTTTCTATTCCTTTTTTTCCATAAGAAAAAATTGATTGACGTGGTAATAAAGTGGTAACCGTAGTATATGACTCATCGTCAGCGTTAATAATTGCAATATCAGACCGTTGTAACAGTAAAGATTTTGCTTTCACATACTGTTCATAGGTTTTGTGATAATCCAAATGTTCATGGGTAATATTCGTCAGAACTCCTACCTTGAAATGAATCCCCCAGGGACGATTCTGATCAAGAGCATGAGAGGTGACTTCTAGAACTACATGAGTAATTCCCTGATCAACAGCCTGTCTAAGATATTTTTGGACTGCAAATGATGACGGTGTGGTCACATGAAACCCTACATCATAGACTGCATCTCCAATATAGGCACCGACCGTGGAAATCATCGCGGTTTTATACCCAGCATTTTGAAGTATTTGATAAAGAATCGATGAGGTAGTAGTCTTCCCATCGGTACCGGTTACTCCAATCATCACCAACTTTCGTGAAGGAAATCCATACCAAATATTGGCTAAAACTGCCTCAAACAAATGTCCTAGATTTTTTAATTCTCTGATCATATTAGGATAATTTTAAAACTTCTTGTTTAAATTGATTTCCTCGATCTTTGTAATTTTTAAACATTCCAAAACTAGCACAGGCGGGAGATAAAAGGACAATATCACCTGATTGTGCCTCATTTTTAGCTGCTTCGATAATTTGCTGCATGTTTGTACAGTTTTCTATAATCTTTATCCGTTGTAAGGCTGCCTCATTGATGGATTTTTTTATCTCAGTCCATTCTATTCCAATACCTACAATTGCTCTTATCGATGATGATCTTTCAATACACTTCCCTAACTCACTAAAATCAGCATGTTTCGTTGACCCTCCCAGAATCAAAATTTTGGGATTTTCAAAGGCATTGATAGCCGCAATTGTCGTTTCTGGAGTAGTTGCAAACGAATCATTATAGTAGGTTACCCCGCCGACGACAGCTATTTTTTCCAATCTATATGGTAACCCAGCGAAGCTCTCAAGAACATGCTGGATGGAGGCAGTCTTTACCCCAAAAGCTTTGGCAGCGGCTATAGCAGCTGCTGCGTTTTCCCAATTATGTTTTCCAGGGAGTAATAATTTTTTAGTAGAAAAAATCCGTTGTTTCTTCGTTTGAGTTTGATAGATAAATGATTCTCGCTCACTGACAAACACACCAGGATGCTCGTGAGGCAAAGTACTCACCGAGAGTAGTTTCCCAGGGACTTTTCCAATTAATGAACGACAATACGGATAATCTAACGACAAAATAGTAGTATCAGTTGTTCCCTGGTGTAAAAAAATCTGAGATTTTGCCTCTATATATTCTTCGATTGATAAATGCCAATCCTGATGCTCGGGAGCAATCATTAATACAACAGCAATATGTGGGCTATAAGGACAATCCATGAGCTGAAAACTAGAAAGCTCCAAAACTACCACTGATTCTTTGGTAAGTTTAGAAAGGAAAGATAACGGAGGGATACCAATATTTCCTCCTAAGAACGCTGTTTTTCCATCTTTTTTTACCATCTCATAAACTAAGGTACTCGTAGTCCCTTTGCCTTTCGTCCCAGTCACACCGATAATTGGACACGGGCATCGTTCAAAAAAGATTTTTGTTGAAGTAGTTATTGTCGCTGTGCCTGTCTGAATTTTATCTGGTCGGATACCTGGAGATCGAATAATGAAATCAAAGTCAGAGAAATCACCAAATGGTCCATAAACTATTTCTACTCCTTCTATTCCCTCTATTTCTTCTACGCCTTCTTTCTTCTCAACAAAAACTGTCACAGTAGCTTTTTCTAATAAGAGAAAATCAACCACACTCTTGCCTTCTATTCCAAAACCTAAAACGGCTACCTGTTTATTAGAAAAATCTGTAATCATACATATAGGTTATATCATGAGTTTCATTACTTTAGGTATTTCATTGGCTAAATCAGTCGCATTAAAAAACGGTCCCACGGAACTATACAAAGAATCTCCGGCAGCTTTATTTATCTCACTAGCAGCCAGAGTAGCCTCAAAAGGATCATTGCTACAGGCGAGGGCTGCAATTAATCCAGCCAAGACATCCCCTGTACCCCCCTTAGTCATTCCCGCATTTCCCCCGCAAATTCTCCGCACCTCACCGGTCATCCCATTACAGGCAATATCTTCATGACCTTTATGAAGGACAATACATTGGTATTTCTCTGCAAACATCTTTACTTTATCTTCCAATACCCCTATTTCATCTTTCACTTCTACACCTTCTTCCTCTTTATACTTATTCCAGAGTCCTTCAAATTCACCATGATGGGGCGTGAGAATTGCCTTTGAGGGTATGAGACGAATATCCATCATTTGTAAGGCACCAGCATCAATTACCCATTGTTTTTGGGGATATTTCTTCAGGAGATAATTCGTTAACAACGCTGTCTGCACTCCCTCATCTTCTAATCCCTCTAATCCCTCTAATCCTTCTTTTCCATCTAATCCCTCTTTCCCCTCTAATCCCTCTTTTCCTGTTCGTACCATTCCTGGTCCAATTAAGATTACATCATCTTCTTTTATATATTCTTCGACATCCTTCCGGTGAATCACGATACCATTTCGAAATTCTTCTTTGGCTTTTTGAACTATTTCGTTATTTTCTGGGACGGAAGCATAGTGCACTAAATCAACAATTCGAGAAGCGACAGTGAGTGACCATAAACTTGCAGCGTGGAACAAATGAGAACCACCGATAATTAATAGTCGGCCGTTCTGACCTTTATGAGACCCTGCTAAAGGAATAGAAATTTTTAGATGTGCATCCATACGTATGTCTATTTTACCGTTTTTTCCTATCCAAGCTCAATCAAACTCATTTCAATATTCTGAAATCTATTCCGAATACTACCATCTGCGGAAGTCATAACTGTTTGGTACTGAGTAATTAATTGGAGCACATCAGCTTGATGTTCAAAATCTAATTCCGAAAATATATCATCAAGGAGTAATAATGGTCGTTTATGCAACAATTGTTCCATAAACGATAACTCTCCTAATTTGGCCCATAAGACTGCTAATCGTTGCTGTCCTCGTGACCCAAATTTTGAAAGTTCTTTAGATCCATCACTACCGGTATGGATAGTAAAAATAATATCATCGCGATGGGGGCCAACGAGAGTCGTCTTGGCGGCTACTTCTTCATTTTTATATTGCAGTAGGCGGTCATCAGAAATAATACTTTTATCATACGTGAGTTGATAGATATCTTCTAATTTTTTCCTTGGATTCCCTACTTCCTGTTTCGTATTTAAATACTCAACAAATGCCTGACGTTGTTTGGTTATATACTGACCAGTACGAACTAATAAATCATTCCAATAAGGCAATTGCGTTCTATCAGCTGTTCCTTCATGGATAAAAAACAATAATTTATTTCTTTGTCTCAGTCCCTTTTCATATTGGCTCAATGCTCGACGATATTCCCTATCTATTTGTATTAGCACTCGGTTCATATATTCTCGTCGGATACTGGGGCTACCAATAATTAACGATAGATCTTCTGGCCAAAATAATATGGCTGGTACATTTCCCGTAAAATCGATGAGTCGTCTGGCCACGCCATTGACCATAAACTTTTTTTTAGGAGCATACCCACCACCAACAATTCCCGATGTGATCATTAGTTCTAAACTGTCTTCTTCAGTGGTTCCTTTTATTCTGGCAATTTCTTTACCCCAAGAAATAACCTCTTCTTCTTTATCAGCCCTGAAACTTTTTCCTATAGCTAATGCATAGATTGATTCCAGAATATTTGTTTTTCCAATCGCATTGGGACCAACTATCATCGTGAGTTGAGGATGCAAATGAATATCTCGTTTCGCGTAAGTTCGAAAGTTTTGCAGCGATATAAAATTCAACATGAAGAAGTATTATTGGATGATCGTTCCTTTAAACGCTTCCCCATCCAAAGCCTTTGCAAGATTTTCTAAATTTTTACCATTCAGAATTTTTACGGTTACATTAAATTGGTCAGCTAATTTAGAAGCTATGGGATCAAATGGTAAATTCATACCTGGGATCCATTTTTCTCCAGCCATTTCTCGATATTCTTTCCAGGTAAGATCAGTTAATGGTTTGGCATCGGGAAATTTATTAGGATCTTTATTGTATACCTGATCTATATTAGTCATATTGATAACTGTCGAAATGTTATAGTCCTGGGCAAGAGTTACCGCACAATAATCTGTACTCCAACCAGGTTTCCAACCAGCTGCAATAGCTAATGGCTGATCGATTTTTAAAATAATTTCATAATGCTTTATAACTCGTAGATCCGCTATGTCACGGAAAATTGTTCGTATCAGTTGAGCGTTTAATCGGGTTGCGTGTAATCCCAGCCAATCCAAATCCACATCATCGATTTGTTCGCCTCGAACCAAACGAGCGGCATCCTGATAATGTCGGGTGGTAATTCCTCCACCCACTACAATAAAAAATCTCCTCTTTTTTGAGGAGATTTGATCGCGGATAAAATGATTGAAGTCAATGAGAAATTGGGTATCTATCCCACCTTTGGGAACAACCAGAGAACCACCGAGCGATAGGATAAAGGTATTGTTATCTGTACTCATAGAATATTATGGATCTACTTGTCCTTGGAATTTCCCATTATACACGGCTTTTCCTTCGAGACGTTGAAATGCTAATTGGCAAATCCTCTCTCCTGCATGTAATTTTAAAACACTGGGACCTAGATTGGTAATCTCTAATACTTGGTGATTAGCAACACCCGGTTGTATCAAACCGGCTGATATGTGAATTAATAAGCCCAGTCGAGCAAATCGACTTCGACCTTCTAACCATCCACAGATATCTCCGGGAAGGGTAATTTTCTCTTTAGTGACTCCTAATATGGTTTCACCTGGGGATAACAATACTTGGTCTTTTATGAGTTCTTTAGTGATGGTCTTATAGTCCATTCCCTCTACTACATCAATAATTTCATCTG
>JBGALL010000033.1:10576-17489 GCA_044223895.1 Candidatus Woesebacteria bacterium
AAATCAACCGAAGCGACTTGAATAAATTCTTCAGGAATCGCGGGATCAATAACAATTCTTCCGTTCGCAATTTCCTGTTTAATAGCATCGCGTGTTAAGAGCATAAGGACCGATAGTATAGCAATATTATGTAGAAAACACAATTGGACTATAACTAAACGGTATAACTAGGTTAGCATACTTCTTACTTGGTTCGATATACCTCTGATGCCCCTCTTCTACCTTTATAAACCATTGTAGGGTCTCCTGAGGGCTTCTCTGCTTGGCTATATCTCGCTTTACACGTCTAGCTATTCGAATTTCTTGTGGGGCTTCTACGAAGATTCGCACACTGCCAATATCATGTAACGGCGGACAGAGAGCAAAGATTCCTTCGACGACTATAATCGACTGCGGATCTGTAGGTGCTTTGACGACTTCTTGCCCTATTCGTTGTGCAGACACATAATCATAGGTAGGAATAGTTACCTCTTTTCCCTCAGCAAGAGCTAAAGCAGCAACTTTGCATGCTTCTAGATCTATCGCCTCTGGAGAATCAAAATCATATTTACCGTCTTTATCCGGTGTTAATTGAGAAATATCTTTATAAAAATTATCGATACTCAAAGTGACAGCATTTCTGAAGCCTTCAACAAAGGTTGTTTTACCCGAACAGGATCCTCCAGCAACAGTGATGATTGGAAATTTTGCCATAGTTATGCAGTTCTTTTAAAGTGACTCCATTTAATGGGGAAATATGCCGAAGCGTTATATGGCAAGTCGATATTACCCTGACTATCCACTCCCAACTTTTTTTCCATAGTATCTACTGCTATATCAAGAAGTTCATTAATTCTTTGTCTATGCCATTTTGTGAGCAAACCAGCTTTTCTCATCTTTTCATATTTGATTTCCAGGAGACCATAGACAATATCTCTATCATCATCAATTTCACTGATAGTTTTATCGAGTAAGGCAGAATCAAATCCATACATTTCAAGGAAGTACTTTATTCTTCTGTCACTATCATACCGTTTATGTCCATGTGAATCCCAGAGAATACTCTCTCTTCCTTTTTGTTTAAACCCTAGACCGTAAAGAATATTATCTTTGGTGACATCATGCATTTCATCATAGATAGATACGAATGGTTCAAAGTTTCTGTTCATGAATTCACGGACAGCGTCGCGTAGAAAGTAGGTTTTTTCTCTTAACGCTCTTCCATAAATTACTTGGACAATCTCAGGGGCATCAGCAAACGCGTCGGTTCGACACATCTCAAATAGAAATCTACTCAGATCATCGTCACATTCAGACATACTACCCTGCTCTCTTCGGAGTTTAAATTCTTCAGATGGTTTCCAACCTCGTTTATAATTTTCATCAGTATAGAGTGCTCTTTCAGGATTAAGTTTTATAGTCCGATTTGATGATAAGCGGATTGGAGTTAGCTGGTCCATTTTGTCGGCTGCTGCTAATAAGTATGCTTGCATCCGGATGGCTTCAACCTCTTCTCTGCTAAATGTAGGTGGTTCTTCATTTAACAATAGAGGAATAGCTGACTGAACATTTTTAAAAGGAGGAAATTTACCACTAAAATCTCCTACAAAATCATTGAGTTCAAAAACGTTAAATAATCCATGCTGCAATATATGTTCCGTCGAAGGAATATCCTCAGGGTGATGGTAACGGATCATAAAGGCTTTCGCCCATTTATATTTAATCCATTGTTCCATACTCAGATCCATTCGACCCATTTGAGCTTTATGCATGTCAAAATTCTTCTGAATTAAGGTATCAGCTGCAATCGAGTACATGGCAGAATATTCGGCATGGTTGATTTTATCTTGAGCGACAACCTCCACGATATCGTGGAGCTGAATTGCATCAGCGGTAGCGTCAATATAGTCAGAAAAAAACGGGATTTCTTGAAGGTTTGACTGAAAGACAAATTGTCTATACCAGGCATCAACTCGTCCCAAGTGTGTGCTTCCATGCTTCGAATCCTCTTCCTGCATTTCTCGGATTTCTCTTATTTGATCATCACTCAGTAGTTGCAGGTGAGCTTCTGAATGGAAAATTTGTGAACTACTGTCTGAAGCATCCTCATCAAAATAGACGAGCTGAGGAACATCTGAGAAAGCTCCCAGATATCCTTCATTTCCAGTATGTCGAAACTGAGTTGATGTCTCTACACCCATATTTTTTCCCAAAAAAAAGGGGGCCAATGGCCCCTCGGATTTATCCAAGTACAATAATGTTGAGAACACATGAAATTAGATCTTTCACGTTCATCTTAACGCTAAATTATACTCTAACTATAGGTTTTAGTCAAGTCTATTGTCTATTTCCAATCTAATTCTAATAATTTTCCGGTATACTGTTGTTGTTTACAACATTATGAATACTATCACCGAGATTGTACAAGAGGGAATTTTTGAACTATAGGTTGAATTGCCAAAGGATATTCGATATAATTCATATCCTTAATTTAGATTTATATTCACCATTATGGCGTTTCAGTACCAAGAACAAGGAAAAATCTTTTTAGAAGAAGTCACCCGTCATCAGATCAAAATGATGGATTTGGACGTGGTTAAATATGACGAGCAGGCTCGAAATAGTTACGATGATGCAGTAAAGTCGATGCTTGATCCCGAACAATTTATATTGTTATTAAACGACTTTAACAGCACTTTTTTGAAAGATCCCAAACTGGTTCTTTTTCAAAAAAACAGGCTCACAAGACAGCCGAAGGCAATTCCTCAAATAGAAGAAGAAATAACTAAATTAACACATTTTAGCGAATGGTGGAACGAAGCCATTGATAGACCTGAGACAAGAACTCGAGTTCTAAAAAATGCAGTCACCTATTATGTTTGTACAAATAATAAAGGTCCTTTTTCCCTTGCCGCTTTAGAACAGTATAAAACCCGTATACCAGGAGAAAATAATCCCTACCAAATGATGAAGCACTCAATTCAATTGAGTATATTATTGGATTATTGTGAATCAAGAATCCCCGCGGCTGATCAGTCTTAAACCTTTTCCCAATAAAAAACCGAGAAGTACTTGTGCTGTTGCGCCGTAAAAACCGTGTTGCCACGATCTCTCTTTTGCTTGGCTTTCCTTCTCGGCTTCTATGTTAATTCGGATCTGACCGCATATAGTAGTTCAACCGTATGTTCAGGTCATTTCCTCTTATTCGGGCAGCGACAAGGTGTACGGAAAGATGAACTTCTGTCCTGTCTGGGTGTTGTCAGCAAGTACACAATCAATTTCGACTTGGATAACCCTATTCATCCGTAACTTGAAGTCATGCCCTCGCTGTGAGCGGCTTAAAAAGCGCCGGAACGCATAACTATCCATCCCACTCACATGCTTGCGAATTCGTTGGTCATCAACCGTTAATACGAGATCAACGTCTTTAGCGTTTGCGACCACGGGCAAAACAACAAGGCTAGTAAGCCATCTTAAGTAAACAGGACTGGTAGCGTCAACAGCTACAAACATCAGTTTACTTTTACTGTAGAAATGGATCACTGCCAGTCCCGTTGGACTGCCGCTTTTTGCCAACTGCTGAACAAACTTCTCCATCTTCTTGCCTCTACTTTCTTCCCTAATCTAACGATTCATTCCTAGGCGGGACTATATCACAAAGACTATAGGTTTACAAATTATTAATGGAAGGAAATATTTAAATCTTCTTTTTATGGGTATATCATTTCTGGCACTTTTTACAAAGATATGTTCCTCTACCACCCAAAAAATATTTTTCAACGGTTGCTCCACACTGTTTACAGGGTTTACCTTCTTGATTATAGACATCAAAATAATTTTGAGCCGTCCCCTTCCTGCCAAATAAATCTCGAAAGTTTTCACTGGTTGCTCCTTGGCGTTGAATGGATTTTTTCATTACAGTTTCTAGATTGTTAAATAGTGTATCTGACTGTTTTGGCGAAAGTTTTTTTGCAGGAAGTTCAGGATGAATTTTTGCCCGCCATAAGGCTTCGTTGGCATAAATATTGCCTACGCCCGCCATTTTCTTTTGATCAAGGAGGACAATTTTTATAGCTCGAGAGGTGGATTGCAAACTTTTATAAAACTCTTTAGAGGTTAGATCTGTGAAAAATTCTTTCCCTAAATTTTTGATATAAGAAAGAGAAGGGAGATCTTTACTTCGAACAATCTGAATTGTTCCGAAACGACGATAGTCATTAAAAAATAAGCGTGATCCTGATTCAAATTCAACGATTAGATGGGTATGCGGATGATTTCGATATTCAAACTCCCATTCAGAACGATATTCTGGATGATGAATATCTTCAAGGATCACTCTTCCAGTCATTTTGAGATGAATGGCGACAGAATAATCACTCGATAGATCGATCACCAGTAATTTGCTAAATCTTCGTACGTTAGTAATAGAGCTATCAAGTAATTTAGGTATTACTTTTTGAAGTATCAATAATTTCTTGACTGCCTGAGGTGTCTCAACTTCAGGTGGAATGGATAGAGCTGCGTCTTCATCGAAGACACTTACAATTTTAGGGCGTTTAATCTCGACAATACGGATTGTTTCTCCAACTACATGTTTTTTAAGTTGGGAACGAACTGTTTCTACCTCTGGTAATTCAGGCATAGATCGATCAATTATCCCTCGAGCCGAGCAAACGCACCAGTTCGTTTAGAAATCAGGTAGGTTTGGCGCAGTAAGAAATAACTCACGACCAAATATATCACATTTATTCCCGTTGCTATTAGTAAATAATTACTATTTACTGCTCCGGTGGTTAATTGCCCTCGAATTGTTTCAAAGACATAGCTGGTTGGAAACCCATAGGCTATCCAGCGGATTTGTGTAGGCAGAACGGCAATAGGATAAAAAACTGCCCCAAACGGTTGTACCAAAAAAACAATTGACCAAGATAATGACTGCACGTCTGTTCCCCATCTGAAAATTAAACTCAAGACGATCATTCCCATGGCTAAGCCAAAAAGAAATAGTTCCATGAAATAGATAGGCAACATCCAACCAAAGGCTAACAACGAAAAGTGATAGACTACTGCCCCGATAACAGAGGTAACTAATACCGCTACAATTGCCTTAATAAAGCTAGATATAGCTTGTCCTATCAAGAATTCTTCAAAAGTTAAGGGAGAGATAAATAAGCTGCTAAAACTATGTGACCAAATCTCCCACAACACCCCGACAGTAATTCCATACTGCGCAGACCAAATAATATTCCAAAAGACTAAACCAGCAATCATATATCCCCCATGTGCAGGATCTGTAGAGCCAGACAGAGAGAGCGCAATAAACGCGAAAACCAACATTTGCAACGAAGAGTTCCAGAATAAATCTACCCAGGTTTCCATACTATGTTGGAGATGGTACCAACTGTGCAGTAGCGAAATTTTGATACGGTGTATATTCATAAAAATTTAATAGGTTCCTTTGGCAATCGATAAAAACACATCTTCTAAATCTGGCTTTTTTACATCTATTTCAGTAAATCGTACACCTGCCTTACCTAAACCAAACAAAACCTTGGGAATCTCCCCCTCTGGAACAGTTACTTCCACCACATATTTTCTAGGAAAGGAGTGAACATATTTGTGGTTAGCAAGATAGGTTGAGACGAGCGATTTGGCACTATCAAACGTTAATATTAATCTGGCATTCCCAATCTTCTTAGTTAGTTCAAGTGGCGTGTTTTCAGCCACGATCGTTCCTTTATCCATAATCATTACCCGATCACAGAGCTCCTCTACTTCCTGCATGTTATGACTGGTATATAACATGGCTACTTTCTCTTTTTGCTGCAGGTCTTTAATTAAACTCACCACTTTATCGGCAATATCTGGATCCAGACTAGCTGTCGGTTCATCCATTAATATCAATTTTGGATAATTAAGAAGAGCTTTGGCTAAAACGACACGAGTTTTCTGACCTGCAGATAGATGCCAATAGAGCTTATGTTCTTGCTCTTTCACTTCCAATAGTTCTAGGAGCTCATCAATTCTTTGTTGTGCATTGGCTACCTGATACAACCCTGCAAAAATAGTTAAATTATTACGGACAGTAATCTTTCCCTGCAAATGAGAATATGCGGACGCATAATTAATTCGCGATAAACAAAATTCACGGTTTTCATCAAAGGTTTTGCCAAAATATTCTATCGTTCCGGTAGTTGGGGTAGTTAACCCCAACAACATCTGAATCGTTGTCGTCTTCCCTGCGCCGTTTGGTCCAAGTAATCCAACAATTTCACCTTCACCAACAGTAAAAGAGATATCATTGACAGCAACATACCCCTCTTCTCCCTTTTTGGTAGGTGGATATTGTTTCTTTAGATGTTGAACACGTAGTACAGTTTTTGCCATAGATTTTTCCACGATAAAATATCATATAACTCCAGAGAACAGCAGTTTATCCGGGGTATTGAACGGGGATAAAAGTATTATACTGGAGAGTTATTTAGATTGTCTAGACAGCTTTTCAACAAAACTACGGAGTTCATGAACAAATCGTTCTTTTGAAAAAGTGTCTGCTTGACGTCTGCACAGTACCGACCAATCTTTCGATTCTTTTTGAAATGTATGAATTGCGTGTATTACGCTATCCACCGTAGGCTCGAGAAATAATATACCGGTTTTGCCGTCTATAACGGTCTCCTTGACTCCTCCTTGAGCTAAACCAATGACTGGCACTCCATGCCCCATCGCTTCAACCGGAACCATTCCAAAATCTTCATCCAGTGCACAAAAAATTAACGCTTGAGCACCTGCATATAGTTCTGCCAAACGCTCATCAGAAACTCCTCCAACAAATTCAACAGTCGGCCCGGCCAAGGTCTGTAAAGATTCCAGTTCCTTCCCTACCCCAACAATTTTTAAAGGAAGTTTTAAGGTATTACAGGCTTGAATAATG
>JBGALL010000034.1:0-17310 GCA_044223895.1 Candidatus Woesebacteria bacterium
AAATCTCGGCTAAAGTCTTGGCAAAAATCAAAGCTGATGCTGAGAATTATCTTGGTCAACCTGTTACCCAAGCAGTTATTACTGTACCTGCATATTTTGATGATAGTCAGCGACAAGCGACCAAACAGGCTGGAGAGATTGCAGGATTGGATGTTCTTCGTATATTAAATGAACCTACAGCAGCAGCATTGGCTTATGGTTTAGACAAAAAAAACGTTCATACAATTGCTGTTTATGATTTAGGTGGAGGGACCTTTGATATTACCATTCTAGAATTAGGTGAAGGTGTTTATGAAGTAAAAGCTACCAATGGAGATACCCATTTAGGTGGTGATGATTTTGATCAAACTGTTTTAAATTACCTCGCTGAAGAGTTCAAAAAAGAACATTCAATAGATCTCCGAAAAGATCCACAAGCATTGCAACGTTTGCGTGATGCTGCAGAAAAAGCCAAGATTGAACTTTCATCATCTATGGAAGCTGAAATTAATCTTCCCTTTATTACTCAGGGAAAAGAAGGTCCATTACATTTAGTAATGAAGATTACTCGGGCTAAATTAGAATCATTAGTTGACTCGTTAATTCAACGGAGTATTGAGCCAGTAAAAAAATGTATTGCAGATGCCAAGTTAAATATTTCTGACATTAATGAAGTAGTTATGGTCGGTGGTATGACTCGTATGCCAAAAGTAGTAGAAACTGTTAAAAATTATTTTGGCAAAGAACCTAACCGCTCAGTCAATCCTGACGAAGTTGTGGCTGTCGGTGCTGCTGTTCAAGGAGGAGTATTAGCTGGTGATGTCAAAGACGTTGTCTTGCTCGATGTCACACCGTTAACCCTTGGAGTTGAAACCATGGGATCAGTTATGACCCCATTGATTCAACGGAACACTACTGTACCAACAAGTAAAAGTGAAATTTTCTCGACCGCTGCAGACAATCAAACATCAGTAGAAATTCATGTTCTCCAGGGAGAACGGCCAATGGCTGCTGATAATAAATCCTTGGGGAGATTTATATTATCTGGTATCCCCTCAGCTCCACGAGGTGTCCCACAAATTGAAGTAACCTTTGATATTGATGCTTCAGGTATCTTGAATGTGGCTGCAAAAGATAAATCGAGTGGAAAAGTAGCCAATATTAAGATTACTGGTTCAACTGGTCTTTCTAAAGAAGAAGTGGAACGGATGAAACAGGAAGCAGAAGCTAACGCCGCTGCTGATCAGGAAAAGAAAGATCGTATTGAAACTCGTAATCAAGCAGATTCGATGATCTATCAGGCAGAAAAAGTCTTATTGGATAACAAGGATAAAGTGAAGCCAGAAGATAAGACTGCTGTAGAAGATAAAATCAAAGCCTTGAGAGATATCCTTGAATCGGGAAGTAAAGCTGATCTTGAGGCAAAGACAAACGAACTTATGCAAGAAGTGCAACGAGTGAGTTCAAGTATCCCCCAAGGCCAACCAACAGATCAAGCAGCCCCTGCTGAAGAACCAAAAACTGAAGAGAAGAAAGATGACGGGAAAGTAGAAGAAGGACAAGTAGTGGAATAAATAACTATTTTATAAAAATATAATACTTGGCCCGTGACTGAGGTTGCGGGCCTTTGTATTGATATAAATTAAAGATGGCTACCAAACGTGATTACTATGAAGTTTTAGGAGTTCCTAAGACCTCGACGCCCGAAGAAATCAAAAAAGCTTATCGAAAGCTGGCATTAGAGTGGCACCCTGACCGAAATAAAAGTGAGGGAGCAAACGATAAATTTAAAGAAATTAATGAAGCCTACGAAGTTCTTTCTGATGCTAAAAAGAAACAAACCTATGACCAATTTGGCCACTCGGCATTCCAGCCAGGAGCAGGTGGGTTTGGAGGACAGGGAAATCCATTTGGTGGATCTTACCGTCAAGGTCCATTCTCTTATAGCTATTCATCATCAGGTGGAAATCCTTTTGATGGAGTAGATTTTTCTGATCCATTTGATATTTTTGAACAATTTTTTGGCGGAGGCTTTAATCGACAACAACAAACGCGTCAGCGTCGAGATGTGTATCAAATAGCTATTAGCTTCATGGATGCTATAAAAGGAGTCACCAAGCAGATCAATATTCCGAAAGGAACTGCAGGGGATGGGAGTGTAGAAAAAACTATCAAAATTCCGGCAGGTGTAGATACAGGCTCAAGAATTCGTTTTGATGACTTTGATATCGTTATCGAAGTCCGTGGTGATGCTACTTTTCAACGTGAACAAGACAATATTATTGTTGAACAGGAAATTTCTTTTCCTCAGGCTGTCTTAGGGGCCGTTGTAGAAGTTCCAACTGTGGACGGGCCAATTAAAATCCGAGTTCAACCAGGTACACAACCTGGGACTCTGGTTCGATTAAAAGGTAAAGGTGTTCCTCATGTCCGCGGGAATGGCCGGGGAGACGAATATGTAAAAATAGTTATCAAAATTCCTGAAAAGGTTAACCGCAAGCAAAAAGAATTGCTTGAAAAGTTTGAAGAAGAGTCATAAAAGAACTCATTTGTGGGAAGTTGCATTGACGGGAATAGTCTCCTTGCGTATAATAGACATAGTTATTGAAAGGATTGAGGTGGGGAAACCCACCGATTTTTTTATATGCCAGCAATAGTACGATCAGAATTTGCACTCGCTTTACACCAAGTTGCTACCGAACGCGGTATCGATGTAAATGTTGTGCTCGAAACCATCAAGGCGGCTATCTTAGCAGCCTATCGAAAAGATTATGGAACCGATGAACTTGAACAAATGAATGTTGACTTAAATGGTGACACAGGTGAAGCCAAAGTCATGAAAAATGGTCAAGATGTAACCCCACCTGGATTTGGTCGTATTGCAGCTCAAACAGCCAAGCAAGTTATTCTCCAACGGATTCGAGAAGCAGAGAAATCAGCAGTTATTACTGATTTCCAGGCTAAAGTAGGCACTATTGTCCCAGGAATGGTATTACGCTTTGACGGACCAAATGTGATTGTAGATATTGGTAGAACTCAATCTATTATGCCGTCAGGAGAACAAAGTCATGGTGAACGATATCATTTGAATCAGCGATTAACCTTTTACATTGAAGGTATTCGTGAATCAATGCGAGGATCAGATATTATTGTTTCCCGAGCTCACAAAGGACTTGTTGAAGGGTTATTTAAACGGGAAGTTCCTGAAGTTGCTCAAGGGGCTGTAGAACTTCGTTCTGTAGCTAGAGAAGCTGGAGGTAGAACTAAAATTGCTGTTTATTCAAGTCAATCTGGAGTGGATCCTGTAGGCTCTTGCGTTGGACAAAAAGGTGTAAGAGTACAGGCTGTTATTACTGAATTGGGTGGAAATGAAAAAGTAGATATTATTCAATGGAGTGATGATGCAAAACAGTTTATAACTGCTGCCTTGGCTCCTGCAAAAGAATTATCTATTACCTTAGATGAAGAAAAGAAGACAGCCTTGGTTTATGTTCCTGATGATCAATTGTCTTTAGCCATCGGTCGAGATGGACAAAACGTACGTTTAGCAGCCAAATTAACTGGCTGGAAAATTGATATCAGAGGTAAAGGTGATGCACAAAAATCAGAAGCTTCTGCAGAGAATACTGAGGCTTCTACAGATGAGACTCAAGCAGTATCAGAACCCACAGAAGAAACTGCAAAGGAATAATATGAAGTTCTGTCTGGTTCATCAAAACTATTATGGCCAAAAAAACAACTCAACCAACGTCATCATTTCGTCCGCCAGTAGTTGCGGTGCTTGGTCATGTTGATCACGGAAAAACTTCTCTCTTAGATACCATTCGTCACGCTTCAGTAGCAGCTAAAGAACATGGAGGAATTACTCAACATATTGGAGCCTATCAAGTAAATATAGCTGACGGTACCAAAGAACCTAAATATATTACCTTCATCGATACCCCGGGTCATGAAGCGTTTGCTAAGATGCGTTCCCGAGGAGCTACTGCAGCAGATATCGCTATTCTAGTGGTAGCTGCTGATGACAGTGTCAAACCCCAAACAATTGAATCTATCAACCAGATTAAAGCTGCTAATGTACATCTTATTGTAGCTATTAATAAAGTTGATCTTCCCACAGCCAACATTCCTAAAGTGAAACAGGACTTAGCTCGAAATGGAGTTCAGTTGGAGGGGTTTGGTGGAGACATCCCTTTTGCTCAAGTTTCCGCAAAAAGTGGTCAAGGTGTTAAAGAATTACTCGATCTCATTCTGTTAGTTTGGGAACTCCATGGGGGAGCTCCAGTAGATCTCAGTCACCTACAGGCAAATGTAATAGAAACAAAAATTGATAAAGGACGGGGTCTCATAGCTACTGTAGTCGTTAAGAAGGGTACTCTTGCTTATGCCACAAAATTATTTGAAGATGACGTTTCCATTGGAAAAGTCAGAGCACTTCAAGATGAGTGGGGAAAACCAGTCAAAGAAGCCCTCCCAGGTAAGCCAGTGCAAGTATTAGGTTTTGATAAATTACCTCAAGTGGGAAGTATTATTACCAACGCTCCTGGAGAGAAAAAAGTAGTTGCTTCCAAGCCCGTATCGAATCAACCATTTATTCCAGATTTTCTAAAGCCTTTGAATGAAATTCAACAGAAATTAACAGTTTTGTTAAAGACTGATACGGCTGGTTCTTATGAGGCTATTCAGGAAGCTTTATCAGATAGAATAGAGCTAGTTTCTACCGGATTTGGAGATATAAACGAAGCTGATGTACTCACTGCTCGATCCTCGAACGCCTTTATAGTTGGTTTTAATGTGGGAATTCGACCTACAGCAGCTAAGCTTGCTGAAACTGAAAAAGTGCTTTATCGAACATACACAATTATTTATGAACTTCTTGATGAACTTGCAGACGTGGTCTCTGGAATGAAAGAAATTGTAACCGGAGAGCGCGAAGTGGGCTCAGCTACGATTTTGGCTGAGTTTCCCTTTGATCGTGAGCGTATTGCTGGTGTAAAAGTGAGCTCAGGACGGCTAGCTAAAGGCGATATTGTAAAAATTGTTCGGGGTGAAGAGGAAATAGCCCGAGGTAAAATTCGAACCCTTCGTCAGGGGAAACTTGAGGCTACGAAGGTAGAACAAGGTAGTGAATGTGGAGTACTTTTTGACAAGCCACTTGCTTTTTCGCTTCAGGATGTTATAATTGCAGTCATCAAATAAAAACTATAGGATTCGACTTGAATTCAAAAGGCTGCAAAACTAAGAAGTTTTTCCCTTCAGCATTGATTCAAGTAAATCCATAAATTCCATATGAACTATCAAGCTGATATCGACAAAATTAAAGAATTACTTGAAAAAGCAAAAGACGTATTAATTGTGACGCATGAACGACCAACAGCTGATTCTATTGGTTCTGCATTAGCATTATATTTAGGACTTACAGCAATGGGTAAAAAAGTTACTATTGCTTGTCCTGACCCTATGACGGTGGAGCTTTCTAGTTTCATTGGCGTTAATAAGGTAGCAGCAGAAATTGGCAAAAAGAATTTTATTATTTCTCTTGATTATTCAGAAGGATCAATTGAAAAAGTTAGTTATAACATCGAAGGTAATAAGTTTAATTTAGTTATAGAGCCTCGAGAAGGATTTGATTCTTTTTCACAGGAAAAAGTTCACTTTAGTAACGCAGGAACGGCTGCAGATGTGATCATAACTGTCGATACCATCCATCTTGGTGGATTAAAGAAACTATATGAAACTGAAAAGGATTTGTTTGCTAGTAAACCAATTGTAAATATTGATAGACATCCAAATAATTCTCTTTTCGGACAAGTAAACATCGTTGATCCTCAGGCATCATCATCAGCAGAATTGATATACGCAATTCTCGTAGGTCTGGGAGCCTCATTAACACAAGACAGTGCTACCAATTTGTTAAATGCAGTATACGGTTCAACAAATTCATTTATGAACCAAAATGTTACTTCTCAGGCTTTTGAATTAGCAGCTGCATGTATGAAGTCAGGAGCAAAACGCTTCCGTAGAGGAAATACCGCTTCACAAACAATATCTGAAGAAATGCCCAAAGAAGAAAAAGCTGTTACTCAATCTGTAGAACAATCATTACCTATTCCGTCACAGCCTGTCGAAGCGCATATGCCTCCTGTTTCACCAACAGAACATGTTGCTCAGCAGCCTAAAAAAGCTCAAGAAGCTCCAGCAGATTGGCTAAAGCCAAAAATCTTCAAAAGCTCAAACTTAGGATAAATGTATCTCCTGCCATCTTTGTAGATTGTCTTAAGCGAAGGAATAGTGTAAAATAGCAACTACTTATAAAAAAGGAATAATTATGGCAAAGAAAACCGCAGATACAACAGAACCAAAAAAAACAGCAAAAACCACTAAAAAAGCAAAAGTTGTGGAAGAAGTAGCACCTGTTCCAAGTGCAGAAAAACAAGCAATTATTGAATTGTATGCTGTTAAACAGGGAGATACCGGAAGTCCAGAAGTACAAGTAGCTCTTCTTACAAGTCGTATTGAAAAACTTATCTCTCATTTAAAAATAAACCCATCAGATAATCATTCACGCCGAGGTTTATTAGGAATTGTTAGTAAAAGGCGTAGACTCCTTAATTATCTTGAAACCAAAGACGCTGCTCGTTACAAAGAGGTAACTAAAAAGTTAGGACTTGGAAAATAACCTTTTACTCCGAATATAATAGAGACGTATAATATAAAGCAGAAGTAAATATCAACACCAC
Source organism: Candidatus Woesebacteria bacterium (assembly GCA_044223895.1). GTDB lineage: Bacteria > Patescibacteriota > Microgenomatia > UBA10105 > UBA927 > CAKZSU01. The sequence goes on from JBGALL010000034.1 coordinate 6,720, forward strand.
ATTGTCACGAACACGCTGACATAATGGCATTTTTTTAGAGGCAGAGAAGAATAGATTTATTGAAGCTAGATGTGTGACGATAGCATCCTATCATCCATCATCTACCTTCAAATTTCGTATCCTCTCTGAATTCTTCATGAATTTAGTTACAAAATCCGCCGAGATAGGCGGAAAAACCCTTTCCTTAGAAGTTGGACGTCTTGCTGAACAGGCAAGTAGTGCGGTTCTAGCTCGCTATGGCGATACTATGGTATTAGCTACTGTCACCGCTTCTTCTAAAGATTCAAGCTTGGATTATTTCCCCCTCAGTGTGGAATATGTCGAACGCTTGTATGCAGGCGGCCGTATAAAAGGATCTCGTTGGGTAAAACGAGAAGGACGTCCTACTGATGATGCAATTTTGGCTGGTCGTATTATCGATCGATCAATTCGTCCTCTCTTTCCAAAAGCTTTTAAACGTGATGTACAAGTTATCGTAACCGTTTTGTCAGTTGATGGAGAAAATGATCCAGATATGTTGGGACTTGTGGCTGTTTCAGCTGCAATCGCTGTTTCACCAGTGCCTTGGAATGGACCAATTGGTGGTGTTCGAATGGGATATATTCAAGGAAAAGATGATGAACCAGATGCATATATCGTTAATCCTACTGCAGCGCAACAGGAATTTTCTGAATTTGATTTTGTTGTCTCTTCAAGCAAAGATAAAGTAGTCATGCTTGAAGGTGGTTTTTGTGAGACTCCAGAACCTGTCGTTTACAACGCAGTTCTTGCAGCGAAGGAAGAAAACGCAAAAATAATCACGTTAATTGAAGAATTAGTTGCTGCTGCTGGTAAACCAAAGATGCCAGTTCCAGAAGAAACCTCACTAGAAGAATTAAAAACCAAAATCATGGCAGATTATGCCGACGAAATGGAAGCAGTGTTCGTTAAAAACTCTCAGAAAGAATCTGCGGGAGACGATGTTGCTGTTTTAGCTAAGAAGATCGCTGAAACATATGAGAATAAATGGAGTATTAAAGATGTTGAAGTTGCTCTTGATAAGTTATTCAAGAAAAAAGTCCGTAAGGACGTAATAGAAAAAGGAAAACGTGTTGATGGACGCAAGATCGATGAAATTCGACCTATCGATATTGAGGTTGGCATTCTTCCACGAACTCACGGAAGTGCAATGTTTAAGCGTGGTCAAACACAAGCGTTAACGGTAGCAACCTTAGGTGCTCCTTCAATGGAACAACTGATTGAAAGCCCTGCTGGTGAAGAATCAAAACGCTATATGCATCACTACAGTATGCCTCCGTATTCTGTTGGTGAAACAGGTAGATTTGGTACACCTTCTCGAAGAGAGATTGGACATGGAGCATTGGCAGAACGGGCTTTATTAGCTGTCATTCCGTCACTCGAAGAGTTCCCATATACCATGAGATTGGTTTCTGAAATCATGTCCAGTAATGGGTCAACATCGATGGCCTCTACTTGTGGATCAACCCTAGCTCTTATGGATGCAGGAGTTCCTATTAAAGAAGCAGTCGCTGGTATTTCTGTAGGACTTATGACCGAGGGTGACAAGTTTACTTTGTTAACCGATATCTTGGGAATCGAAGATTTCTCTGGAGATATGGATTTTAAAGTAGCTGGAACTAAAAATGGTATCACTGCTATTCAATTAGATATTAAAATCGATGGGTTAACTGATGAAATAGTTGAGCAAACACTTACTCGTGCTCATGATGCACGCGCCATTATTCTTGGAAAGATTTTAGCAGTCTTAGGTGAACCTCGACAAAAGCTCTCGAAGTTTGCTCCAAAGGTAAAGATGGTAAAAATCCCTACTGAAAAGATTGGAGAAATCATCGGTCCAGGTGGTCGTATGATCCGAAATATTCAGGGATCTACCGGTTGTACATTAGATGTAGAAGACGATGGATCAGTTACTGTATCCGGTCCAGATGAGGAATCAGTACAAAAAGCCGTTGATTGGATCGAAGGATTAACTCGAGAAGTCAAAGAAGGTGAAGAATTCGAGGGTGAAGTGAAACGAATGTTGCCTTTTGGAGCTTTTGTAGAAATTCTCCCGGGGAAAGAAGGAATGGTTCATGTATCTCAAATGTCTACTGGATATGTAAATACGCCAGAAGATGTTGTAAAGATTGGTCAAAAAGTAAAAGTCCGAGTTATCAAGGTCGATGAACAACATCGTATTGATCTCTCAATGCTCTTTGGAGAAGATGCTGAAAAAGCTCCTCCCAGAGAACGACGTCCAAGTAGTGGGGGACCCCGCCGAGGCGGATTCGGAGGCCCACGCCGAAGATTTTAACTGAAAAAATCCCCCCGACTACTCGGGGGGATTTTTTTTCGCTATACTGATTGTATGTCACGACTTACTGATCAAGTTTCAGAATATAGAAAACTTATAACCGATAGGAATATTCCTCCCGAAATGTCCGCTCGAGTTATGAGTCAGTTAGAGGAGATTGAAAGGTTGGAACATGATATTTCCGCTCGGGTCCATGTAGAACAAATGCTTCGATATATAGACTGGATAGTTAATATCCCTTGGAACACAAGAACTGATGATGTGCTGGATCTAACAAAAGCAAAAGAAATTTTAGAAAAACATCATTATGGTCTCAAACCAGTAAAAGATAGAATTCTCGAATATCTTGCTGTATTAAAGTTAAATATCGATCGCTGGAGAATGGAAAGTGAAGCTGGAACTCAAAGTGACGCGAAAACGTCTCATGGTATGTTAGCCCGAAGAGCTCCTATTTTGTGTCTTGTTGGATTAGTAGGGACTGGAAAAACAACTCTCGCCAAGTCTATCGCGGAATCAATGGGACGACGCTTTGTACGTATCCCATTTGGAGGAATGAGCGATGCTCTGGAATTAAGAGGACAATCTCGGGTACGTCCTGATGCCGAAATAGGAATGATTATGAAAGGGTTGCGCTTTGCTGGAAGTAAAAATCCTGTTATACTTCTTGACGAAATCGACCGTGTTGCTGAACATGCCCGCGGTGATATCATGGGAGTTTTGGTTGAACTTTTGGACCCAGAACAAAACGCTGCTTTTACAGATCATTTTGTTGACTATCCTTTTGATTTGTCAGAAGTTTTATTCGTTGCAACGGCTAATAATACTGCTCACATAGCAACTGCTGTCCTTGATCGTTTAGAACCAATACAAATGCCTTCGTATTCTGATGAAGAAAAAATTACGATTGCAAAAAATTATGTTCTGCCTCAATTAATGCGAGAGTCAGGATTATCACCAGAAAATCTTTCCATAGATGAAGCAATTTGGCCCAAACTGGTGCGTCCGCTTGGGTATGATGCAGGTATTCGTAGTCTAGAGCGGACTATGAATAGCCTTTGTCGGAAGATTGCTCGATTGATTGTGGAAGGTAAAGGAAATTCATTCCAGGTGACACCTGAAAATATTAAGGAATATATTCAAATTTATTAGAAATCAAAAAGTATAGTTTTCCTATATTGTTATTCTGAGCAAAGCGAAGAATCTCCTACATTTGTGGAGAGTAAAAAATGAGATCCTTCATTACGTTCAGGATGACAGATAATAAAACTCATACATTTTTGTAAGAACAAGTAATTATGTATAAAGCCCATAGAAAACATTCAACTATTTTTGAAGGCTCCTCATCACACAAAGGAGTTTCTTCGCATGTAGGAAAAGATAGTGTCAGATTATTTCCTCTAGGCGGAACAGGGAATGTTACAAAAAATATGTTTTGCTATGAATATCGAATAGATGGAAAATTAAAAGATATTTTATTAGTCGACTGCGGTATTGGTTTCCCTGATCCTGAAATGTACGGAGTAGATATTGTTATCCCTGATGTCTCTTATTTAGCTGATAAAAAACAATATATTCGAGGATTAGTGTTTACTCATGGTCATGAAGATCATATTGGTGGGGTCCAATATCTCTATCCAAAATTAGGAGCTGTGCCAATGTGGGGAACCCCATTAACTGCTGCTTTTGCAAACATTAAATTGAAAGAACGCAAAATAGGACACTATGTTAAGCCGGTAAATTTTGAAGACAGCCTTCAAATAGGTGTATTTAATGTTTCTTTCGTCAGAATGACTCATTCTGTACCAGATGCAGCTAATCTGATTATTCGTTCTCCAATTGGTATTTTTTACCATGGAAGTGATTATAAATTTGATTTCAATCCGCTTGATGGGAAGCTTTCTGAATTAGATAAAATTACCGCTGTGGGTAAAGAAGGAGTTCTCTGTTTACTCACTGATTGTCTGGGAAGTGAACGTCGTGGTTTTACTAGATCTGAACAGATTGTTGGGGAGACCTTAGAAAAAGAACTAGCGATGTGTCATGGAAAATTTTTCTTTACAACTCAATCAAGTAATATATCACGTATCCAGCTGGCTATAGAATTAGCTGTAAAACATGGACGTCAGGTAGCTTTCTTCGGGAGAAGTATTGATCAAAACGTAGAAGAATCAATCCGTATGGGAGTAGTTCATGTACCACGAGAATCGCTTATTCGTGATAAAGATCTCAAGCGTTTACCTCCGGAAAAACAATTTTTAATTGTCGCAGGAAGTCAGGCTCAACCTGAGAGTGCACTATCACGGATTGCCAATGATGGACATCAAATGGTGTCGATTAAAGATGGGGATACTGTAGTCTTTTCTGCAGATCCCATCCCAGGAAATGAACATAATGTTGAAAAATTGATCGAGCAATTATATCGAAAGGGAGCTCGAGTATCGTATTCCAGTATCATGGAAGACCTCCACGTCTCCGGTCATGGTAGTCAAGGCGATATGATGTTGATGTTATCAGCTATAGGCCCAAAATATATTTTGCCAATTGGAGGAACCTATAAGCATATGATGCAATATCGTCGCTTGGCCGAAGAATTAGGCTACCGTAAAAAAGACGTCTTAGTACCAGAAGAAGGCCAGGTTTTAGAATTCCGTGCCGGGGAACATCCCAAAGTTGCTGAAATGGTAGAACTAGAACAAATTATGGTAGATGGGTTGGGAGTAGGAGATGTAGGCACGGTCGTTTTGAGGGATCGCCAACAAATTGCTACTGAAGGAATTGTAGTTATTGTAGTTCCCGTGGAAGAATCTACTGGGAAAGTTACTTCAGAGCCAGATATTATCTCTCGAGGGTTTGTCTATACCAGGGAATCTGGTGATCTGATGAGAAAAGTAAAACAAGTAACCAATCAGTCACTTAAATTGAAAAAAGGGAGAATCATCGATTGGCAGTTTGTTCGCAAGTTAATTAGTGAGAATGTTGCTCGGACACTTGAAAAAGAAACAGGACGATACCCTCTCATTGTTCCAGTCATTGTTGAAGTGTAACTATGGATTCTACAAATCATTCTTGGAAAAAAATATCTTCTCGAGTTATTTACAAAAGTAAATGGATGACTCTACATTCTGATGAGGTAATTCAGCCAGATGGAGTAGAAACTACCTTCGATGTTGTCGAACGAAATGATTTTGTTGTCGTAATCGCCAAAAAAGACAATAAGTTTTTATTAGTGGATCAATACCGTTATCCAATTAAGAAACGTTCTTTAGAATTTGTCCAAGGTGGTTTAGAAGATAATGAAAACCCTCAAATTGGAGCCGAGCGTGAGCTTACTGAAGAAACAGGGATGACCAGTCAGGATTGGAAAAAATTAGGATACATATACTTAGCCAATGGTAATCAAACGCAAGCTTTTTATATTTATCTAGCAGAAAATTGTATTGAAGGCGCTAGAACTGTCTTAGGAGAAGAGGCAGATTTAGTAATGAAAGAATATTCTGAAGAGCAATTAAAACAGATGATTTCAGACGGAACCATCCATGATAGTCCCACCTTGGCTGCGTATTGTAAATATTTTCTCTTACCAAAAAGTTTGTAATTCAGAAATCCACGCTTCTGTTAACAGCGGTTCTTTAATTGGTAAAAGTGTTCCTTTGAGAATCTGTTCTAACTGTATGTGTCCCTCAATTTGGTAGGCTTCACTTCCTTCATATCGTGTCGACTCTGTAAAGGCTTTTTCAACTTTTCTTCGGGTTTGTTCCCATTGCATGTAATCACCCATAGTACGTCCCAATTTTTGATTGGTGATATCTCGAATTTGGGTCGCTTGATAAAACGGAATATCATTACCCTCTACTACCTGCAATAAATTGTGCAGACTTCCCATATAATCAAAATTTGATGACATGGGAGCAAAAGAACTTCGATAGCTATCTCTTTTTGATGCTATTTTCCCTGGGAAATAAAGTATTCGTTGATGGTCTTGGTCTATGTTAAAAATACCTTTAAATATTGGTTCGTTTACTGTATTTATTGATAAATCGTTATTTTCTAACCACGGGAATAACCATCGATCTTGATACGGAGCAAAGGCATAGCCGTATGTTTGAGGATGATCAAGACGGTCTAGATTAAAAAGAGTCTTGATAGTAAAGGGTGAAGGATGGGTAAACAGAACATCAATCACTTCACGAGTCTGTGTTCGTAGATCTCATTCAAAGAAGAAAAAATTTCCATTCTCAATTCGATCGTTGGTATCTGGTACGATCAGTTTTGGTAAGATATTTCTTTCTAAGGCGAAGACTTTGAGGTGTCACTTCTAATAGCTCATCATCTTCAATAAAATCAAGACATTGTTCGAGAGAAAGTGATACTGGTGGTTCCAAAACAACTGCGATATCGGCATTTGATCGGAAGTTCGTCAGTTTTTTCGCTCTAACAGCATTCATTTCAATATCTTCTTGACGGTTGTTGATACCAATAATCATACCTTCGTAAACATCTACTCCAGGGCCAATTAAACATCTTCCACGCTCTTGCACCGTTTCTAAGGCATAACTGGTAGTTTTTCCACCTTCGGTAGCGATAAGCACTCCATTACGAAGTTGTTCTAATTTTGCTTCTTCAGGTAAATAACCGATCATTCGTGAGGCAAAAATTCCGGTTCCACGAGTTTTGGTAAGGATATCTCCACGGAATCCCAAAAGGTTTCGACTGGAAATTTTGTATAACATCTTGGTAATTCCACGATCATCTGTTTTGGTATCCATGAGTTCTGCTCGGCGTCGTCCTAATTCTTCAGTGACTACACCAATATGTTCTTTAGGAATTTCGATAGTTAGTTCTTCAAATGGCTCACTTTTGACTCCGTCGATTTCTTTCATGATAACTTCTGGCTTTCCAACTTGAAATTCGTATCCTTCGCGGCGAAGATTTTCAAATAAAATAGCTAAATGAAGTTCTCCACGCCCTGAAACTAAAAATCCAGTGCCTTCAGTATTTTCTTCGATTTTCAAACCAATGTTGGTTTTCTTTTCTTTTTGTAAACGTTCTTGAATTTGACGAGCGGTGACAAAATCTCCTTCACGACCTGCAAATGGAGATGTATTGGCTTGCAAAAGAATTTTTAACGTAGGCTCCTCTAAAATAATAGTAGGAAGTCCTTTCTCTATTTCAGGAGCTGCTAAGGTCTGTCCGATACCAACATCTGGAACGCCAGTAATACCAATAATATCTCCAGTTACACCTTCAGCTACCTCTTCACGAGCGAGTCCTCTACTGGTAAATACGTGTTCAACCGTAAAACTGCCAAGTTTTTTGTCTTCATTCCATTGATTAATGCGATTTCCAACTTTAATAGTTCCATCGAGAACTTTTCCGATGGCATAGGTTCCTTTGTATGAGTCAAAATCAAGAGTAGATACCAACATGGTGAATGGTTTAGTAGGATCACCAGCTGGTTCGGGAATAGTTTCTAAAATAGTTTCAAAAATAGCTGATAAGTCAGCAGGTTCTGTAGGATCAGCAGGAAGTTGTTTCCAAGCTTTTTCTTCTCGGCCAATAGCATATAAAACGGGGAAATGAAGATGAGATTCATGTTGAGCTAAAGTTAAGAATAATTCTTCTGTTTCATGAAGAACTTCTTGAGGTCTGGCATCTTTTCTATCAATTTTGTTGATTATAACGACAACTTTGAGATTGTGCTCAAGAGCTTTTTGTAAAACGAAATGAGTCTGAGGAAGGGGACCTTCTGCAGAATCAACAATTAATAGACAGCCGTCAGCCATGTTGATAACCCGTTCTACTTCGCCTGAAAAATCTGCGTGGCCTGGTGTGTCAATAATATTAATTTTAGTATCTTTGTACATGATGGCAGTGTTTTTTGCCAAAATGGTAATTCCTTTTTCTCGTTCCAAATCATTACTATCTAGAATTGTAGTTTGATTCATCTCTGCTTGATTGTCACGGAAGGTATGAGTTTGTTTAAGCATCCCGTCAACTAAAGTAGTTTTTCCATGGTCAACGTGAGCGATAATGGCGATGTTACGAATTTTCATAATAATCTCGGGTCCTTTCAAAAAACAAAAAATCCCCTTCTGAGGGGATTCCCTTTCAGGCAGAACACTTTTATAGAATTATAACAAAGTTTCCTTGATATTACTAGAAGATACGCTATACTAAGTGATACGCAAGTATTCAGTTGTTTCTATTAATTTATACAATTTAAAACTATTCCTCGTAATTTATACTACCTATGAAGAAAAAACCTGTCAAAAAAAGAAGTTACAAAAAAAGAAAGGGACCTGGATTTAACGTCAAAAAAGAGACGATTTTTACCGTAGGAGCTATTTGGTTTTGGCTTATAGCTGGGACGATTACCTTATCCTTCTTCAGCGATGCACCTCTTTTAACCCAACTACGTGAAGAATTAATGGCGAGATTTGGGTGGGGGATGTACGCAATTCCGCCGTATCTTGTATCCTTGAGTTTACTTTTTTTTCAATTGCAATCTGCAATTGCTCAGCCACCCGTTCCAATGGGGTTAGGAATCATTCTAGCCTCATTGTTAGCACTATCACAAGCTGGGTTAGTTGGAGAAGCCTTATTTGTTTTCGTTACTGCCTATGTGGGTGTCCAAGGTACAGTTTTGGTCTTTTTGACTACTTTTGTTATAGGATTGTTACTGCTATTTAATAGTTCTTTGGATAAAATTGTGGGATTTTTCTTATTAGTTGCTCAGAGAATTTGGGAAGGCATTGGCGGTATATTTTCCGGATTAGTCACCAAACGTGAACCAAAGTTGGGAATTGCCGTGGATCAACCGTTAAAAATTAAGGGCGTACATGAAGAAAAAATTTCTCCGCAAATTCATGGGAAAGAACCAAAACCACTTATCACAGCTCCAGTAAAAATTAATCAATCTATACCACCCTCTGCTGCTACGGGTGTTCCAAAACAAGAATTGAAAATAAATATGCCGATGTCAAATCAGCCAGGCGATATGGCTATGTGGGAATATCCACCCTTGAGTCTCTTGTCTGACGGACCAGGTAATAAGGCAGATCGTGGTAACGTTCGTCAAAATGCTGATGTAATAGAAAAGACCTTAGAAAGTTTTGGAATTACTGCCAAAGTTGTAGAAGTAAATGCTGGGCCGGCAGTTACACAATATGCTTTAAAAATTGCTTTAGGAACGAAAGTTTCCAAGATTACTTCACTTTCAAGTGACTTGGCGTTAGCTCTTGCAGCTCCAACCGGCTCAGTACGTATAGAAGCTCCTATTCCTGGTAGAGATCTCGTAGGCATTGAAATTCCAAATCGTGGATTAGAGTTTGTAACCTTGAAGAGAATGATGCAGTCAGACATTCTTCGTAAAGCCAAAGGAAAACTTTCCGTGGCTTTAGGGTTAGATGTCTCTGGAAGCCCAGTTATTGGTGATATCTCTAAAATGCCTCATTCTCTGGTCGCAGGAACTACGGGATCTGGAAAATCAGTCTTGGTGAATACCTGGATTACCTCATTATTGTTCAGAACTACCCCTGCTGAAGTCCGCTTAATTTTGATAGATCCAAAACGAGTCGAACTCACTGGATACAACGGAATCCCTCATCTATTAACGCCGGTTATCGTCGAAGTTGATAAAATTTTGTCGAGTTTGCGTTGGGCTGTAGCTGAAATGGAGAATCGTTATACCCGTTTTGCTGAAGTAGGGGTAAGAAATATTGAAGGTTTCAATGAATTATCAGGATTTCAGGCAATGCCATATATTGTTATTCTCATTGACGAACTTGCTGATTTAATGGCTTTTGCACCAACTGAAGTGGAAGATGCTATCTGTCGTTTGGCCCAAAAAGCCCGTGCTGCTGGTATTCATTTAGTCTTAGCTACTCAACGTCCTAGTGTTGACGTTATTACCGGTCTTATTAAAGCCAACGTCCCAACACGTATAGCCTTCAATGTATCTTCAATGGTTGATTCTCGTGTTGTGTTAGATCAACCAGGCGCTGAAAAGTTATTAGGCAGAGGAGATATGCTCTATATCCCGGCTGATTCTTCTAAGCCAAGTCGTATTCAAGGAACCTATGTATCTGATAAAGAAGTAAATGCGGTGGTGAAATTCTTGAAAGATAAAAATCCTCCGGTAGCCTATACAGAAGAAGTTATTAAACAAACGGGTTCCGTTAATGGTAAAAAAGGAAGTGCCGCTGGTGGAGGTGGTGGTGACGGAAAAGATCAGTTATTCGAAGATGCTATGAGACTTGTGGTACAACATGACAAAGC
>JBGALL010000035.1:0-2816 GCA_044223895.1 Candidatus Woesebacteria bacterium
ACAGAAATTAGCGCGAGCGACACATGAAACACTAGATTATATTGAGATAGTAATTGGAGAGGAAATGTTTTCAGAAATATCGTTCCAATAATATATAACACTAAAAAATGGAGGAGATAAAACGGATAAGAAATTTTTCCCAAGGCAATCAATCTTGGATGAGTAAAAATTTTCATCAAGGTTGGCACATTGGAATACAAAATAATTCCCATAATTAACCAGGTGGAAAACACCACAATATATACTCGAAATAATGCGGGAATGAAATCATGAGAAGCTAGGCCAACAGCAATAATCAGATAAGGAAATGTACTCAAAACCCGACTTTTAATAGCTAATCGTTCAAACCAAAACTTCCATTCAGGAAGGATCAAACCACTGTAGAAAAAAAATAAAAATTGTATTAACGCTGGTTTAGGAATCAGTTTACCGAAAAGAATTAATAAGACAAGAAATAAAAAATTATTCCTGCGACTTAATTTTCGAGAAATATAAAAAAGAATTGGAAAAAAAACTATTGTTCGTGCTTCGATAACCAACGTCCACGATACGATACTGAGTGAAGATCGAAATAACAAAAAATTTGCCAGATACTCTTTCAGGGTAAATGGTCCACGCAAGAGACTATTAAACCAATCAGAAGCGATTGGGGTGACCTGATATTGAACCTTCGTTGCCAGATAGAGAACCGTACAAGCCATGATTACAAAAAATACCGGGTAGAGTTTTACAAAACGCTTCCTATAAAAGGTGAGAATATCTGAATGGGTAAATCGGCTATTATCCAACGAGATCCCTAACAAGTACCCACTCATGATAAAAAATATCGCAATAGCTACATCAGTATTGAAAGCCAACATCATCAACCGAGTTATAATCGCAGAACTCCCGGACACATTGAGTAAACTTCGTTCCCAGATATTATGAACACCATCGATTGTAAGTACAGAGAAGGAATGACACAGAGCGACACTAAAGGCTGCCCATCCTCTAAGCCCATCAAGCTGAGGAAGATAATTTTTTTTCATAAATTCAACTACCAACTATAGTTCATTTTACCTCAGAAGGAAATTAGAGTATTATCCTGCTAGAAACGTCCAAATAAATAACCACATTTCGAAGTAGTTTTTTTGTTTCTCGTTTTTTCGCACGTTCACACTCACCTATTCAATCACCTCACCTATTGGCAATTTCACACAGTTAGGAGTCAACATGCCAAATTTCAAGTTAACCAGATTCCAAGTAGGAATTTTGCTCGTCCTTTTAAGTTTTCTCATTCTTGGATATGTCTTTCTGGTAGTTCCACACCAGGACCTTACCTGGCCTGACAAACTTGCCAGAGGATACATCGGTGTATGGGGGTGGTTTATCCTTTTTTGTGCAGGTATCGCAACTGCTGGCAACAGTTCACTATTAGGATAGTCATGGTCATCCAGGTAAACAGAGGTATTGAATTGTATGTGAATATGAATGTGAAAAAAGCCCTTAAGTAACAATGCTCCTTCTACAAGGATTATATGTTTATTAAAGGGTTTTTTTATTTTTATATATTCGTATCATCGCAATTAATACAATCCATACAATCACTATACCTACAATTACAATTATTCCCAGAGGTTGCTGTTTTGAACTTTCTTCTATCATTGGAGTGGGAACTATGGATTGTGGCGGAGAAATAATAACCTGAGTAGGAATAGCTGTGGTAAGCACCGTAGTTAGCAGTGGTGCTTCTGTGGGTGTTACTGTGGGAACTCGGGTTGGAGAAGGAATCACTGTAGGTACAACTGTTGGTGGTGGAGGACAATCATTCGCTTTTTCAGGGGTTGCTACTGTACAAACAGAAGATTGACCACCCACACTCCGTCCGTATGACATGTTATATCCCAATATACCTGGATAGGTCAGACTATCTACTTGTTCACCTTTTTCATTTATTAATCGCAGCGTATCTCCCTGAGAACTCAACGAGATACCAGTTTGCGTTTGAAGAAAAAGTAAAAATCCATGGGGTTGGATAATCGCACTGGCATTCATACCGAAGGAAGTGTTGGAAGACGAATTTTGGAGTTTCCATCTATCGAGTGATATTGAATCAGTACTATCGTTATACAATTCCACCCATTCATAGGCTGGATCCTGTGTTTTTGGGAAGACTTCATTAATAACCACACTGGCAAAGACCTTTGAATGAAGAATACATATACAAGGAAGTAATAAATATATTCCAATGTATAGGAAAAATTGAGATGAGTGTCCCCTTGTCGGTAAGTGTTTAAGAGGGAAAATCATCTGTATGTATACTTTCATAGCCAGTTAAAAATAGATAGAGACAAAAGGTAACTATTCAAAATTGGACTTGCATCATCTGGGCAAATTGCTTAGTATGAGCCCAACCTATGGGTGCTCCAGAAACCAGACCATCCGTCACTGAAATTCTTGATGCGGAACATCCTCAAACGCAACTTCTCAGAAAAATTTCCTCGTATGTTTCTAATGAATTAGTTATGGACGCGTTCCTAGAAACTGATAGAGCACTCTTTGCTCCTCCAGATACAGGTGAAGCTGTTTATGAAGATCAAATTATTCAGTTAGACGGTGCAACCATAAGTCAACCAACGTTAGTTGCAAAAATGGTAAATATGCTAGAACCCGATGGGACTGGCCGTTATTTAGAAGTAGGTACCGCATCCGGTTGGAGTGCAGCTTTGCTCTCTCATTGTGTTGAATCAGTTGATACGATTGAGCTATCAGAAAAATTGGCTACTCAGGCCCGCAAGCGCTTAGCTGATTTAGGGTATACCAACGTTACTGTTTAT
>JBGALL010000035.1:2832-17270 GCA_044223895.1 Candidatus Woesebacteria bacterium
AAGCGCCATATAAAGGAATTATCTTTACGGCTGCAGTCCGTTATATTCCGCAAACACTGGCTGACCAGTTAGAAGAAAATGGCAGAATAGTTATCCCCGTAGGGCCAAGGGATAATGAAGATTGTCAATTAATACTTGGCATTAAAAAAAATGGTGTTTTAAAAGTTCGACCTATTGGAAAAGTATTTTTTATGCCAGTTGTTAGTGAACAGGAAGGTGCGTGGACACGACAAGCGTTAGAAGAATTAGAAGCAATGCGACCTGTGAGATATGCTGAGTTTGCCCAAAAAGTAGCAAGCGTTATGGGAACAACACTAGAAGAACTTCAACAAGCCATCCGTCAACAAACCCCAACTCCTAAGGGGGTGTCACTAACTATCGATGAGATAAATTCAATTATTTATCGAAATTTTTGAGAGATTTCGATATCCAAACTATACCCCAGCCTATGGTGTAATCTCCTCTTGCCAACCACTATCACAGTATGTAAATATAGTCTTGAAGTGGATCTAAATTAATCAAACTGCGCCGTTGCGACTTCACTAAGAGCAACTTCATTTTGTACTCATTTCTGCCTAGTTTACATATTTATTTTTTAAGGAGGTTCGCATGGCCACAAAATCAAAAAAAGAACGACAAGTTGTTTTTGAAAAAGAACAACCATCAGTCCCCGACTCTGATGATTTTTCAGAATCAAAACCATCAGCCATAGAAAACGTTATCTCTGTCGCCCTCGGTTTAGCAGTAGTATTTGTAATTGGGGCAATGATTGTTAACGTAATTCGCAATCGAAATAATCCACAGACAAATACTCCAGAAACTCAGACTGTTCAGGAAAATTCTGCAACAGCTTCTGCTAGTTATACTGTTGAAGCTGGTGATACCTTATGGAGTATTGCTGAAAAGTTTTATAAAGATGGATTTAAATATACCGAAATCGAAAAAGCTAATAACATGAATGAAAATTCTCATTTAGAAAAAGGAATGAAAATAGTTATTCCTGAGGTTGCTGGTATCAGTACCAGTGTTCAAGGAACGACAGGTCCAAGTGGAGTTGCTATGGCACCGTCTACCACGAGTGCACCAAGTACCTCACCTGTTGCATCTAGCACACCGGTTCCAACCAACACACCGGCACCATCTAGTACCCCTGTTCCCTCGGTAACACCGGTACCAACAGTACTAACCCAAGGGCCAACTGGAGCAACTGGAACTCAGGGATCAGAAACTATGCAGCAAGGTCAGACATCATCGGCATCAACCGATAAACAATACACCGTAGTACAAGGAGATTCACTCTGGAGTATCAGTGTTAAACGGTATGGTAACGGATATCGTTGGACAGAAATAGCCAAAATGAATAATCTGAAAAACCCGGGATTAATTCATCCAGGAAACGTATTTTTAATGCCTTAAGAGCGATAACGATACAAGGACACACTACCCCCTACCACCAGGTAGGGGGTTTTTGTATACAACTTGATATGTTTCAGCAACTGTATTTCGTCTTATTGTAAAAGCAGTGCCAGTAAGTTTTTCAGTTATATCATTCATATGTCCATGTAATATAGTTAAGGATTTCTTTCCATATGTTTTGTGTAGGCCTTTACGGATCAAAGAATCAAAAGAAATTCCTCGTTTCAAAACAGACAAAAATAGACATTGTGATAACAAAGAAATTTCTAATTTATTTATATAAGGAATGATAGTATCTCCTTTTTGATCTACGGTTCCCATATATATTAAATTACTAATTTGGTTATATATTGGTGAATTAAAATACGGGAATTTAACTGTTTTAGTACGATCAATCAATATATAACTTCCTGGCTTTTGTCGCCAACTCATTACATAACCCTCTTTAGAAACCCTGTATATTTGCAATAAAGAATTGCTTAAAGATTTTTTAGCGTGATGAGATAACACACCGAGGATAGAACTTTTTTCATATAATTCTTCAAATTGTTTTGGAGTAATCCCATATATTGAACATACCAAATGCTTATTATCGAGAGACATATTAAATTCATCGCAGAGCAAATCAGCAAAGGTATGCTCCTGATTACTCATGTGTGGTATCTGTTGATTTTCAAGTAACGATTTTGCTAGCCGGGCTTGCTGTTCATAGGGTAATTCTAGTAATTCTCCCACCACTAGTCCTGTAGGTAACTCACGTTGATTAGAAGGTTTTGTATCTATTTCTTTTGACATGGACAAATATTTTACGTGCCTAGCTTAGGATATTCAAGAATTGCTATAATACCTTTTATAAGTGCGGGTGTAATTCACTGGTAGAATGCTTCTTTCCCAAAGAAGATGTAGAGGGTCCGATTCCCTTCACCCGCTCAAGAAATAATCTAGACTCTTGTCTAGATTATTTGTTAACTGGGAGAAAAGGATGACTTCCGATTGGGTACGACGAAGTGGTGAGCGAAGTCGAACCATTCCCTTCACCCGCTCAAGAAACAATCTAGACTCTTGTCTAGATTATTTGTTAACTGGGAGAAACGGATGACTTCCGATTGGGTATGACGAAGTGGTGAGCGAAGTCGAACCATTCCCTTCACCCGCTCAAATAAATTATTTTCTTGGTTATGTTTAAAATTAATCGAAACTTACTTATCATCGCTCTCATCGCCTTTGTAAATATGTTGGGGTATGGGATCATTATTCCCATCCTCTATGCCTATTCAAAGAAATTTGGACTCACCGATTTTCAAAACGGCTTATTATTTGCTGTCTATTCCGTGTGTCAGTTTATATCGACCCCCATTATCGGACGTTTATCGGATAAATATGGCCGACGACCCATGTTATTAGTTTCTATTATTGGTACCGCCTTATCGTTTTTTACCATGGCTTTCGCACCAAATATCCTTTTCTTGTACATCGCTCGTATCCTGGATGGCCTAACTGCCGGAAATATTCCAGTTATCTTTGCCGTTATTTCTGATACCACCAAACCACAGGACAGAGCCAAATCATTTGGTTTTATTGGATCTGCTTTTAGTTTTGGATTTATATTTGGTCCAGCCATTGCTGCCTTTACTGTAATTTTTGGAGCTGCAATTCCCTTCATCATCGCAGGGGTAATCACTACAATAGCCGCAGCATTAACAGCTTTGTATCTTCCCGAAACGAATGCTCATATGGGAGAGGTAGCCAAAGGGAAACTATTCGATCTTAAGATGCTCTGGCATACCCTTTTTGATCCAAATGTAGGTATGACCTTCCTCATAACCCTAATTTTCTTTTTGGCCTTTGCCTGTGCATTGTTATATGGTTTTCAACCATTTACCATGAATATCTTAAAGATATCTGAATCTCAAAATGCACAACTATTTACCCTCTTTGGTATTGTAGGATTGATTTCCCAAAATCTTATTGTTGGAAAAATATCAAAAATATTGGGAATGAAAAAATCTTTTACTTTATCGATGCTGTTTACTTCATTATCCTTTGCCATGATGTATGTCTCTCGCTCATTGCCGCTATTTATAATTGCCTCGGTCATCTTAGGAATAGCGAATAGTGTTGCTCAGACGCTGATACCAACTATTTTGTCGCAAGAAGCTGATGAGAAATCTCAAGGTTCGATCATGGGATTGAACGCTTCTTATCAGAGCTTGGGAATGATTGCCGGCCCGCTCGTCGGTGGCGCTGTAGCTACAATTTCTGTGCCGTTTCCATTTTTAGTAGGGGCCGTGTTGGTACTCATTTGCTTCTTTTTATCATTCAGAGTTCTTCGTCCTGGAATACATAGAGAATCAGCCTTCTAATGTGCATAAAAGAATTTTCCCCATCTAAACCCATAATTGACAACCGCGTATTAGAAATATACTATGATGCTTATTATTGAATTTATTAAATGAATATAGTTGTAAAGAAACGTTTCACTGCCTTTATCATATTTTCACTCCTTGTTCTCTCGTCCCCTCATCTAGTCAAAGCCGTGACCAGTACTTTTCAAATAATTTCCTCTGGTGATGATGTCAATGAAGATAATACAACCTTTTCGACCACAGATTCACCCATGTGGGTAGGCAATGCAAGTTCAGCAACAGCAAGTTATCTTGGACTTCGATTTCAAACTGTGTCCATTCCCAAAGACGCAACCATTACCTCAGCTCATTTGGAGTTTAATTCGAGTCAAGCTCAATGGCATACTATATCTTTTACCTTAGGAGCAGATGCTTCAGGAAATAGTCCGGTATTTAGTACCACGGCCAAACCTTCTCAACGAACCTTAGGGTCTCAACTCTTCAACCATACTTCGAATACCAATTGGGCTACCAATACCTGGTATGCAATGGATGAAATAGCTCCAATTATCCAACAAGTAGTTAATAGAAGTGATTGGGCAAGTGGAAATAGTATCTCTTTGGTTCTCAAGGGAACCTCTACAGCCTGGGGAAGGAAATTTATAAAAAGCTATGACGGCGGAGCAGCCACCGCTGCCAGATTAGTGGTCGATTATACGACTGGGACAATAACCCCTACACCTACAATAACCCTGACTTTAACACCCACACTTACGAGTACACCGACACTAGCTCCTACAATAACACCCAATCCTTCTTTTACGGCAACACCAACTGTACTCCCTACAAATACACCACTCAATAGTCCTACGCCCACAGTTACAAACACAACAAATCTGACTGGAATCATTTATCTCGACACAAATCAAAATGGGGTAAACGATGTATCCGAAGTAGGTTATGCCAATGCCTCCATCACTCTTACTGGCCCAGTAAACCAAACGACAACAACAACCGCATCTGGCTCATATTCATTTAACAATCTTACCGTTGGTCTTTATCAAGCTACCCTGACGGTTCCTTCGGGATATCTAACGACCACAGCAAATCCAGCCACCATCAGTATCAGTGGCAGTCCGACGCAAACACAAAATTTTGGCCTTGCACCTGTTCCCTCCTCATCAGCAACAGATTGGCCTCAGTTGCAATTTAATGCCCAACATATTGGGCGAACCAGTGTCCAAGTGAATCCCAATTATTCTGCTAAGTGGGTATGGATGGATAAAACCCATATTGTAAAGAATTTTGTTTCAGCTACCAATAAAAGTATCACCGATGGTATTGCTTCAGGATTCACCTCGACAATTATTTTTTCTGGACAAATGCAACCTATTACTGCTGCAGGAAAAACCTTTTTTGGCGCCACGAATGGTGTTTTTTACGCAGTTAATTCGCTCACCGGCGATAATCTCTGGGATTACCCAACAGATGGGCCAATATTTGCCACGGCTGCCTATGATAACGGTGTGGTAACAGTACCTTCGATGGATGGCAAACTTTATGGTATTAATGTCGTTGATGGATCGCTGAAATGGGCCTACCAAACAGGGGCCGGGATTAGTGCAGCTCCAGTAATTTCTTCAGGGACTGTATATATAGGATCACGTGATGGAAGCTTTTATGCAGTTGATGTACAAACGGGAAATTTAAAATGGAAATACGACACCCGAGATCCCTTAGGAAAATTTAATAAAGCTCCAATTGTTGCCGCTGCTGCAGTTAGTGAAGATGGAAATAGTGTTTTTTTTGGGGCTGAAAATATGAATTTCTATGGACTAGATACAACCACAGGTTTAGAAAAGTGGACACCAAAATTCATGATCGGCCAGAGCTTCCAATATTCCTGGCCAGTAGTATCGGGTACAAAAGTTATCGTCAGAACAATGTCATCGATTGGTGGCACGGAAACAGTAATGGATAGTGTTTTGTCGGCTCTCCCCACAAATCCAGACTGGTTGACCTCAGAAAAACCAGCAATAGCCAATTGGTTAGTTACTAATCCTGAACGTAAAACTATGTATGTTATAGACGGAACCACCGGTGCAGAACCATATGAAGTTGCTATGGGAACTGTTGGTGGAGGTTCCGGAATGACACCTCATCCGCCAGTTATTGATAACCAAGGCAGGGTACTTACCTATTGGAGAACCAAAGTCTCTACCTTTTTGGGATCTAGTCCAACCTACAGTTGTTTTGGAACAAGTTTCTGTCCAGATATCAGTGCTATGGATATGGCCACGGGGAATCGGATAACCATTCCTAATTCCAATGGCAATAAATTTCACCCCGAAATAGATAATACTTTTTTCTTATCTGTTGGTGGATCAAATCTCTATTTTGACAACGATTTTCGGGGAACTATTTCTATTAATCTGGCTACAGGTCTCATGACCAGGATTACTCACTCACTTGCCTATGAAGATGGGGGTAATTTTCGAGGATGGCCCTATCAAATTATTTACTACGGCAATGATTCGCAACAAACAGACAACCGTCCCCCAACCTCTTACAGTGTTCCCGATGGGTGGATTCCTGTTGCCCTAGCACAAACAGGTTCAACTCCAATGATGTATGTCACCGAAACAGCTATCAGTGCAATTGTCGGAATAACCGGACAGTAACTTTATGAAATTTCACCCATATTTAACATTCATTTACAAAACTCTTATTCTTATAACTATTGTTTTGGTATCACACAGGGTAGCTACACCAGTTCTCGCCGGTGCGTATGATACGTACATTTATCAATATCTATCACCACAAAATATTTCACCCAATGCCAATGATTTAAAAACTAAACTGGAAACAGAAGTTACCAAAATAGTTAATGCAGGTCATCTGGCTCCATTTCGAGCAGCCTATGGTGAGATATATGGCACTACCGGACAATATTTTTGGTATCACCGTTATGACACAGTCTATACCTTAAGTATGGTGTATCCATATGTCAGTGCATCGACTCAATCAGCAATTCGTACCTATCTGCAGCAAGAGATGACTACCTATCCGTTGTGGAATGCAAGCTTACTTGATCCACAGGTAGGCACGAAACGACAGCCTGAACAATTAACTGCAGCAGAACTGGGGAGTATACCAAGTACCTATGCAACTCGACCTAAATTATTTTCTTTATATGCTCTCTGGCTCTATGCCCACAACACCGGAGACTGGAACTACATCAATACGAATTGGACAAATATTAAATCGTTTTATACTTCTTACCAATCTGAAGTAAGTACTCAATATACCAGTATTGCTGGCGCAATCGGTATCGCACGTATGGCTCATGAAAAACCAAATCCTGATACGGCAATGGAAACGACAGCAGTCAACGATATAAATACGGGGTTAACCAATGGGAAAAATCTCAATACCTTTGGAACAAATGCCAGCAATGCGTATCAGTTTAATGGCGGAGAACGTTGGTCATATATGGTGACCTATATGTATTTAGGCTTTCAATTTTTGGATATTAGTCCGGAAATAGGTCGGTATATATATGATGATCCAGTATTATCAACAGCAGTGTTGGGAACAGAATCAGACAATTATTCTATAGCCCGTGGAGAATATATTTTCCCTTTTTGGTGGATGGCCCAAGCCCCCATGGCTACTGTCTATTTTGGTGAAGGAACTGGAAATCCACCAGACTCAAGAGGTATGATTTTCCCGTATCATGTCTGGGTGAAGAAAGATTCACCAACTACATTACGAAAATATCTTGATATACCGGATGCACTTATTGGTGACTATTATTACCTCCAAAATGTCACTAGGACCATTGAATCATATGGAGATCAATGTTGGACTAATATTCTTACTAATACTTCGAATTGTCCAAATCCAACAATCACCCCAACAGAAACACCACTTCCAATTACTCCAACCTCATCACCAACAGCAACCTTAACCCCTACGCTTACAACAACGCCAACACTTACCTCAACACCAACATCTACAGCAGTCCCCACTGCGACATTCACTCCAACTGAAACATCCACACCAACTCCGTCACCAATTCCCACTTATACCTTACAAGGAAATGTCTATCTAGATAGTAATGGAAACGGTGTCAGAGATATTGATGAACTAGGTTTTTCTGGGATCACTCAGGTTTCAGTTACTGGTCCTGTCACCCAAACAGTAGTAACTAATGATCAGGGAAATTATACATTTATTACCCTCCCTCTGGGGGTGTATTCAGTCAATCTCACTGTTCCCAGTGGATATCAAACGACAACAACCAATCCTGAGAACGTACCATTAAGTCTCAATAGCACTCAAAATTTTGGTATACAATTAATTCCAATTCCAACAGACACACCAACACCAACCGAAATCCCTACGCCTACACCTACGATAACCCCTTTCCCAACGGAGATACCTACACCAACTCCAACAGAAGCCCTCATACCTACCGTGACACCTACTCCATTGCCAACAGAGACTCCAACACCATTACCAACACCTACAGATTTACCTACGCCTACACCGACAGTAACTCCAACAGAAACTCCCACACCATTTCCAACGCCTACAGATTTACCTACACCTACACCAACAGTGATTCCTACTGAAACCCCAACACCATCACCAACACCGACAGATTTACCTACGCCTACACCGACAGTAACTCCTACTGAAACCCCTACCGCCACACCTACTATGACCTCTACTCCAACGGCTACTATGACACCATCTCCTACCGCAACAAATACACCAACTCCTACTCCAATTCCAACCTACGAAGTGACAGGAATTGTGTACGCTGATCTCAATAGCAATGGCTTTCAAGATCTTAACGAAACAGGAATATCAAATATTTCTGTATCTATCAGTACTCAACCAGCGCAAAATTTCACAACCTCTGCTAACGGAATTTTTACCTTTACAACCATCCCAGTTGGAACTTACGCAGTTACAGCGACACTCCCACAAAGTTACTTAAATACCACAACAAATCCTGTAAATATTTCAGTAGCTGCAAATACAACCGTGAATTTTGGAATGAATATCGTCACTCCGACAGCGACACCAACCCCATCACCAACCCCATCACCAACCCCATCACCAACGCCAACCATCGCAACTCTTAACAAACAGATAGTCGCCAGTGCAGACGATGTAACTCAAGACGGGACTACTTTAACAACCAATGGCAATCCCGCTTGGATTGGCAATGCTTCCTCGGCAACCTCCAGCTATCTCGGATTACGATTTACCGGAATTACTATTCCTAAGAATGCTCAGATTAAAACAGCAACGATTCAGTTGCGATCCAGTCAAAGTCAGTGGCTAACATTGAGTTTTGCCATTGCAGGGAATGCTACTGGTAACAGTACGGCTTTTAGCACTACCAGCTTGCCATCTGCACGACCACTGACTACCGCGTCCGTTGTTCAAAGTGATAATCTGCAATGGACGGCAAATACCTGGTATTCACTGAATAGTATTACCCCGATAATTCAAGAATTGGTTAATAGACCTGATTGGGTAAGTGGAAATGCCCTGTCTATTATTATCAAAGGATCAGGAAGTGCCTGGGGGAGGAAGTTTATCAGCAGCTATGATTCTGGATCAGCAAATGCACCAAAGCTTACCATCACCTACCAATAAACATGGTAATTTATGAACAAATACACGCCCTTTATTATTATTTTCCTCGCATTAATGCTCGTTGCATTAACTACTTTTTTTACAAAAAAGTCTCCACCAACTGAACAGAAATCTATAGTGAATTCAGTTCCCAAAGAAATTTCCATTAGTTTGACCGATCAAGGATTTCAACCGAATACTATAGAGATAAAACCTGGAACGGCGGTACGTTTCTCTAATAATTCATCCAATGATAAAGCTTCTGTAAATTCTGATGATTATCCTGAAAACAAAAAATTTCCAGAATTAAATTTAGGAGTTTTCCAGAAGGGATCTACGCTGACACATATATTTAAGTCCCCGAATACGTATACCTATCATGATCAATTTAATCCCGAGCATACAGGGACAATAATTGTGGTGGAATAATCTTTCCTAAATTAACAACATCACTCCCAAAAATGCTAATAACGCTCCAACAATTTTGTTAGCTAATTTGTCTTTTTCTTTTAAGACCAGGTATCCGAAAATTACTGTAAATATAATGTTTGTTTGCTGGATAGATGAAATTATCGAAGCCTGCCCACCAAGTTTATATGCAGTAAAAATTGTAATTGCCGAGAGTGAATAAAATAGACTGCAAATTATTAAATTCCTTACTACCTTTGAATGAGCAAAATAGCCCAAGTTGTATATAGATTTTGGACTAAAAAGTAAACTACATACACCAGGAACCGCAAACGCAATGACCATGTATGACGCAATACTGTGGTATCTAGTTACAATATAGGCATCGTTAGTAAAAGCAATACCAAATAATAACGATCCCAGAAGCGCAAAGACATGTCCTTTACTAAATTTCCATGAATTCTTGGAGTAATTGATGGCAATTACACTAACTAAAATTAAGAGTATACCTACAAAATTTAGACCATTGATTCGTTCTCCAAGTATAAAAAACGAAGCAATGACGATCCATATCGTACTTGTTGCGAGAATAATGGAAACCTCAGACGCTGCAGCATATTTAAATGCTTTGAATATACAAACATTCCCTAAACTATAAAATATGGCCATTATCAAGACATTTATGAGCAATCCATTGTAACTAGGGAATTCAAAACTACCGGTTATCAGCGTGTATATCAGAAAGATTCCCGCTACACTGAGTTGAAACACAAATCCGAAAGCAAAAGGATCACTTTGATCATCTCTTAGCAAAACTTTTTGGAGAATTCTACTGAGTGAGGCAGTAATGGCACTTAGTAAGGTAAGTAAAAGCCAGTTCATATCAGCTGATAATTTATTTCGAGTGATCTTCTTTAAGCTTATTATAAGCATTCAAAAATTTATTCCATTCATTGTCTTTTATATCAATTATTCCTTTTTCTTTACTGGCTATAATTCTTTGTCCTCCGCGTACCCCAGGAACTTTTACGGGTTTTTGTGGATCAGTCGGAGGTACAGCCAGCAGGTCGGTAACTAGTTTTGTTGAGGCCTTTTTAAAATCATTAATATCTCCAAAAGCAGCAGGATCAATTATTAATATCAGTGTTCCAATATAGCGCTGAGAATCCATTGGCTGATCCAGACCGCTTTTTCCTCTCACCAGTGCACCACTTAATAGTTCTATTAAAATATTTATCGCGTATCCTTTAAATCCTCCAAAAGGTAATACTGCATAGGCTAAATTTGGATCAGTGGTAATATTCCCCTCTTTATCAACATATGCGTTCATCGGAAGTTTTTCGCCGTTTTCTTTTGCTTGTCGTATTCGTCCGTAGGCATGTTCTGCGGTAGCAGCATCAAATATAATGGGCTGATCAAAGGTAGGTATTCCATAGGCTATTGGGTTTGTACCCGTAATATCTTTCCTTCCTCCAAAGGGAACGACTCCTTGAGGGCCACCATTCTCGACAATAAGACTTATACAATCTTGAGAAGCAATGCGTCGGCAAAATACATCAAAAAAATCATTATAGGAACTATCATAAATGCCAATTGCATAGATCCCTTGTGACTTGGCTTTGGCTATGCCTTCATCTAAGTGATCAGCTGTTATCAACGGAGCCAATCGACCATTTCCCTTTATAAGTTGTAAAGCTGGTTTGGTAACAACTATTTCTTCAGTACTATCGCGTTGGTTGTCTATTAATCGGGAATGTTTACCAGCTAATTCGCCTATCGGGCTAAATTGATTGCCAATTATTTCTTGTTCTACAACTAGATCTGTTAACAGGATTGCATCATGCTCATTCATCCCGGTGAGGTTTAAATATTCGTTAACTTTAGCTCTTAGTTCAGTAATTTTGATATTCATGAGTTTATTTTACTACATTTTCTTGAAAACCATTCATATAGTTTGCTACAATCCCCCAAACCAGCCAGTCAGTTATGGAAATACCAACTTCTCATCCTATCGAACTCCTAGAACATGATATTGCTTCACTGGAGCGAGTCCAAAGGGGAGATCTTTATTGGAAGAACCCTGATTACGCTAACACACGTACTGGTAAAAAAGCTATCGAACTCGGTATTGCACTAACCCTCCATCCAGAATATGTAGATCGACTCATCCACGTAGAACAAGGATCGACAGCTGCTCGGGTGTTATACATCCCCTGGCATGATAAGGGAGGAGATTGCTATATCGGAGTCAAAGGGGTTCGCTTTGAAGCTAATTATGAAAATCCAGAAGTACGCACACATTATAAATGGGAAGCAAATGACCGACGTTCGGGATACAACGATATTGCCGGTCGAGAGATACTAGATCAAGCCTATCCAGAAGTGATCAGCTGGCGACGTTTGCTTCGAAAAAATCCCTATTTAGTTATCGATGTCCAAGCCCCTCTCTGGCAACCAGTCAGTGTAATCCATACAGGAGAAGTGGTGATAACTCAGGAAGTCGACGATCAAGGACACCAAAGATTTATTCCAGATTATGGTGTGGTTACCCAACGACGTTTTCCTTATACGTATAATCGTATCGATGAATTTGTAGAACACACACTCTTACCTCAATCAAGTATTAATGGCCTTGACCTATTACGAAGGAAATGGGGGTATGAAACCAATCAACATGTATATTTTCGGGCTGCAAATCGCTTGGGGGAAGCTTTTAAATTATTTTGGAACTCACAATTAACCCACAATCAAATATTTAAAGTTACCTACGATCCCAATAAAAAAGTTTCAGCTTGGATAAATTTTAATAATATAGCTATTGATGGGTCGATTGGCGATTTTGATGATTCCAAAGTAATGGAGAAACTTTCAGATTGTTGGCAACATCATCATGAAACTATCGGTAGTATGATTTTGTATCTCAGTTTTATTGCTCGGGTACAACCAGAACTTCTCGAATCTAGTGACTTTGTTCGCACCTTTTTTAATCAATGGAGAATTGGTGTCGGCAAAGATTATTGGAAATTTCTGGTTGGCTGGAATATACCTGCTAGTGAATATTTTCCCGAAGGAAATGCCTTAGACCAAGTTGTTCACTCGATCCACAATACCTTACAGGTGTATTCTACAGTTGATACTCGCCCATCTTCGAGTAATGTGTACAATCCATCGGGGTATCTTTCCCATCATGCAAAAAATATTTGGATACCCAGTCTAGAAAAAGCGATAAATACCGTGGAGAAATTCCGTCCTCTGCTAGAGCTATAAAAAAATCTTCTTCATAGTTTATACTCATTCTATGAAATTCATTATCTTCACCATGCCAGCCCAGTCTCATCTCAATCCGACTCTTGGTGTTGTCAAAGAACTTATCCAGCAGGGACACCAGGTTATCGTCTATAACACCTCAGATTTTGAAAAGAAAATTATCGATGTGGGAGCAGAATTTCGATCTTATCAGCTTACTATGAAAGAATTACAATCAGGCCAGGGGAAAAATCCCTTAGATCTAGTTACTTTCATACTCAAACATGCCAAACAACTAGTACCTCAATTATTAGAAGAAGTGAAACGAGAACAACCGGATTGTATCATTCATGATTCTTTAAACCTCTGGGGAAAAATAATTGGAAAAAAAACCAACCTCCCTACAGTATGTTTCTCTCCGACCTTCATAATGACCCCACAAATATTACTTGATGATCGTGATCATCTCTATACTGACTTATGGAATTTTCTATCACATCCGGTTGCGGTGCTAAAAACGGTGTATAACTTTCGATCTCTCTATAAAAGCCAAGGATTACAACCTCCACTGAGTAAAGATATCGTTGCCAATATAGAACAACTAACTATTGTCTTTACCTCCCAAGAATTTCAACCTGGGGGGAATTCTTTTCCTGACACTTTTCAATTCGTAGGCCCTATACTCTACGATCGCAAAGAAACTAGCAATAGCTTATCGTTAGAGGCTATTTCCCAGCCAATTATTTATTTGGCTTTGGGGACTATATATCCAGTCAGCAAAGAGTTCTATTCATCTTGGATTCATTTTTTTGCTACGCAACAATATCAGGTATTTATTTCTGTAGGAAAAGCTCATGATCCGCAAACATTTGGCACGCTTCCTGCTCATATTATGGTAAGCAACTTTCTTCCTCAACTAGAAATTCTCACTCGAGCTTCAGTATTCATCACCCATGGGGGTATGAATAGTATTAACGAGAGTCTCTATCACGGTGTTCCCATGATGATTTTCCCTCAAATCCATGAACAGAAAATCAATGCCTTACGATTACAGGAATTAGGTGCAGGTATTTTCCCCAATAAACATCTGAATCAGACAGAGATGGGACAATTGATTCATCGATTATTAACTGATACAACGTATAAAGAAAATGCCCAGAAAATAGGACAGACACTGAAGGATGCTGGGGGAGCAAAAAAAGCTGTAGAGCTAATTCTTCAGTTTATTTCAGCAAAAAATTTACGCTAACCAAATTATGAATGTAATTATTCTTCATGGCACCCTAGGAAATCCAGAAATTAATTGGTTTCCCTGGCTAGATAGAGAACTCACAAATCGTGGACATCAGGTCGTTCGGCCCCAATTGC
>JBGALL010000036.1:0-17560 GCA_044223895.1 Candidatus Woesebacteria bacterium
TCCTGACGCATATAGTCCCTTTCCGTCGTTAGTTTCAAAACCGATTTTACAAGTTGGATTACGAGGCTTAGGATCGTACAAGGTGGAGCAAATTAAATTAAAGTCTGACAAATTAGACATGTTACGAATAGTGCCGGTAAAAAACCCTGCGTTTTTGGCAAAAGAATATCATTTTTACCGTACAGAAGCCTTAGCAGTGTTAGCATACAAACGAGGCGATATCGATAGAATAGAAGAAGTCTCTTCCAGAGATCTACTACCAAACTGGAAACAAACTACTATCCGAGCAACAGTGAGGTATGACCGTATCGTTGGCCTCTATTTCAATATGCGAGATTCGGTAATGCAAGAAAAAAATCTTCGACAAGCCTTGGCATATGCTACCCCAGAATTTCAGGAAGAAACAGCCTTCTCCCCAATATCGAAAACTTCCTGGGCATATAATGATAAAGTCAAACAATATCTTTACGATGAAACTCAGGCTAAAAAATTCATGGAATCGGTAAAGCTACCTGACGGTTTCCCGGGGGTAATCATTACGACCTTTCCTCAATATGTCGATCAAGCAAATAAAATAGCTGAATCGTGGACGAAACTAGGTGTTCCTACCAAGATAAAAATCGCCAATTCTATCGACAATAGTTTCCAGGTCCTTTTAAGTGCACAAGATTTGCCCCCTGATCCAGATCAGTATCCTTTTTGGCATTCCAAAGCAGAAACGAATATCACTGGTTACGTGAATCTAAAAATAGATAAGTTTTTAGAAGATGGCAGACATGAAATTGATCAAGAAAAACGTAAAAAGATTTATGCTGACTTTCAGCGCGTGTTAGTAGACGATCTACCGGCTATCTTCCTGTATCACCCCAAAAGCTACACCATTATCCGGACAACGTCATTACCTCAATAACACCGATTTGGGATATTGCCAACTAATATTCAGCTAATTCTCAACTTGGAGAGTATACTTAGATTATGAAACTCTTGGTTGTCGAAGACGAACACAAAATTGCCAATTCAATTCAAAAAGGACTTGTACATGAGGGATACGTCGTTGATGTTGCCTATGACGGGCAAGAAGGATACGACCTTGCATCTGAAGGTGGCTACGATGTAATCATACTTGATTTGATGCTTCCTCTGATGGACGGAGTAACCGTTTGTAGCAATTTACGAAAAGAAAAAATTCATACTCCTATTTTAATGCTGACTGCAAAGGGTGAAATTGAAGACAAAGTAAAAGGATTAAATGCTGGCGCCGATGACTATCTGGTAAAACCATTTGCCTTTGCTGAACTTTTAGCTCGTGTTAAAGCTCTCACTCGACGGCCAAAGGAAGCCTTCGTTCAATTAATGAAAGTAGATACACTCAGTTTGGATCCTATTAGTTATGCTGTGAAACGAGGAAATACCACCGTCAATCTTTCACGAAAAGAATTTAGTTTACTTGAATATCTTATGAGACACCCAGGACAAACAGTTACCAAAGATCAGATTATCGAAAATGTTTGGAATTATGATGCTGATATCTTACCTAATACAGTAGAGGTATATATTGGCTATTTGCGCAACAAAGTTGATAAGATGGTACCGGGACAAACACCCTTGATTCATACAATTCGAGGATTTGGATACCGATTAGGTGGTGAATAATGTTTACTCGAGCTCGTATCAAATTAACCCTCTGGTACTTATTAATTATTATTGCTATCAGTACCTCTTTTAGTTTTTTTCTATATAGGCAAGTAACCAGTGAAGTACGTCGAAGTTTACGATTACATACTCTGAGATTAATTCCTGGATCACCTTTTGGTATTCCTTCTGATGACATTCCCAACAGTATAGAAAATCAGATTTATGAAGAATTACGAAGTAGAATTATTTTAGAACTCCTTTTAATCAATCTGGGGATTGCCGGAATCTCTACCATGGCTGGATATTTTCTGGCAGGGAAAACCCTACAACCTATTGAACGGATGATGGAAGACCAGAAGCGCTTTGTATCGGATGCATCTCATGAACTTCGAACCCCATTAACGGCTATGAAGACAGAAATAGAGGTGGCTCTCAGAGAAAAGAACATCTCATCTAGTGAAAGTAAGGAGCTCCTGGTAAGTAATCTTGAAGAGGTAGAACGGATGAGGAAGCTTACTGACTATTTATTAAATTTACACAAATATCAAGATCAAACTCTCAAACTTCCTATGGATTCAATTGATTTAAAAGAGATCATAGTGAAGGCAATCCAACTTACAGAACCAATGACCCAAGAAAAAGAAATACAAATTATTGAAAAAGTTAAAACCCTTCCATTAAAAGCAAATTCTATGAGTTTAACAGAACTGGTTACCATCCTCTTAGATAACGCAATAAAATATAGTAAGAAAAAAGGAGAAATTATTATCCGCTCATCAGTGCGTAAAAATACCGCTATTATAGAAATTGAGGATTTTGGTTCTGGTATCAAATCGACTGAAATCCCCTATATCTTTAACCGGTTTTATCGAGCTGATTCTTCTCGAAGTAAAACTCAGGTGGATGGCTACGGATTAGGGTTATCTATAGCCAAACAAATTGTAGATTTACATCATGGAACAATTGAGGTAAAAAGTGAACTAGGCAAGGGGTCTACCTTTAAGATAGCTCTTCCTTTTTAAGAAATTCAGGATACTCTCAGATATAGTGCGATATACTTAGGCTATGAATATACGAGAAAAATTTTCAAAACTTTCACTCATTAAAAAGTTGTTGGTTGTAGGGGTACTAGTTCTAGCAACGTGGTTTATATATAGTCGCTTCAAATCAACTACTACTCAACAAACCCAATATCAAACAACGCAAGTAGAACGTGGTACCTTGATAGTGAGCGTCACTGGTTCAGGATCAGTTGCTAATACCAATAGTACCCCCGTAACCACACAAGCATCTGGAGTTGTAAAAACTCTCTATGTTAAAGATGGTGATACAGTGACAGCAGGTCAGGCGATAGGTGAAATCGAACTCGATCAACCCGGGAAACAAAATCAATCACAAGCCTTAGCTACATATCAGAGTGCGCAAAATAATGTAAATAATGCCCAGGCGACTTATTATAGTCTGCAATCTACTTTGTACTCTAACTGGGATAAATTTATGAATCTAGCCCAAAACTCAACCTATGAAAATGGTGATGGTTCACCCAATGTTCAAAATAGAGAAAACGCCGCCTTTATTACTACGAACGATGATTGGCTGGCTGCAGAAGCAAAATATAAAAACCAAGCTTTGGTAGTCTCTCAAGCACAAAATTCATTAAACGCAGCGGCATTGACCTATAGAGAATCGTCGCCAACTGTCTACGCACCTATCTCCGGGAAAATATCTGGACTTTCATTACAAGTTGGTTCAGTGATTATTTCAACTTCGGGTACAACAACTTCCTCAACCACGACCACGCAAAGTACAAAGGTGGGGAACATTGTTACTGAAGCCTATCCAATAGTTTCAGTGAATCTTACCCAAATCGACGTTCCCACTGTCCACATTGGTGACAAAGTCACCCTAACCTTTGATGCACTCAGCGA
This sequence comes from Candidatus Woesebacteria bacterium, assembly GCA_044223895.1. Lineage (GTDB taxonomy): Bacteria > Patescibacteriota > Microgenomatia > UBA10105 > UBA927 > CAKZSU01. The sequence goes on from JBGALL010000036.1 coordinate 3,564, forward strand.
TAAAACCTTTACCGGGAAATTAGTGAGTATTGATACCTCTGGTTCAGTAAGTTCTGGAGTCACTACCTACCCAGCATTAATAATGCTCGATACCAAGTCTTCGGAAATTTATCCTAATATGTCTGCGACTGCAAATATCATTACCCAAACGAAAACCGATGCCTTGGTAGTTCCCAATGCAGCTGTTCAAACTCAAGATGGTCAAGCAACTGTTCGGGTAATGAAAAATGGAGTCGAACAATCAGTAAATGTGACCACGGGAATATCGTCTGATACTCAAACTGAAATAACCAGTGGCCTATCAGAGGGTGACACAGTGATAACTGGTACTACCTCAACACAAGCCACTTCAAGTCAAACAACTTCAGTATTTGGAGGTGGATTACGACTTGGGGGATTCGGTGGGGGAAATACTGTCAGGGTAAATAACGGGGGAACGACGAATAGAGCAAGATAATTTTTTATGATTGCAGTCTCCCATATCTCAAAAATTTACAAAACGGAAGTTCTAGAAACAGTCGCTTTGGCTGATATATCATTCACTATCAAAAAAGGTGAATTTGTTGCTATCATGGGCCCATCAGGCTCAGGAAAATCGACCCTCATGCATATTTTGGGAGCACTCGATCTCCCTACGAGTGGTGAATATATTCTTGATGGTGAAAATGTAGAGAAATTATCTGATGATCAACTTGCTGATATTCGTAACCGAAAAATAGGGTTTATTTTTCAAGCTTTTAATTTACTTCCTAGAACTACAGCCCTCAAAAATGTCATGTTACCCATGGTCTATGCAGGTATACCCAAAGAGCAACGGGAAGAGACCGCCAAAAAATTCCTAACTATGGTTGGATTAGAAAACCGGATGTATCATACTTCCAATCAATTATCCGGAGGTCAACAACAACGAGTCGCTATAGCCAGAGGATTGGCGATGAACCCGGCTATTTTGTTAGCAGATGAACCGACAGGTAATATCGCCAGTAATCAGGCAGAAGAAATTATGAGTATATTTCAAAAATTAAACGAAGATGGACATACAATTATTATGATCACTCATGAACCTGATATTGCCGAACATGCCAAACGAATTATCCATGTCCGTGACGGGAAAGTCACTCTAGATCAGAAAAATCTCAAACAACGTAAAGCAAAATTTACCCCAACAATTGATTAACCCTATGGAATTAAAAGAATTATTTTTTGAATGTTTGGCAACCTTGACTGTTAATAAACTTCGTACTGGTTTGGCGATCTTGGGTATCGTTATCGGTATAGGATCCGTTATTGCTTTAATTTCCTTAGGACAAAGTAGTCAAAAGTCTGTAGAGAATCAAATTAACTCTCTCGGTGCAAATTTACTAACAGTTATTCCTGGTGGACAAAATAACGGGGGAATTAGAGGCGCTGCGGGAGGTGGTACATCCTTAACACTTGAAGATGCTAAAGCTATCCAAACCTCCTCAACAATTACCACCGTCCAGAATGTCTCTCCAGAACTATCACGTCGAACTCAAGTAACCTATGGCCGTAACAATACCAACACGCAAATCATGGGGGTATACGCTCCCTATGCAAGTGTTCACAAAATAACCATGTCCAGCGGTGTCTTTATCCAAGACCAAGACAATAATGCGTTAGCAAAAGTTGCGGTACTCGGACCACAAGTGGTTTCAGATCTATTTGGAGAAGGAGTAGATCCACTTGGTCAAACAATCAGAATCGATGGACAACTCTTAAAAGTAATTGGGGTAACTGTTTCAAAAGGTGGCACTGGATTTCAGAATCAGGATGATATTATCTATGTTCCTTTATCAACTGCCCAGAAACAATTATTTGGAGTTTCCTATATAAGCACTATAGCTGTAGAAGCAAAAACAAAGGAAGTCATGGTCCAAGCGCAAGACCAGATTGGGTATTTATTACTACAACGCCACAAATTAACTGATCCCACGGAAGCTGATTTTTCTATATTTTCGCAAAACGATATTCTTAGCACCGCTTCACAGGTAACTGGAACATTCACAACCCTATTAGGAGGTATTGCAGCCATTTCCTTATTAGTAGGAGGCATCGGTATCATGAATATTATGTTAGTAACAGTTACAGAGAGAACGAGAGAAATAGGTTTACGAAAAGCCCTTGGTGCAAAGAAAAAAATTATTATTACTCAGTTCTTAATGGAAGCTATACTGTTAACTCTTATCGGTGGGTTTGTAGGAATGTGTTTGGGAATCCTGATCTCCTATGTACTTTCTAGACTTATGAGTATTCCGTTCGCAGTGTCGGTGTCGTCAATAACCTTGGCTATAGGAGTGTCTGGTGCAATTGGTATACTTTTTGGTTGGTATCCTGCCAAAAAGGCTTCTGATTTACAACCTATCGAAGCCTTGAGATACGAATAAACTTAATTTTAAATTTCTGTATCAGGATGTTCTCAGGAATAGTATTTATATTAAACATATAGTTTTTTGATCCGACTTCGCTAAAGCTCCGTCGGACAAGGGAGGATTATATATGAAACAACAACAAATTCTTGTCCCGGTTATTATCACTGCCGTCGTTGCCGGTGGTGTGGGTTTCTTTGGAGGAACAAAGTACCAACAAATGCAACGCGGAGCTAACTTTCAACAATTCGCCAATGGGGCGGGCGGACGAAATTTTGGAGGTCGAGGTGGCTCTGGTGCATTTGGTCAGGGCAATCGTAATGGAGGATTTAGACCCGTTTCTGGAGAAATTCTAAAAGCCGATGATACTTCAATTACCGTTAAACTTATGGATGGTAGCAGTAAAATTGTTTTGCTTTCCGATAAAACCGCAATTAATAAAGCATCCGAAGGCGCTAAAGCAGATCTGACAGTAGGACAAAAAGTTGCTGTCTTTGGTACAGATAATTCAGACGGAAGTGTTACTGCACAAAATATTCAATTAAATCCAATGATGCAACAATTTGGTGGTCCACGAACCCAACCATCTGGCAGTCCACAACCTTCCCCAGCTCAATAAAATTATAGTTACTAAAAAAATACAACAGCGTTTTCTAGCGTTGTTGTTTCATTCGCGCGTGATTATTCTACAGAGCTCGACTCATCATATACCTTACAAACAGGAGGAAATATATGAAAAAAATATTAGTTACTGGCGCCTTTGGACAAATCGGATCTGAATTGGTACCAGAGTTACAAAAGCAATTTGGCAAAGAAAATGTCGTAGCTCTTGGACATTCAAACATTCCTAGTGAATTCGACGGCATAGTAGAAAAAGCCGAAATTACCAACACAAATGATGTAAAAAATCTTTTTGCTAAATATTCCTTTGATACGGTCTACCATCTCGTTTCATTGCTGTCGGCAAAAGGTGAACAAAATCCTGATCTCACTTGGGATGTAAATATGAATGGGCTAAAAACAATTCTTGATATTGCCAAAGAAAAAAATCTCAAAGTATTTTGGCCAAGTTCCATTGCAGCTTTCGGACCAACAACGCCTCGGGTATTAACTCCGCAACGAACAACTCTCGAACCATCAACTATGTATGGTGTCACCAAAGTTTCAGGAGAACTACTCTGTCAGTATTATTTCCTCAAGTTTGGTGTTGATGTTCGTTCCCTTCGTTATCCAGGAATCATCAGCTGGAAAACACCTCCCGGAGGTGGAACGACAGATTTCGCCGTTGCAATTTTTTACGAGGGAATTCAAAAACATACCTATGAATGTTTTGTGTCTAAAGAAACTACCCTCCCAATGATGTACATGGATGATGCCGTTAAGGCAACTATTATGTTGATGAAAGCTGATTCAAAAAAACTTTCTATTCGTACAAGTTACAATCTTGCGGCTATTAGTTTTTCTGCTGAAGAGTTAGCCAAGGAAATTAATAAGCATGTAAAAGTAGAGGTATCGTACAAGCCAGATCATCGTCAAAAAATTGCTGACTCATGGCCACAATCAATTGATGATTCGGAGGCGAGAAAAGATTGGAACTGGCACCATGAATATGATTTGTCAGCCATGACCAAAGAAATGATTACTCAATTAACTAACAAATTTTCGAAAGGAACAGTATGACCAAAAATTTCTATACGTTACTCCAACAGGAAATAGCCCGCATTGATGAAGCCAAGACCACCAAACGCAAAGAGCGAGTTATTGAAGGATTTACGGCAGAAGGTTCACCGAAAGCCAAAATCCAAGGAAAGGATTATTATATTTTCAATTCCAACGACTATTTGGGACTTCGTCACAACAAACAATTAAAAAAAGCTGAACATGAAGCCTCGAAACAGTTTGGGACAGGTCCTGGGGCTGTACGATTTATTTCGGGAACTCTATCAATTCATAAAGAGTTAGAAAAAAGGGTAGCTGCTTTTCATAAACGAGATGATGCAATTATTATTTCTTCTGCGTTTGCTGCAAATTTGGCAGTAATGTTTTGTTTGTCTCAAGGATTGACCAAGAATTCTTTGGTTGACTCAGATGTGTTGATTATTTCTGATGCTCTCAACCACCGCAGTATTATTGACGGTGTTCGATTAACAGGTTTGTCGAAAGATCAACGGGTAATATTTGAACATATGAATCCCCAAAGTTTAGCGACAGTACTCGAAGAACACAAAGGAAAACATAAACGGGTTATTGTGGTTACCGATGGGGTCTTTAGTATGCTCGGTGAATACCAACATCTCAAACAACTCCGTGAAGTTATCTCACAATATGAATCTGAATTTCCTATGGGAATCTTGCTGGTCGTAGATGATGCCCATGGTGTGGGTATTGCTGGTGCTACAGGAAGAGGAGTAGAAGAGATTGAACAAACCCAAGCTGATGTTTTGGTAGGAACATTCGGGAAAGCATTTGGAGCTGATGGAGGTTATATAGTCGCCAACCAAACTATCATTGACTATTTACGAGAATCAGCCGCTACCTATATCTATTCTAATTCTATTTCGCCAGGAACAGCCGGAGCAGCAGCAGCGGCAATTGCCCTCCTTGATGAGAAAAAAGGAGCTTCATTGCTCAAAAAATCTGTTCGTAATACCAAATATTTTTCTAAACTGATGAAGCAGCAAAAGTTTGTTTTTTCTGCACCTTCATCACATCCAATTCAACCAGTCTTGATTGGTGATACGGCCAAAACCAAACAATATGTTGAGCAATTGTTTATCAAAGGATTCTTAGTAACTAATATTAGTTATCCAGTTGTACCACCAGGAAGGGACGAAATCCGAGTCCAGATATCAGCCACACATACGGCTGAAGATATTGAAGCCTTGGTTGATGCCTTTGTTGATACCAGAAAAAATTTGGAATAATTGTTATACTGCTGATACGGAGGAAATAATCTATGTATACAGCATTACAATATATTAAAGACCAACTCAAAAGTGCTCGAGAGACCTTTGAAGGAACTGCCAATGACATCCAACCTGACCATCTTCAAAAAGATCCCGGTGGGAAAGCATTTCCTCTGGGAGCCACCTATGCACATTTGGTCTTTTCCGAAGACGCAATCGTTCAAGGAATGATCCAGGGGAAAGCACCCCTTTCTGAGACAACTTGGAAAGGAAAAACAGGAACCAATACTCCAATGCCAGCAATGGATCAAAATTGGGAACAGGCGAATGAAGTGTGGTCGAAATCCGTAGTAGTAAATTGGGATGAACTTCGCACCTACAAAACTGCAGTGTTTGCTGCTACTGATACCTACATCAACAGCCTAAAAGACAGTGATTTAGAAAAAGTTATTGATTTAGGGGCATGGGGGAAGAAGACTGTGGCTGAGCTTTTGGGCTCGTTTATTATTGGCCATATGAACAGTCTAGCAGGAGAATTAGCGGTTCTCAAAGGAATTCAGGGTGCGAAAGGATATCCATTTTAATATGGATCAATCCAGAAAACGATTAGATATTATCGATCAAATTCGAGATAGTGTTAGTAGTGCTTCACCGCTGACGGATCCCTTTTTATACTATCTTCCTGATCTGTTGGTGCAATCTGAGTTTTCAAATCTCCATTTAGATAATATTTTAACCTTTACACAATATGCCCAAAATAACTATACCTCACCAATTTTGAAAGATGCGTTACATATCCTAAATCAAATGATTCAGAACCAAGATGGACGATTAAACCCGCCCGGTCCCCAAATGTTCTACAATACTCAATATTTTTTCTGGAAAGAATTAGGAGAACACACGCAGACAGCAGAAGTAATTGCCCATATTATAAATAAGGCAGTCTTCCAACTTGCTCTTGAGAATACCCATTAAATTATAGAATCTGAAGCAGTTTTTTGTTTTCTAGCTAAAATGATAAAGGGAATAGAAAAAAGTTGAATTATTCCACCAACCATAAAAGAAGAAGCATATCCCGAAGTATCAGCTACCCGACCTAAGACAGGTTGTATAATAGCTCCTCCACTAGATCCCATAACAGAATCAAATGATAACACGGTAGCTCGCTCTTGAGATGATATAAGACCATGTAAATATGCCTGACGAACTGGAGACACTGCTGCAAAAACAAGTGCCCAGATTACAAACACGCTGATTGCAATCCAAAAATTGGCAGTCATCCCCACAAAGAATAATAAGCTCGTACTCAGTATTGTTCCAATAAAAATAATCGTCGTCCGACGGTGAAAATATCTCGAAATATAGGGAATAAAAAATCCACCGGCAATTTGAGCTAAGGCTACAATTGCCGCTAGGATTCCTGCTATTCCATAGGCCCTCTCGTTTCCGTAGAGATGGAGTAGATATGGTTGAGCAGCATAAAAATGCATAAAATCCTACTCCGCTTGTAAATGGAGCCATCAACATAATCCAGCGAATTGATGTATTTCGAAACCCATAAGAAGCAGACTTGATAAAGAGATTCTTCATATCTTGTACAGGATGAACCCCACGAACTGGAGTGAACCCCAAGTCTTTCATAAAAACTAGCGCAAATAGGAAGTTAACGATTAAAACAAGGGACCGCAGAAGATAGGGAATTCCTAAACTCGTCATCTGGGCAACTATACCTCCGGATACTGAACCTATTAACATTGCTATACCCCCGACGATTTGACCTTTGGCAAATACATCATCCAGTTTTCCTTTAAATGAGGTATATTCCAGAGCATCGACTAACCAGGCTTCCGTCGCTCCTGAAAAAAAAGTAAACCCTAAACCTAGTAGCATAGAAGTAACTGCCCACATCCAAAAAGGCGCCATGGTATACCACGCCCACAGATAGAGGATGGTAGAAATAGCCAGGGTGATGGTACCTAAAACATACGAAGTTTTTCGACCCCAAGTATCAGCGACAATTCCTGTAGGGATTTCAAATAACACCTGACCGATGGTAAAAAAAGCATTAGCCAGAAATGCTTGAGCATTGCTCAATCCTGCATCGAGGAGAAATAAGGTATTAATTCCCCAAATAAATGATGCCGCTAGTGTATTAAGTAAGGTTAAACTCAAATAAACTCGTTGAATATGTTGCGACGTTGGTTTCATACTTAATAAATTTTTTCTTCTTTTTCTAGCATTTCTATAATAGCTTTCATTCTACGTAATTTAGTCTCTTCTTTTTTGGCAGTTTTTATTCTCCATATAATTGCATAGGTATTTGTTTTATTCAGGGTTTTATAAAAAGCTTGAGCTTTTTTGTTTTTCTTAAGCATTTGCAAAAACTCATCTGGTGCTGTGGTGGTCGAAGGGGAGTCATAGGCAGCAGTCCAGCGACCATCTTTTTTAGCTTCTTCTACCTGCAACATACCAGCAGGTTTCATTTTACCTTCTTTGATAAGTCGCTCAATATACGATTTAGTCTGACTATCTATCCAGCCATAGCATAAAGCTTCTTCAAGTGCCTCGGCATAGACCACACTTACCTTCTGAGAATTTTTTTTATAAAAACGTAACCAGACACCTGATGATTGTTGGTGATTCTTCTCGAGCCAATCTCTCCATAACGCTGGTGAATTAAACAATAGGGTCGGGTAGTCAATAGCTGTACTTGGCATAAACGAATTATACAAAAAGATTCGAAAGCACTAACTTGCGCGTTTTCCTTTTAGCAGCATATCAATTGCCTCTGTAAATGAACCGGCACGGGTGATTTCTCCGGCATTTACAAAGTAAATTTGATCAGCATTTTCTATGGTATTGAGTCTGTGAGCAATAATTACCTTGGTAGTTTCCTTAGGTAACTTCTCGAGGATTTCACCTAACATTTTTTCTGTCACTGTATCTACATTCGCGGTCGCTTCGTCTAATATTAAAACATCCGGTCGTCTCAAAATTGCTCGCAAAAAAGCTATAAGTTGACGCTGTCCTAGACTGATTGTTTCACCACGACCACTCACAACAGTTGCTAGCCCATCATCAAATCTTTTTAACATATCAGCTAACCCATGTTCACCAATAATTTCAATTAACTGATCGTCAGAATATTTTTGATATTCATCGTTTCCGTAAAGAATATTATCTCGAACAGTACCAGTAAACAAAAATGGTTCCTGCAATATAAAACCAATAGCTTTGGCTCTCTTGTCAGCGGTATATGAGCGGATATCTTTTCCATGTAATAATACTGTTCCAGATGTAGGATCATAGAGTCGTGCCATCAGTGAAGCAGTCGTAGTCTTACCGCCACCCGTTGGTCCGACTAATGCATAGGTTTTACCTCTTTCCAAACCAAAATTAATATGTCTCAACACTTCTTTACCTTCATATCCAAATGATACATTTTCAAAAGTTAAGACATCGTCTGTATGTTGTTTACGTTCAGTAGATTCATGCTGAGTTAAATCTGAATGAAGTGACAATACTTGGGCGATTCTATCCCAACCAGCTAAGGCGATTTGAAAAGAAGACCATAAGCCGGCAATTTGTCTAATTGGATCATAAAATCTGGTGAGGTATACAAAGTAACTTATCAAAAACCCGATTGTGAATTGTCCCTGAATAATCAGGTAGACCCCGTAGAATAACACGATAATTTGTGCAATATTTGCAGCTAATCCATAGACCGGAGTGAAAATATTATTTGCTATACCAGCAGAAACAGCACTCCGGTAATTGGTTTGATTCACTTCTTGGAATCGCTTTCTAAAATAATCTTGGCGATTAAATGCAACAACAACTTTGAAATTATCAAGACTTTCGGCAATTTCTGCACTCATATTACCCACGGCTTTTAGATTTTCAGCATTTTTACCTTTAATCCAAGGGGAAAGAATCTGGGTGAAAATTACTATCAACACTGCTGGAGCAAGTGCCGCGGCACCGAGACGTAGATCTAATATCAATATAAATATGGCTGCTCCTATCATCATGAATATACTCCCCACAAATTGCATTAAAGCACGAGAGAAAAAGTCATTGAGTTTATCGGTATCATTATTTATACGAGAAATCAGGTCGCCAGCTTTGTTTTGATTAAAAAAAGCCACCGGTAGCTCTTGCAATTTTTTAAATACACTATTCCTGAGAGTGAACAATAATCGTTGGCCGACCATTCCCATCATCTTTGTTTGGAAATAACTTGAAACAAAACCAATCAGATAGAGCATGAATAATAAGAAACACGCTGTGTAAACACCTAGGTAATTCTTTTGAGCAATAGCTGTATTTATGGTATCCCCGATGATAATCGGGGTAACTAAGGTTACTCCGGTGTTCACCAATAATGATAGCAAGGCAAAGAACAACGTCTTTTGTTCACCTTTTAGCATCGGCAGAAACTTTTTCACTGCAGATAACGTTGATGTGTTTTTGGTAGCGTTAAGTGTGTATTTCATAGTGACTAGTACTGTGTTGTGATTCATATAATTGGACATATTCTGGCGATTGTTTCAATAAATCAGTATGTTTGCCAATTGCGATAATTTCACCTTCCATCAAGAGGATGATTTGATCATAATCGACAACCGAAGCTATTTTTTGAGTGACTGAAATCAATGTTAAATGCGGATAATTATGAGCGACATTATCTAAGATTGTTTGTTCAGTTTTAGTATCTACTCGGGCGGTAAAATCATCCAATAATAAGACCTTGGGATTCAAGGCCAAAGCTCGAGCTAACATGATCCGTTGTTTCTGTCCCCCTGACAAACTGGTGCCTCGTTCAGAGATTATCGTATCCAGACCTTGGGGAAGGGAAACAACGAAGTCACCCAATTCAGCAGTTTCTATGGCTTTCTGTAAATCTTCAGCACGAACACTTTCGCTAAAAGCAATATTTTCTCTAACCGTGACATTGAAGATAATACTGTCCTGAAAAACAAATCCTACCTGTTTATGAAATTGAGATGGGTCTAAATATTGTAGGGGAACATCGTCATAATAAATTTCACCTTCTGTTGATTTCAATAATCCATGCAAGGTATACAGAAGTTGAGTTTTTCCTGCAGCAGTTGGCCCAATAATAGCCGTTTTAGTACCAGCTTTGATAGTAAAAGAAAGATCATCCAGGACATTTTTCTGACCATATTTTAAGGTAAGATGCGACACTGAAATATTCCCGGTAATATCTATAAGTTTTACATCCGTTTGGATAGGTGATTGAGCTGAAAGAATAGATTCTATACGTTCATATGAAGCAGAGGAACGAGAAATGACGCCACTCATAAAACCTATCATGATAATTGGAAAGATTAAAATCCCTACATAACTATTGAAGGCAGCAATACTTCCCAAGGTCATCGACCCGGTTATTACAAAATGGCCACCAAGTCCTACTATTAATAATGTTGCCATACCTGCTACGAGAGTAATGACTGGAATAAGTATCGAGAAATAAGAGAGGATTTCAAAACCTATATTTCTTACGTTCGTATTTGCCAGACTAAACTTATCTTTCTCCTGACTTTGAGAATTGAGAACTCGAATGAGGGCAGATCCCAAAATACTTTCATTGATCACATTATTGAGCTGATCTATAATTTTCTGAGTTTTCATGAATAATTTTCTAACTCTTCCCAAAATCATAGAAAAGGTGATGGCAATAATGGGTACAATTAACAAAACACCGAGAGCTAATTGCCAATCTGTCACCAGTAGTAAGATAGCTGCTCCAATTATGAGACAGATGGAAGAAATGATTGTTCCTATAGCTTGCGCTACAAATAATTTAACCGCATCTACATCCGAAGTGAGGTTAGTTAACAAAGCAGCCGGGGTAACTTTTTGAACAAAAGAAAATTCTTGTTCGGCTATTTTCGCGACTAATTTTTCGCGCAGATCTCTTCCTACAGTTTCAGAAGCATACGTTTGGAGAATATTTTGAATGTATGTAAATACAAAAACGAAGACAGCTACCACCACAAATTGCCAAAATAATCGTTGACTATCAAATGTACCTGTGGTGTATGAATCAATCCCAAAAGCAATGATTTTCGGTGCACTAAGACTTATTAAATTTGCCAGTACAGTAAATATGATTAATAAAATAATAAATTTTTTGTATGCAAAAACCATACCAAACATAGTTGGTTTTTTGGGAGATGTGGTTGAGGTGTTGGTCTTGTCGTTCATTGCTGGACTGTTCCACTTAAATCTTTTAGTATTTCACACAATTCACTCATTCGTTCTTTTTTTTGATTGGGAACTATTTCTTTTACCAAAAATTCTGCCCGTTCTAAGCCTTCTTCTAGTTTACGTTTTCCTCCAGGAGCAAGCAAAACATAACTTACTCTGGCGTCGTAAGGGTTGACTTCTTTTTTCACTAGGCCAACCTTCTCCATAGGCAACAGTATTCTGGTTATTCCTGAAGCTGTGAGACCTAATTTACCAGCGAGATCTATCCTGCGCAGTTTTTCTTCGTGTGCATGAGCCAAGCTATAGAGAATGATAAACTCATTAAATCCTAGTCCACCTAAACTACCATCAAACTTTCTCATGAGCAACGATTGTAATTTCGCCAGATGAAAGACAAATTTTAATGACGGACTTGCAGTGTTCATACTTGAAATATACTTGATTACTCAAGTATTTGTCAAACAACACATGTAGTAACAGTACGCTATCAAGTATAAAAACGTCATGTCGCAGAATGAGGGTGATTTTTTCACCAGAATCTGATAATATGACTTAGATGCATAAACATTTTTATGCAAGTGGATTTCTTTATCACTCACCTTCCCAAAAGATTCTCTTGCAACAAACTATAACTGATACGAAGCCTTCTTTTACTCTATTTTGCCGAAAATGCACGGGAAATAACGATCACAAAACGTCTTTTCAGCAAATTATCGCTGATGAATTAGGAATAACAATTCCGATAGAATCTATTTTTCATGTCTATGATTATGTAACTCAAGATACTGAAGAAATCCGTTTTGTATTCTATGCTGATGTTTCGGGTTTAGGAACAGAAGTAGACTTCAAACGAGAGGGCAGTACCGAATGGTTTACGGTAAAACAACTTTCAAAGTTAAAACTTCATCGTCAAATTAATCATGATTTGATGATCGGTCAACGGGTAATCAGAGCCAAAGATTCCGTTTAAACCTGTAATAATTTCTTCGGGTGTGAAAATAAATTTCTAGAGGTTATTTTTGAACAGAAGTACAATATTTACAACGTCGGGCTTTCAGAGGGATAACACTGATACAGTCAGGGCAAGTTTTTTCTGATGGATCCACTTTTTCTTCTTTTTTTATTTTTGCCAAAAACTTATTCATTGGAAGAACGACACAAAAATAAATAACTCCAGCAATTATCAAAAATGAGATGAGAGCGTTGATGAAATCTCCGATCATAAATTTACTGCTATTTATCGTAAAATAGAATGCAGAGAAATCTGGCTGACCACCGAAAGCAGCAATCAGGGGAGTAATAAGATCTTTCACTAAAGCCGTAACAATATTGCCAAAGGCAGCTCCAATAACAACAGCTACCGCTAAATCAACAATATTTCCTCGTAATATAAAGTCTCTAAAACCTTTAAACATACAAATATTATATCAGATAGTATCCTTACCTTCTATTGTGACATGCAAGGTAGAGCTCTGTATATACACTATTTTTAAATCGAATTAGATCGTGGAGCATACCTCCACCTTTGTATACTGATGATGGTACATATTTTGCTGGACAGTTTAATTCTAAATCAGTCTGATCGTAATATATGTCGCTTAAGGATGATTGCATAGCCAAAACTTCGTCTTCCAAGCTAGGATTGAATACTATTTTTTTATGTACTCGATCGAATATATATACTGGCTGGCCTCTATCCGTCGCATCACGAAGTACTTGTTCTCTGGCTGTTGATTTCAGTCCCAGCTGGCTAGCTTGTTCAATAAACATATCAATAGAGTTATCAGCTATGGCTTCGATAACTTCTCTGGTCATGTGCGGATACCCAGCAACCCAGTCAAACGTTTCTTTCCCTGCACTTGTAAAAGTCATCTCCATGACTGTGGGAATAGACCAGTCACCGCCGTTGATTAATGTAGAGTGTGATCGATAGTAGAGTAGCATTAAAGTTTTCAAATTATTTGGTTGAGCTTTTTCTTCTTCTCTCAGACTGTCCAACCAATCACCATAGAGTTTTTGAGTTGTATCGTAGATAAATGTTTTCCCTCTGGCGAGGTAACGGTGGATATTTTTACTGTGTCCAAGGCCTTGACTCGCAAAGGCTGTATCCAGATCGAATTTTCCTTCTGGGGTAAGGTATTGGCGTATGGTAGGTGAACTTTTATTCCATAGATCTTTTATTAACTCTCTTGAGCAGTAATGGGTAAGACATTTTTGTAACTCAGTTGGGTGATAGGTAACAGTCATTCCTAAATCACCAGCCATTTTAGCGGTTAGAAATAAGCCATGAGCTTCTGTATATAAAAACTCTCGAGAAAAATGTTCCTCTGACAATTGTTTCAAGTTAAGATGGGCAACTCCCCGAAGATGGTTTTCAAGCTCTGTTTTGTTCATGCGGGGATTATAGTACAAGAATGTAGTAGTTGTGAAAGGGGTAGAGAATATCTATTATGCCGAGCGAGAGTTAATC
>JBGALL010000037.1:0-17189 GCA_044223895.1 Candidatus Woesebacteria bacterium
CCATCCCCCACTCCAGTCACCGCTGCCACTGTTCCAGGTTGCACTACGTACTGAGATTTCATTCGTGGCATTGGAAGCAAAAAATACATAAAGGTCATCTTTTTTAGTACCGGTTCCGCCTCTAATGATTGCGGAAGATTCTACTTCAGAGCTACTAGCATTGGCATAGACAGCATCGGAAGAAACATTCGGTGGATCTATGGCAAAGGTATCTGGTGACCCATCTGGGCTGACCCAATTTCCCGCAACTCCATCTGAAGCAGTCATACTTAAAGTTCTCATTGAGGTTCGTACTTCTGTGATGCCTCCCCCTTCTTTTGACCATGTTGCTACTACGGTACCATTCGTTGATCCATCATCAACCCACAATGCTACACCTTGACTGAGAGTGGCGGTTGTTGAGGTATCTAACTGTAGGTTTACTGTTCCAGAATCCATTCGCAATATATCGGTAATATTATTAGAACCATCTCGGGTAATATTATACCGACGATAGATAATACCATCCGTTGCATTTGTACTTGTCCAGATTACATGGAGAACATCATTTTTGGAATCATACGCTACCGAAGATCGAGTTAAAAATGAGTAGTTTTCTGATCCTTGTACCCAAGTTGTTCCCTGATCATTAGACCATGTCCAGGTGGTTGGACCCGATCTTTGTTGAACAGTCCAAATATATTTTCCATATTTATCAATAGTCCAGACTCTTCCCTGACTAAAGTTAATTGCATCATCACTTCCATCATTACCGGAAGTAGTACCAATGGCAGTGTAGGTTCCATCTGCGAAGATTGTTGATCTTGAAGAGAAGAAAATAGTTATACTAACAACTATTATCAAAGTGAGAGAAAACCAACGAGAACACCTCATATACGTAGTATAAGATATTTACTAACCAGGTATTATTTGATTTGGTTTGTTAAGGAGTAGATTGGTGTGATGATTGAGAAAACTATGAAACCCACACCGAGTCCTAAAACTACCATGATAATTGGTTCTATAGCCGTGGTAAGGTTTTTAACGGTATATTCTGCTTCTTTCTCAAAATAGGCTGATAATTTACCAAGAGTTTCGTCAAGCTTTCCGGTTTCTTCTCCTACTTTTATCATTTGTGAAACGATCACAGGAAATATTTCATATTGGGCGAACGTCTCTCCCATAGGAAATCCTTTTTCAATTTTCTTTGATATCTCTGTTAAGGCTCTTCGATAAAGGATATTTCCTAATGAGTCTCGTAGGAATGACAACCCATCGAGAATATGGATACCTGCGGTTATCAACATTCCCAGTGTACGGGAAAATTCTGCCAAAATAATTTTTTGTTGTAACTCACCGATAATCGGGATTTTTAGGATTAATGTATCAAGGGTAATTTCCCCCATTGGAGTTTTTCTCCAACGATTAAAGAAAAAACCTCCACCGACCATAACGATGATCATCAGCCACCACCAGTTAACAAATAAGTTTGAAGTATCAACTAATAATTGGGTGGCAAAAGGTAATTCTACTCCGAAATCTTTGTACATTTCAGTTAGTTTGGGGATAACTACCGTCATCATGATAAAAATAACCGCTACCATACCAATGATGATGATAACGGGATAAATCATGGCGCTTTTTACTTTGGCCCGGAATTCACGTTCGTTCTCCATAGTGTCTGCCAATCGGGATAGTACTTTGTCGAGTGTTCCAGAAGCTTCACCTGCTTTGATCAAGGCAATATAGACTGGAGAGAAGACATCGTTATGTCGAGCAAGGGCATTGGCTAAGGTTCCACCACCCACGATGTTATGTTCTATATCTAGTAAGAGAGCAACCATCGAGGGATTTTCGGTTTGTGATCTTAAAATAGCCAATGATTCTGGCAGTGAGAGCCCAGCAATAGCTAAGGTAGCCATTTGGCGAGTAAAACTAACTGTATCATTAAAACTCGTACTCTTAAGTCTATTTTTGAAAATATTCAGGGACATCCCCTGGGACTTTGCTGCTAAGGTAACAATATATAATTGTTTGTCTCGTAATAAGCGTGAGGCTACTTGATCATTCGGTGCTTCCACTAGCCCACTAAGGATCTTGCCTTCTTGATCTTTGGCTTTGTAAGTAAATACGGGCATATATTCTTTTGAAAATTAATAAGACTTTAGCAATCTGGACAATTCTTCTGGTCTGATTGTATAGGCCATTGCTGTATCAGCAGTAATGACTCCATCTTTAACCTTGCGAGCTAAGGACATTTCTAAGGTCATCATTCCTGATTCTGCGGACGTTTGCATAACGTTATCTATAAGATGAGTCCGACCCTCACGGATAGTTGAACGAATAGCAGCTGTACCGACTAATATTTCTGCGATCATCGATCGTCCACCTCCTACTGCACTCACTAAACGCTGGGAGATAATAGCTTCGAGTGTATTTGAAAGTTGTAACCGAATCTGTGCTTGTTGATGTTCTGGAAAAACTCCGACGATACGATCTATAGTCTGACTAGCTGAATTAGTGTGTAAGGTTGCAAACACAAGATGGCCTGTTTCTGCGATCGTTAGGGCGGCTTGAATAGTTTCAAAATCACGCATTTCACCGATAAGAACTAAATCTGGGTCTTCCCGCAGCGCACTTCTGAGAGCGGTATTCCATGAATGAGTATCACCATGCATCTCACGTTGAGATATTATTGATTGTCCTGTTGGGTACACAAATTCAATTGGATCTTCGATAGTAATAATATGGTCGGATCTGGTCTGATTAATCTCCTGAACCATTGCTGCTAAGGTAGTTGATTTCCCGTGTCCTGTAGGCCCGGTCACCAGTACGAACCCTTGTCGAAGTTTGACAAACTCATAACAGATTTCTGGTAAACCTAAATCTTTCATCGAGCGAATTGATTGTTGAATATATCGATAGGTAGCACCCAATGTACCTCTCTGATAGTAGACGTTCGCCCGGAATCTACCTATTGCTGATGAATAAGAAAAATCTACTTCCCGATTACTCATCAATAAATCTTTTAATTCTCCCGTTAGGGTAGGGAGCACCAATGCTTCCAGATCTTGAGGGGTTAGGATTTTAGCATCAGCAACCGGTCTAAGTTGCCCAGCAATACGAATCATTGGTGGATAATTTACTAATAAATGTAAATCAGAGCCATTTAATCTCACTGTTTCGGAAAAAAGAATAGAAATATCCATAATTATGATCTCCTCCTTAATCTTGAGCTACTCGCAAGACTTCTTCAAGTGTGGTTACTCCTTCTACAGCTTTTAAATAGCCATCTTGCTTCATTGTTAACATCCCTTCGGCGACTGCTTCCCTTTCAATATCATTGATTGCTGCTCGAGCGAGAACTAATTGACTAATCTTATCGGTCACTGGAAATAGTTCGTATACTCCGATACGTCCAAAATATCCAGAACCGCCGCAGGTAGTACAAATTTTATCTCCTATTCCCCCTTTACCCTTCCAGAGAGTAATTGCTTGATCTGCAGGTAAGTAGGCACCCAGGACTGCTCGAATTTCACCAATCACCTGATCTGATGGAGTGTAACTTTCCTTGCAGGTAGGACAAACCTTTCTAGCAATACGTTGTGCAGCTACAGCATTTAGAGCAGATGAGACTAAAAATGGTTCAGCTCCTAAATCGATTAACCGAGGAATAGCTCCGGCAGCGCTGTTGGTGTGAAGGGTTGAGAACACAAGATGTCCCGTAAGTGCAGCTTGGATGGCCAACTCAGTTGTCTCTCCATCGCGGATTTCTCCTACTAATATAATATTGGGATCTTGTCGCAGGAATGAACGTAGTCCATTGGCGAAGGTTAATCCAGCCTGGGGATTAATCTGGACCTGATTGATTCCACTAATTTCATATTCGACGGGGTCTTCCAGGGTCATAATATTCACTTTTGCATTATTGAGTCTGGCCAACACAGCATACAAGGTTGTCGTTTTTCCTGAACCGGTGGGACCAGTAACTAAGATAACTCCGTGTGGCCGGCGAATACTTTCTTCTAAATTTTTGAGAGCCAAACCTCGTAATCCTAAATCGGCTAGACTAGGTATACCTCCGGATTTCTGCAACAAACGCATAACAATTTTTTCACCATGAACGGTTGGTAAGGTTGAGACACGAAGATCGACTTCTGACTCCCCCATTTTAAAATTAAAACGGCCATCTTGAGGAATACGTTTTTCATCAATTTTCATATCAGAGAGAATTTTTATACGCGAGACGACGGCTTCGTGTAGTCTTCTCGGTAACGATAAACGTTCTTGTAAAATTCCATCCACGCGAAAGCGTACTCGCGTATCACCTGTTTGTGGTTCTATATGAATATCAGATGCCCGAATACGCATTGATTGTTCCAAAATTGCCGAAACAATTTGGGCAATGGGTGCTTCACGAATAACTTCACCTAAGTGTCCTGCTTCATAGGTTTTCACCTGAGTAGTAGCTGTTTCTTTGAGGGCCGCAGAGACATCTGCACCTAAACTTTGTTGATACATGGTTTCGATCGTATCTTTGATCTCAGTTTCAATGGCCAGATAAGGGATAATTTTTTTACCTGATTTTTTCTCAAGAAATTCAATGACTTGGAAATCAAGAGGATCAGCCATAGCCACAGATAATTCACCTTTTGGTTCGGAATACAGAAATGGGACGAGAATGTAGCGACGACTGACAGGTTCGGGGATATAGGTGATTACATCTGGAGAGATGGCTTTTCCTGATAACTCTACATATGGAATGCCTAACGATTTTGCTCTCGCTTTGGCTACATCGATGTCAGTTACGGCACGCCGTTTCACC
The DNA here is from genome assembly GCA_044223895.1 of Candidatus Woesebacteria bacterium. Classification (GTDB taxonomy): domain Bacteria; phylum Patescibacteriota; class Microgenomatia; order UBA10105; family UBA927; genus CAKZSU01. Next base: position 4,805 of record JBGALL010000037.1, read on the forward strand.
AACAAATCTTCAATACGTTCACCACTCGTAAGTGATTCTGTACTGATAGCTGTCGCAACTTCTTGGGTAATTTTCCCTTCGGAAATAAGTATAGAAAGAATATCCTTATCAAGAGCAGGCATATATCTAGAATATCATGGATAAGATAATTTGTAACAAGGGTATTTTGTCTCTTGACACAACTTTGAAATCTCAGCAAACTAGTTATAACAGGAGGCGCATTTTATGTTTGCACGCCAAAAAGGATTTACATTAGTTGAACTTCTTATCGTTATCGCATTACTCGGTGCCTTGGTTATCGGTTTACTTGCTGCATTAGATCCAATTGAGCAAATTCGTCGTGGTCAAGATACAGGTATTAGAAATACATCTTCGGAATTTTTCCAAGCTGTTAATCGATACTATACAAACAAAGGTGCCTTTCCATGGGCAGCTAATATTACAACACCAGAAACAGTTCAATCTCACGGAGCTGATGTTACTTCGCTTATCGCCGCCGGTGAGTTAAAAAGTAATTTCTATACCAAAGCTGGTTCAGCCAACTTAAGTAAAGTGTATATAAACTCAACATCAGGTACTGACATTTCTGTATGTTTCCAGCCTATCTCTAAAGCTATGCAGGAAGATCCTGCTACACTTTATGGATCTGATGCCTCTACAACAAACGCAGCCTCATGTAAGTCTCAGACCTCTGGGACTTCAGGAAACGATTGTTACATTTGTTTTAGATAATGCATGAGACGGTGGAATATCCTTCTACCTGCCATTCTTTGCGGAATAGCATTCCTATTTACAGCATTACACTTTCAAGCTCAAGGTATAACTGGTGGTGATAGTGGGGATTTAGTTACCGCAGCTGTGACTGGCGGAACTCCTCATCCATCAGGGTATCCATTATATACGTTGGTTGGGTTTATTCTTGGAAAAATTCCCCTATTTACTCCTGCTTGGAGGGTAGGTCTACTATCTACAATTCCTCACGCTGCCAGTTTGATATTGATATTCCTCATAGTTACCGCCTGCGTGAAAAAGCGATCAGCAGCTTTTTTGAGTGTAACTGTCCTTGCTAGTGGGTATTTATTTTTTTATTACAGTATTACTCCGGAAGTGTTTGCTCTTTTAGATTTTTTCTTATTGTTGCTCATTTATTTGTTCTTACAGTGGGCTGTAACTCATAAAGATAGATATTTCTTTCTCTTTGTGTTTTCTTTTTTTCTTTCTCTCTCTCATCATCACCTAATTTTATTTAGTGTCCCAGCGTTTGTTGTCGGAACGATCTATGTATGGCGTCATAATCGATCTTTTTTTGTGTTTAATCCCGCTAAGATCATGATCGGCTTAGCCTTGGCGGGTATGGGTCTTTTACCGTACATGTATCTTCCGTATGCCCGCAATAATAATCCGATAATTTATTGGAATAAGCCCGATACGATGTACGGATTTTTGCGAGTTATCCGTAGAGCAGATTATGGGACTTTTCAGTCGGGTGGGATTTATGGAGAACTACCGATTCAACGGTTACTAGAAGTAAAAGTGTATAGTCAGTTCCTCCTTGGTGATTTTATGGTGATAGGAATCGTTGCGAGTGTCGTTGGATTCCTTATATTCTGGAAAAGAAATCGAATTTCTGCAGTACTTCTTGGACTATTGTTTATTTCATTCGGACCATTTTTCTTCTTCTATGCCAGTTTCCCTCTCTATAATGATTTCACCTTAGGCACATATGAAAGGTTTTTACTTCCTTCGTACTGCATACTATCCATATTTATAGGTATTGGTATTGTCACTCTGGCTGAAAAAATATATGGATATATAAAAGTCTATCTCAGAAACTACACACTCAGAAAAATCGGCTGGTGTGTCATTGTTGTTTTCTGTTGTTTATATCCACTTCGGTTATTTGTCATTACCTATCATCGGACACGGGCGCTGGCAACAGATATGACAGCCAATAATTTAGGTATTGATATCCTTAACCAAGCAAAGCCCAACGCAATTCTGATCTTGAGTACAGATTCAATATTATTTAATACCCAATATGTGCGATATGCGTTACAGGTTCGTCCAGATACAAAAGTTTTGCATGCGAATGGTTTGGTTACAGATTATTATCCTGAACTCATTCGTAAGGTTTTTCCTGAACTTACCGTTCCCAAGGTTTCTAATAAAGAGTTTATTGAAAAATTTATTGATGCCAATAAAGCAACATTTCCTATTTATGTGAATGATAAAGTTCCACTTAGCCAAGGATCATATTGGGTTCCCAAAGGATTATTATTCGAATTAACTGATGAAAAAAATCTTCCAGAATTGGATGCTTTGGCATCAGAGAGTGCTCGTCTTTTTTCGCAATACCATGATCCTCAAGCAGGAGCACTTCAGTCATATAAACATTTTATGTTATTTGATATTCAGGATGCCTACGCCAGTGCCTATCAGCAAATGGGTAAAATCTTTCTACAAGGGGGCAAGGTAGCGGAAGCTCAAAAATATTTTAAGCAAGCTCTAGTTCTCAATGATGACGCTTCTTTGTCGGACAATTACTTAAGTCTAGGAATAACCCAATTTTTACTTAACCAATGTCAGGAAGCACTCGATTCTTTTGGTTTAGCACGGAAAACTGAAACAAAGGAAAATTTAGAAATAGTAAGCTATGAAGTAGCTACATATAGAGAATGTTTTAAAGATGAACAAAAAGCCACTGAACGTATGAATGAATACAAGAAAACTATCGATGAAAAAGAAAACGTTTTGAAAAATTATAGATAAATAATCCCCCAACGATCCCATAACTCACCAGACTAATGAGTAAACTTGGATAGAGCCAAGAAGGTCGATACTGAAAGGTAATCATTGATTCCCCAGGAGGAATGTACAACCCTTTTTGACGAAGATTTGTAGGAATAATGTCTACTTTTTTGTCATTAATCGTAGCTACCCAACCAGGATAATAATAGCTATTGAACACGAAAAATCCTTCAGAAGTTTCCCGATTATTAACTCTAAAACGTTTCTGGACGGGAGTATTTTCTATGGTATCTACGTCTATCTGGGTGCTAAGAGCGGCGGATGGTGAAGCATCTGCTTCAATAAAAGCTAAAGAGTTATTAAACTGGGAATTTTTTTTATAGTAGGAAGTGATATCCGTAACTGAATTTATGGTGATTAGGGAATTTGCTGTATATCCTACCGTATTATTTGATATTGGATATACATGGATAGGCATCTTAAGGAATGAAAGATCGACAGAAGCAGCTGTATTCCCCTGCCACTCAGTAAGTGTATAGGGAGTAATTAACTTGGTGATACCCATGAGATGGAGTTGATTGATTAATGAAGCACTCACCGATGCTTCACGAGAAAATGAACTTTTATCGTTAGCTATTTGATTTGATAGCAGTACATCACTGAGGAAGGCGCGGTACAAGTATCTCCCTGCCGAGACATTTTGGGAAGCTATGCCATATAGAATATTACTGTTAGGAGCCAGGGTGTTGTTCCATTCCAAATATGGGATGAGTGAGGTTTGATGATACCTATCGTAGATATTTGTATACATCAATTCGTTTCCTACGGTAAAAATTTTATCATCTTTATTAAGATACTGAGTTACTGGTGGCGATTTTAGAAATGATTGTGCATCTCCCAAAAAATGATAATTTTCCCACCAAGAAATAAATAAGTGAGATATGTTGAATATTGTTAGCACACTTACGACTACTAACAGCGATTTTGATTTTTTTTGGGACCAGAGATGATTTACCCAGAACTGAAAAAACAATAAGGTTCCGATGACAAAAATCCAAACATTTCTTGATGGAACTCTAAATGCATTGAGTGGCCAAAATGTATGAACAAAATAAAATGGCGAATATTTCCCGGTCATCATCAAGAATCCAACAGTTACCATTGTCAGAGTAATAATAAGCTGACGTTTATTAATAGTTTCTCTCACTGACTTTTTTGATATAGCCCATACGGCTAACAAGAACGGTAAAATCCCAAAAAAGGCTGTATTTTCCCAAAAAACATTCCCATTACTAATTGCAATACTTGGAAAAGTACCATATTTAGGATTTCCGCGAGAAAATGGAACAAGGAAGGTAATAATGTGTAAATACGGAAACGAATAATAGGTATTCGTTTGGGGATCAAGCATTTCTTGCCCTGTTTGACGAGCGTAATCAGCTGCAGGTACGAGTAGACACAAACTCATGATAATAGATATCCCCATGAGGAATATTAAAAAAAATAAGGAAGATATAAATTTTTTCCAGGAAGAAGTAGTAAACATAATGATAAAAGGTACAACACACCAGGTGACAACTACAGCCTGAGGAAATCCAGCAAGTATTTGTTGACTTGTGACTAATAGAAATGTTGTGATAGACAACAGAGATGGTTTTTCAAGACATTTTTTGGAGATATACAAAACAAATGGTAAAAGGCTTAAGGTCTCAACAAGGGTAAAGTGAACCAATTGTAAGATAATCATTCCTGAAAAAGTTGCCGCTGTCGCAAAAAAAATTGCAATGATAGGTTGGATGCGAAATGATCGACTTACACTATAAAATCCTAAACTAAAAAGTACTAGACATCCAAAAATAAGTAGATTATATGCGACAGGGAAATCAAAAAACGTGTACAGTAAGATATTGGGTATAAAAAAAGGACTGGCGAGTAAGGAACCTACGAAGGGATACCCACCGTTCATAAGATCAGTCCAATATGGAATTGAATGGGATTGTATTGCTTGCCAGAGTAAATAATGAGGACTGATAGATGAATTAAAACTATCACTAGTACCAAAATCTGGAGTAACTATTAATTTAAGGTGTGGGAAAAACAGTGGACTAACGAAAAAGAGACAACATAAAACAAGAAAAATAATAGCGATACTATCAAGTTTAGGTTTAAACACATGGGTAGTGTACGCAAGTTTACGGCTAAAGTCACTATGGATCTAGAACGACTCATTTCACTAATTATCACTCTCTACTGGTTTATTGTTGGTACAACTGTGGGGTCATTTCTGGGAGTGATTATTGATAGATTACCGAATGAAAAATCAATTATCTGGGGTCGATCTCATTGTGATTTTTGTAAAAAAAATTTGCGATGGTTTGAACTTATTCCAATTCTTTCCTTCGTGTTTTCTAATGGCAAATGTTTGCGTTGTCACAAAGCCCTTTCATTGAGATACCCATTCTACGAAATAGTGACTGGTATGATCTTTGTGGTACTCTGGATGATCTCAGGTGGTATCGTCTCAACCTTTGCAGGTATGTGTCTTATTGCTTGCTCGTTGTTAGCTATTACTATCATTGATCTTGATCATATGCTGATCCCTGATCTTTTGGTTGTCTCAACTATCATCGGAACAATAGTGTTGTTCCTTCAAAGTAATCAATCGCTGATGGGGTTTCTAAAAAATAACCTGCTGACTGCCGTAGTCTCGTATATGCTCTTTTACGCCCTCTGGGCTGGAACGAAACGAAGAGGTATAGGTTTTGGTGATGTGAAATTAGCTTTTGCTCTTGGATTATTAGTGGGATATCCTCAGGTAATTATCAGTTTATACGGCGCTTTCTTGACTGGTGCAGGCGTAGCTATCATACTGATGTTGTACGGTAAAAAAACAATGAAAAGTGCCGTACCCTTTGGACCATTTCTTGTTTTAGGTGCTCTGATATCCTACTTTATTAATGCACATAGTGTTTTATCATTTATTTTATGAAATCATCTGGATTTAGTTTATTGGAATTACTGGTAGCTATTGCCCTACTTGGGTTATTAACTACCGCGGGCTTAAGTTCTTTCATAAATACTCAAATAGTCGCTCGCAATAGTAAACGCGCTGCCGATCTTAAAGCAATGCAAGGAGCAATGGAATCATATTTTTCGAATAATGGATCCTATCCTGCTGGATGTAATCCAGGAACAACCTATTTACCTGCTGGTGTTCCTAAAGATCCTAAGACCGGCGCCACTTATATCGTGCCTACTCCTCCATCGGCTGTGAACTGTCAGGCTTCTTCTTACTGCATCTGTTCGCAACTAGAAGGTTCGACCACTACGGGCAATTCAACGGTGAATAATTGTGGAAATTTTGCCGCTGGATCGTATTTTTGTGTAAATCAGTTACAATAATTAATATGAAACAACAATCAGGATTTACTCTGTTGGAAGTGTTAGTTGCTGCGGTGATAGTTATTGTTTTAACTGCTGTAGGAGTAACTTCATATTCGGCTGTCACCCAAAAATCTCGAGACGCTCGTCGTACCAGTGACCTAGAACAAGTGCGTTCGGCTTTGGAGATGTACAGATCTGACAACGGCTATTATCCAAATGCCGGTAATGGGAACTGGACAAATATTTCGAGCCTTAGTGCTGGCGGGTTAGTTCCCTCTTTTATGCAATCTATACCAGCAGATCCTCGAGATACTACGAATTATTATCAGTACAAAGCTACGAATGTATCTGGTGGAAATTATTATGGCTATTGTCTAACAGCCAAGTTTGAAACCCTTTCAGTAGCTACGAATAACTGTAGTCCGACGACTACTCTTCCCAATAGCAACTATAACTATGGCCTTAGAAACCCGTAATTACGGATTTTCATTATTGGAACTTTTAGTTGTCTCTGCGGTTATCTTGAGCATTACCGGGTTGGCGATTTCCAATTACTCATCATTTAGTGATACTCAAAAAATTAAACAAGCCGGCAAAACACTGAAAAATGACTTACGTTTCATTCAAACACGTGCAGCTTCTGGAGTGAAACCAACTACGTGTGTAGGGGCCAATGTTCTGATGTCTTATAGAGTGACCTTCACTGCTTCGTCGTATACCTAACAACCTGTTTGTACCAGTGGCCTATCTGGAACTGCCCAAACAGTAACTCTACCAAATAGAGTTTCTTTTTCCCCAATACCTTCATCGATAGACTTTCAGGTATTAACAGGAGCTGCAGCTTCCTCGGTAGCTTTCCCTATGTCGTTTCGATTAACTGGTTCGAATCAAAGTTATTCTATACTCTTGAGTAGAAATGGCGATATAAACGATCTAGGATTTAGTCCTACTCCAACACCATGAAAAAAAATGCTGGCCAAACATTCGTAGAAGTTATTGTGATTGTCTCTATTGTGGTAATCGTTATAACTGCCTTAGTTTCTGGGAGTATCGTGTCCCTAAAAATTACTGGATATAATAGTCTAAAGAGTCAGGCCACAAAATATGCACAGGAAGGTTTAGAATTATCACGAAAAGACCGAGATACTAGTTGGAATACTTTTTTTGGCAAATCTCAAAGTAATCCTGCTCCAGCGACCTGGTGTATTGATAAAGCTGGTGTCTGGACTGCACAGACACCGTGTCCGGTAAATATTGATGGTGTTTTTACCAGATACCTTACGCTGTCGTATGATGCTGGGAATGAGCGAATTGATACTACTGTGTATGTTACCTGGAAAGATGGTCAAGCTACCAGAACCAGTAAAATTGAAACCTTTTTCACCCGATGGAGATAAGCTCTATGAAACAGACCAATAGTTTAAAAAACGGTTTTAGTCTGATAGAAATTTTGATGGCAATTGCAATTCTTGGAGGAATTACCGTGGTACTCTCACAATCTTTTTTCGCTATCTCTCGAGCGAGTACGAAGTCTGAATTAGTCAAAGATATGAAACAATCTGGTGATTTCTCAATACGAGTAATTGAACAAATGATACGATCCAATGCAGGAATGGTGAGTGCCTGTGTAACTACAGGTACAACCTCGAATCAAATTACCATCAGAAATCCAGATGGGTATCAAACAACCTTTGGATGTGTTTGGGACCCATCGTTAGGCATCAGCCGTTTGGCTTCTATAAGTGCAGCGGCTACTTCATACTTAACACCATCCAATGTCACTATGGGTGGAACTACTGCTTCTGGTGGATGTGCATCAGCCACTATGACCTTATCATTTAGCTGTACTTCTTTTGAAAGCCAACCTAATTCAGTGAAAGTATCGTTTACCTTATCTCAATCAGGTGTTTCGCCTGACAGATATGAGCGGGCTTCGATCCCCTTTCAAACAACTATTAATGCTCGTAACTGATAAATAATTGTTACTTGTCTTGTGTTCTCTTCTCTGTTTATTTATAGTTAATGTATGAGATCTTCTTCATCTTCAGGACAAGTATTGCTTATTACCTTGCTTGTCTTAACAGTAGCCATAACCATTGGGTTAGCATTTATTGGTCGTACTCGTACTGATACAACTACCTCTAACGAAGTCGAAGAATCAGCACGAGCTTTTAGCGCTGCTGAGGCAGGTATAGAAGATGCTCTCAAGAATGGGAGTGGAACAAATACTGCTCTTCCCCTTGCGGGAGTTCCTGCATCTTATGCAACCTCTGTAAGTAGTGTGGGGGCAGCCACCGGTGCCTATGCCTTTCCACAATTAACAGCCCAAGGTGACACAGAAATGTTGTGGTTAGTAAATCATAATGCTGATCAAACCTTAAATGAAACCAAAACTTATACAAATAATACGATAGATGTCTGTTGGAAAGGGGTTGGCGGCGGAACTCCTGCATTATCGGTAATAGTTTTATATAAGCATTTAACTAATTATTATACCGCCCGAGCAGCCTATGATCCGAATGCTGCGAGAGGCAATAATTTTACTTCAGCTGGAGGTTTAGGTAACGGTTGTAATCAATCATCAGTGTATCGCAGAACGATTACCTTCTCATCATTTACCCCAGCTATAGATCCTAATGTTGATATTTTGTTGGCACTGCGATTGCGGCCTATTTACAACGACGCATTTTTGTTTGTAGACTCTGGAGGAACACCTCTCGCCAGTCAGGGAAATTTAGTTACCTCTACCGGTACCACAGGTAGTGGAGTCACCCGAAAGATCGTCGTTGCTCAACAGTTTCGTTCCGCACCCAGTATTTTCGATGCGGCAGTTATTAGTCAGACATCGTTTTCACATTAATTATGCAATCACTTATTGGACTTGATATTGGATCACATAGCATGAAGATAGTTGAACTCGGAAAGCAGGGAAATTCTTACGTGCTTTTGACTGCAGGTACAGCTCCAACCCCACCCAAAGTTTTGGGGGCAACTGCACAAGCGGAGATAGAAGGATTAGCAGCCGCAATTAGAAAATTAGCCAAAGATGTCGGTGTTAAGTCTAAATCAGTGAACGTTGCCTTACCCGAATCTCAAGTATTCACTAGAGTTATTGAAGTTCCCCAATTGAGTCGTCAAGAACTTGCATCCTCAATAAAATGGGAAGCAGAACAATACATCCCTTTGCCATTAGATCAAGTAACTATGGATTTCACCATTTTGAGAGAAGCAAAGGATACCGGGACAAATATGATGCAGGTTTTGTTAGTTGCCGCGCCAAAGATTCTCCTAGATAAGTATGTTACCTTTTTGGAATTATCTGGACTTGGTGTTGTCGGAGTAGAAACAGAAATTATCTCTGCTTCCCGAGCTCTTGCCCCGATGACTACCAATGTGAAAACAGCCATTTTGGTATCATTAGGAGCACAAACTACGGATTTAGCTATTCTCCGGAATGGAATTATTGCCTTTACCCGTTCTATAAGTGCCGGTGGTGAAGCCCTTTCACGAGCTTTGGTCCAGGGAATGGGTTTTCGCCAAAATCAGGCCGAAGAATTTAAAAAAACCTATGGACTTGATCGTCGTCAGATGGAAGGCAAGATTGTCGAAGCAGTCAAACCAATTATGGATACAATTATTGGTGAGATTAAACGAGCTATCGCCTTTTATCAAGAACGCTATAAAACAGATAGAGTGGAATTAGTTTTATTATCTGGTGGTACAGCACGTTTACCTGGTATGTCTGCATATATGGCAGAACATATAGGGATTGAAGCCCAGATTGCTAATCCCTGGATTAATGTACAAAAAGAGCCTCGGTTTGCTGTTCTTGATAATGAAGGTGCTGTGTTCAGTGTGGCTGCTGGACTGGCACGAAAATAGATTCCTATGGATTCAAATGGTATCAACCTGCTTCGTACGCAATCGGTTCTTTCTCAGGAAGAAGTTCTCTTGTTAGGAAGAATAAAACTCGTAAGTTTTATTGCAGTTATTTGTGTTGTCGTAGTAGGGATTTTTGTTGGAGGAGCTTATTTTGCTGCTAAATTACAACATAATCAACTGGAAGATAAACGGGTAAGTTTATCGAAATCCATTTCTGCACAAGCGAAGAAACAAATTCTCCTATTATCACTTCAGGATCGTATTCCGATAATTAAAAAAACTCTCGATGCTCAGTATCCTTGGGATAAAGTCGTAGAAAATCTTGTCCAGATTGTCGGTCCGCCCTATTTAAAAACCTTGGCTATTGGACAAAATAACATTTTAAATGTGACCGCAGAAGCAAAATCTCTTGAAGATATTGAAGCTATGATAACTGAATCATTGAAACAGACTCAAGAAAAGAAAATCCGATCGCCACAAATTAGTTCGATGACAATAGCCAAAGATGGCGGAATAAATATTACCTTTATCTTTATTCCTATTTTATAATATGTTTCAGTTTCGTCGTTTATTAGTACGGTATCAACCTTTATAGCCCCAGGGGGTATTCTCGTGGCAGTGGTTTTAATTGTCATTTTTGCTATTTTCCTGCTATTCAACAAACGATTCAAGAAATTTCAGGATGTTGCGTCTTTACGTGAACAAGTTGAAGTACTTCAGAAAAAAGTAACGGTATTAAATAATTTAGATGAAGAGAGTCTTCAGCAAAATGTGGCTTTGACGACATCTGCTGTTCCGTTGGATAAGTCGTTACCTACAATATTAAGTACGATGGAAGGAATTAGTGATAAAACGGGAGTAAGTCTAAAAAGCTTAATTGTTGATGCTCCAGGTGCTATAAGTACTGATTCTGCTTCTGCCAAACAGCAACAAACAACAGCTGACAAAAAAACAGGGGCAATCGCTTTACCTTATTCGGTAACTTTAAGCGGGACCTTTGATCAGATCAAAACCTTTTTAGCAGTTTCCAATAAAGTTAGACGGTTAATCCGAGCCAAATCATTTACCTTAAATTTCACTGACGAACAACTAACTACCCAAATATCATTTGAAACCTTTTATGCACCCTTATCAAAAAGAAATGATGCTCAAGTGCTCCAACCATTAAAAAATACTGATTTTGATTTACTCGCATCACTAGAAGAGTTCCCTGACATGGGACAAATAGCTGCTGGAGCGTCTGGAATACCTGCAGCTCCTATCGAAGTAAAAGAAAATCCTTTTGCTTTATAGATCTCTCGATTAGAATAAGCTCGATACTCAGTCAATAATCCCGTATTTTGTGATGCTAAAAATATAATTGATGCTGAAGATTCTTCAGTGACATTCACCACGTTCACATAAGTTGGATTGGCAGTATCTATTTTCTCTACACCAATGACCATATATGTATTGATGAGGTTGTGCACATTTACTCCACGCGCAGAAGTCACTAATACATTCGGAATCTGCTAAACAGTCTTTTCCATCCTCTTTTTTTGAGGTAATCCCGTTGCATTCCAATGTTCGTGTTGGAGTATTCTTAGCTTTTCCACCATCTGGACAGGATTCTCCTCGATAGACTTTTATTTCTAAACAGTTCGGATAACTCATATAACACGTTTTTATACACAGTTCAGGTACATATGAATACATTCCAGTTGGACAGGAAGTGGCATTACTTATATATTTCGTTTGACAGGTATTGGTATAACACATAATTCCAGTTTCTTTGGGAGCAGGAGTCGGAAGCAATTCTCTACAGGCAGTAGGAATATATTTAAAATATCCTACGGGGCATTTACCTGTTTTTGATAAGGTTGTATCACAGGTACTGTTTGTACAAACTGTCGAAACTTCTTGTTTATATGATCCGGCATCGGTTTGGGTAGGTTTAACTGTGGGATAAAGTAGAACTGTCGGAACAGGTGTTAGTTGTGAATATGCAGAACTTCTAATACTATTCATCGATAACGAGGCAGACGCACTCCCAATGATGTATAAACTGATAAGTAAAATTATACCTAAAAAAATATACAGATAATTCTGAAAAAGCGATTTTCCGTTCTTTTTTTTAATGGACTTCTTCATCTCATTATTATCTTGACACGGTATTTAGAACAAAGTCAATAATACACAGGTGTATCTAGCATTTATTTTAATAGATCTGCTCTATGGAGTTTCGTAAGATTTTTAGATTGTTCTTCTCTCCATTTCTTAATCTGTGCATGATTTCCTGATAATAAAATATCTGGAACTTTCATCCCGTTATATTCTGGTGGTCTTGTATATTGTGGATACTCTAGGAGGTTGTTAGTAAATGATTCCTGAA
>JBGALL010000038.1:0-17173 GCA_044223895.1 Candidatus Woesebacteria bacterium
TCCTAACGTATATAGAAACATTGTTGATAAATGAGAACCTAAAAATCGAGAACCATATACAACATCAACTCTAGGATTATTAAACGGCTTCAAAAGATTATCATAGTCGTCAGGGGTATATTCAAAATCAGCATCTTGAATCAGTACAACATCACCTGAAGCGATTTCAAAACCTTTTCGAAGAGCTACACCCTTTCCTTGATTTTTATCTTGTAAAACTATCTTGTATTTTTTAAAAAAGCTTTTCAAAACTTCTTGCGTTCCATCTGTAGATCCATCGTCTACAACGATAATTTCTTTTACCCAACCTACTATTTTTTTCTTTTCCACACTTTCTAACACTTTTTCAATCATTGTGTGTTCATTAAATACTGGAATAACAATTGATAATTTTTTCATATTCATACTTTCTTTATATCTACAGTTGTTAAGATTGAAGGCTGTTTGTCGCCCTCCATTTCAAGCACGATGTACCCTGTATTCTCTACGGCATCCCATTGCAATTCTTTATGATTTCCAAATTGACTAAATATTAGCAAAGCTCTCATGAGATCTCCATGACTAACAAGTAATATTGTTTGATCCTGATGAACTTTTGCAAGTGATTGAAGTCTGGCATAAAATCGTTGAAAACATTCTGTATACGTTTCTATTTCAGACGCTTCTGAATGTTGATAATTCCACCATTCTTCTCCAGACATTTGATTTGTGGCAACAACAATTTCATCAATAATTCTTGGGAATTCTGGCCTGGCGAAAAAATCACCATATTCACGCTCTTTTAAATCTTCATACGTTTGATATGGAATTGAACGATTTTCTATTAATAACTGCGTTGTCTGTACAGCTCTGCGTAATAACGATGAGTAAGCTTGATCAAAATGAATAGTTTGCAAGTCTTTTGCTCGCTTTCTAGCTTGATCTCTTCCTTTTTCAGTTAGTTGAGGATCTTCCTGGGTTTTTATGGCCTCTACGTTTCCTTCTGATTGACCATGCCTGACAATAAAAAATGTTGTTTTATTCATGCTAGTTATGAGTGGTTTTGTGATAGACTTCGAAAGTTTCTAGAGCTACTTTTTTCCAGGAAAATTTACCTGCCCATTGTATACATTCTTCTAGGCGAATTTGTTTTTTTTCCTGCAAAACTTCACGAATACCCCTGGTTATATCACGAACCTCTAAGGGATTTACCAATATCGATGGCCCGGCAATTTCTACTAGACTTGAGCAATCCGAGACTACACAAGGCGTTCCACAAGCCATTGATTCCAACACAGGAAACCCAAATCCTTCGGCAGTAGACACACATATAGTGGCCCTCGCTAAGGAATAAATACTTGGTAAATCTTCCGATACCACAAAACCTAATTTAATTATTCTACCATTAAGTTGCTCATCAGATATAATCTTGTTAATAAGTTGAACTTCGGGTATGTCTTCGTTCAAAAAAGCCTTACCTACTAACACAAGTGGCAAATGGATCTCCTTCAATGCTTCTAGTAACCTTGGAATATTTTTATTCCAATTAACATCTCCTACATAAAGAAGAAACTCAGATGGCAGCTTATATTTCTGTTGGAGAGATTCGAGGAGATTTTTATCGTTTATTGGTTTGAATACTGGATCAGGAGCTAAAGGAATCGAAAAAATCTTCTGAGTGTCGTATGGCAAAATTGATTGAATATCTTTTTTTGAATGCTGCGAATCTGTAATAATAGCAGCCGATTTTTTTAATCTGGATTTTTGAAATTCCCATTTAATCTTCCCACGAATCCCTGGAGGAAATTGTTCAGGAAAAGCCAAAGGAATAAGATCATGGACAGTAACAAGTAAAGGTAAGGAAGTTTTCTTTGGTAAAGTTAAAAAAAAGGGGTCAAAAAACGGATAGTGCACACAATCAATATCCGCAGGAATGTTTGTTTCTGACGTAAATTCTGTAATTCTTATAGTAGGCACATGAGTTCTTAAAGCTTCTAATAACAAACGAACATATGTTCCCGATCCTCTGTGTTTATGTCCAGATTGTAAAGGTGATGTATTAATGGCTACGTGCATATCTTCGACTCAGTATACTGAAGAGAATCAGACTAGACAATGATACTAACGAGATACTATCAGCAATTCTTCGCTGAGATGTTTCACCAAATGTGGCAATAATTGTTCCAGTACTTTTCGGAATAGAAATATCAATGAGTCCCTGTGATTCATATTCAATAGGCAAACGTTGGTTATTGAAAGAGACAACCCATCCTGGATAATAGGTCCGATTGATTCTTACTTTTGAAGGATCTTCAGAATTTACTGAAAAAATTACCGATGAGGGAGTAGTTTGTATATCTTTAATAGTCGCTTTTCCTTCAAGGATTTCTACAGCAGAAGCAGCTCTGGTTTGTATCCATGGTCTCCAAATTGTTGAGAAGCTATTACCCAATGATGATGTGCCATCGGTAAATTCTTTTTTGGTTAGATAATACAGATCGTTTCGCGGTTCATAGCTAACCGGTGTCATATATGAAAAACTGCAAACGATTGCGAAAATAATCACACCCCATCGAAAAAGCGATCGAGATTTTTCTAAACTTCCTGCACCAATAAAAGGAATTGTGATTAAGAGAACCGACAACAATCGCCAAGGATACTGTATATATTGTATAAATGAAAAAATTTTCCATAGAGGATCAGATATAGGTAGTAAGAAAAATATTGCAGCAGCAGAGATTAATAGAAAATAGATTGTTTTTAGATTAGATTTTTTATTGCTGATAGTTATTAATGTTTTAATGCTGGTAAATAACAAAATAAACAGTGGAATAATCCCAATTTGCTGAGAAATTTCATTGGCAACCATACCAGGCTGGGAAAAAACGGTCCCCCAAGAAGGAAAAAGTAATTGGATAAATGTTGGGAAATGGTCACTGTAAGTAACACTATTTAATCCAATCATATACTTGCTTTCTAACAATGCAGGCATCCAAAAATAGGCAGCGATAGCAATACCCCAGAATAAATATGGAATCTGTTTTTTATAAAAGAAAACCATATATAAGAAGATTATTGGAATCATAATCATGGCCATTATGTTGTGACTAGTGATTAACAAGGCGATGCTTAGCGCTATGATTATTTTCTTATTCCAAGCGATAGATGCCAGGGTAAGTAAACAAAAAGCTATTCCCCATACTTCTCCTATTGACCCTCTGACATAAACATCTACAAACAGATATGGGATGGTAAAAAACAATAGTGTTCCTATAAAAGGAGCAAACCTTGAACTATATTCTTTTTTTATGAATAAATAACAGGATATTCCTCCAGACAAAACACCAAAAGCCAAACTCATTTGAAATGAATGAACAAGTGAAAACCCTAATAAATAAAAAATAGACCCTATATAATTTGGCAGTGGATAGTGAAATATAAATAAAGGGAATCCAAAACCGCTATTTAATCCTGGTGCCCATCGTGGGAACAAATTACCAGAGACAAGCATCTTGTAAAATTCATAAATCCGAATGATATGGTATTCACCATCATGCGTAGGAATAAACCGTTGACCAAACAACGCCTGGCAGATATATAACCATAGAACTAATAAAATACAAATATCCCAATGTTTTAAAATTTTCATGATGAAATAAATCGCTTTTTACATGACCAAAAGAAATAACTTACTACGGGAATCCAGGTTACTAACGTTCGTGCCAGTTGATTATATCCTGCATACTGTCTGGTAATTATATAAGGCGTATTTCTCAGTAAAAGTCCAAAGGAAAGTGCTATCGAGAATCCGTAAAGGAAGGTATGTTTCTTCGGTAAAAAAACAACGCACCCTAAGCACCATACAAAATACCAAGGATACATTTCTTCACGTAAGGGACTAACACAAAAAACTACAAATAATAGCCAGTAGGCCATACGCCAAAGAAAATCAGAAGAACGTGCTCTAAAAAAATATAATGGCAATAAAACTATTGAGGCACCTTTTATAAAAACCGAAGCTGCAAATAGCTTAATTCCAACCCACCGTTGGAGTTGAGATTTACGTTGTAAAAGTATGATTGCCGCTGCAACCATAGTCATCATAACAATATCATTATGACTATCATTTAATAATTCAAAAATGATTAGAGGATTAAACGCGAAAAACCCAACATTCCACAGGCTTTTCGTTTGTTTCCAAATAAGAGTTAAAAACGATAAATAAAAGACAATAATTAGTAATTTAAAAGTGATAATTGTCAGCCATACATTTCCCATTCCCATCACATGCGGAATAAGGGTCAAAAGAATCCAGGTAGGTCCATATAAGGCTACTTTATTAGCGGCTCTCGTATACGCTAATGCCGGTTCATTAGGAATTTCAATTGGACGTACTATCCAAGGATTTTCCTTATGGGTATAGGTAACTTTGGCGGTTAACATATAATTGAAAATATCATACGAGAATGCTGGGAATGAAAATAAAAAGATAGCAGAGATTGTCGCTATAAGCTTTTTGCACTGATCAAAAGTAATAGTTTTTTTATCAAAATTTTTGAGTAGAAAATAATAAAGAATCCAGTAACTGAGGACAAATCCTATATACACTCCTCCTGCCCACCCTCGTTTTTCGAAAACAAAATACTGAAGAGGTCTGTGAATAGATTCATATAAACTACTCTGAGAGAGATGCAAATTTAAATCTACAAAACCATACGAATAAATAACAAAAAGAATACTTATTATAATGTAGATAAAGAAATATTTAGAAAATTTCATTGTTTTCTTAACGATATTGATGTCTCTAGTAATTGTTTAAGCTGAAGTTCAGTAGATTGACCTTTTTCAGGAGACCAAGTAAATTTTTCTGGCAGTTGAGTAGCTAAATTGGTTATTACCTGCTGATGGATAACTGCTTCATCATTAAACTCATGTTTCATATAGGCTACGTCTTTTCCTTCGTTATCAGCACTACGAATCGATGGGGAAATCTGTACCCAAGCCAAGTTTGATCTATTCAGAGCATCTACAGCCAATAAATATTGTTTATATTCAAACAACGTTTTTGCTTCTACTAAATATTTATCTGATATACCCATGTAATAACGTGTCCGAGCTATACTTCCCCAATGCCAATAGTACTGAAACTTGTCAATTATTCTTGATACTTTGTATATTTTATTTCCAGGCATAACTCC
The DNA here is from genome assembly GCA_044223895.1 of Candidatus Woesebacteria bacterium. GTDB lineage: Bacteria > Patescibacteriota > Microgenomatia > UBA10105 > UBA927 > CAKZSU01. Next base: position 5,178 of record JBGALL010000038.1, read on the forward strand.
TGGATATGGCAAAACATATTCTGCTCTAACAAAAGTAAAAGGAATGAAAAAAACAAATAATAGTAATATATATCTCATGGTTTTGGATTCATTGAATTATTAAGATATTTAACAAACGCTACAGGATAATGAAGTGAAGAGAATAAACAAAATAAAAATCCATGAATCCCATCTAACATTCCTTTATGTCTAAAAAAAAGTGTAATAAAGGTCTGCACTGGTTTTGTAAGACAGTATTTTAAAAATAATACCCAGTTATTATTTTTTTCTTTGACTATTTCTTTAGCTAGTAAATTTGTGTACTTACCTGCCCCAGTGAGATATCGTTCTAAGGTAGGATTAGAATAATGAAATAAGTCCGAAGCTAGCCAGGAGACTCTTCCTTCTATTTGGATTTGTTCATGAACACTTTTTGCAGGGAAAAATGCCTTCCCTTTTCTAACAAGACGGATCACCCCATCTGGATACATACCAGCGTAGGTCATTGCTTTACCAAGAAAATAATTCTTTCGGGCCAGATAATAGGCATTAACAGGACCATCTGTAGGTCGTTTAATATGATCTCTCGTCTCAACAATTTCCTGATGTCGATGAAATAAGACTGATTTTCCTTCTGATAGGTGATGGTTATCCTGATTATCAATAATCTGTTTGATTTCATTTGCAAGTTCTTTACTAACTTCCTCATCAGCATCTAATTGTAAAATCCATTCTCCCTGACAGGCATCGAGAGCTTTTTGTTTATTTATATGAAAATTCGCTGGATTATCACTATGAATAATAGTTGATTCGAAAGTTTTAGCAATTTCTACAGTCTTATCCGTGGAGCCACCATCAACAATAATTATTTCATCGGCAATATCTTTCACTGACGCTAAACATTGTTTCAGATATTGTTCTTCATTAAAAACTGCTAAGGCAACAGATAGTTTTTTCATACTTTTTTCAATTTATACTTATATGCAAAAAAAACTAATGGTATTAACCCTACAAGGCTAATCATAGAGACAAGATTAGATACATACCGCAACTTAGTTTCTTTAAAAATTACCTCAATTGTGTGTTCACCTGGTTCCACCCAAAAGGTCATTCTACCTCTCCATTGTGGGTCTTGAAACTCTACCGGAACTTCACTGGCATCTACGTACACATGCCATCCTGGAAAATATAGTGTATTTTCAACTAATCTGGTTTTGGTTAACGAGCTTACATGATAACTTCTGGTTGTGGTTGTCCTTTTGGTAGAAGTAATTATTGAATCACCCTCGGAAATTTCCATTGGTTTTTCTGGTCTGTATTCCATAAATCGTATCGACCAGATTGGACTACTTTCACCGGTATCAGTAGTTCCGTTATATATGCCTTTAAAAAATGACTCGTCAAACGTTTTATATGCTTTCGGGTGCCACATATTGACGGTAGAAAATACGCTTAAGATTACGATTCCAATAGTTATTGCTTGTTTATATTTTTTCGAAAGGTGAGCTATAACAACAGAACCACATAATGCCCCGAGAAGTGAGGTGATAACCATAAGCCTCCAAGGAAACTGGAATTTCTGTAAAAGTGTGAAGGTATTCCAGATAAACATTGATGGCGATGTCATTAAAAATATGTACAGACATAACAATCCAAGAATTCCTAAGATATACACTTTTTTCTGGTTAATTTTTAATTGGAACGCAAAGATTATACAAATCGTTACAGTGATAAGAACTGGTAAACCTAATTCTTTTGTAAACTCTATGCCACCTCCATAATTCCAAGGAGAATAAAAGAATGATTGAAGAGGAACCATCCTACTTCCTATTTCATTTTGGGTAACAATATCTCTAAGCGTATATTTCCCTTCAAAATATGCTGGAATTAGGAAGAAAGCAGAAAGTCCAACAGAGTACACAACATACGATAGTATCTTAAGAAAATATATTGGATTTTTTTTTGATTCAAACCACCATAGATATATACCATATACAAGAGCAACTGGGGCTATCATAATGCTAACTGCATTATGAGCGAGGAATAATCCAGCGATGCTAATTGCTAAGAAAATCCCCCAACCCATCGAGGATTTTACCTTCGCTATTTTGTTCATTCCCAATAAGATACATGGGAGAAAAACAAAGGCAGCATGTTCTCCAAATGCACCACGAACATACAGATTGACGAAATGATATGGAGCAAATCCGTATAATATTCCGGCTACTATCCCCCCCTCTTCTCCCCATTCTTCTCTAGCAAAAAGATACATTGCTACCATACTTCCCACAAAACTAAAACCAAATACTAATTTAACGCTATCAACCAACGAGAACCCAATTCCATGAAATATTGAGGCTACGTAGGAAGGTAATGGATATAAAAACATCAAAATAGGATGACCAAAACCCCAATTTAGATTACTTGCCCAACGTGGGACTAGGTTACCTTCAGAGAGTGATTGGTAGAAGTTTGCGACTCTGGCTACATGGTCTTGGCCATCATGAGTCACTGGTAATCCAGGCGTCAATAATGATAATAGTGGCAATATACCGATGACTAATAACAATACTATGTTTTTTTTCATGACCATCCCAATTCTGAATACAATTCTTTATTCATATAAGACAAAATCGCCGCTCGAATATAAGGGATAGTATTCGTCGGTAGATTATCCAAAGCAAACCAGGAAAGATCGTCACATTTATCTGGCTCGTTATTCTTCAATTCGCCAGTCCATTTTTTGGGGACAAAGAAAAAATCTATTCTCTCATCTGCTTGTTTACGGTGCATGATGTGTGCTACATCGATATCAGTTGGATGAATAGTGACTCCAACTTCTTCCGCAGCTTCTCGGATTGCTGTTTTCTTAATCGTTTCATGTTCTTCTAAATGTCCAGCAGGAACACTGTAATTTCCATCCTCATAGCCCGTTTGAAATCTTCTTAATAAAAGAATTTTATTTCCGGCAATGAAAAATAAATAGGCAGAGGAAATATGTTTAAATCGATCAGTCATAGGTATAGGCTATAACACCCTGCTTAGCATCCTTGTAAGTTCCTACATATTGTACATGTTTTCCTCCACTCGGTTCAGCATAGGTGGTTATGTATAACACATTTAACTCTCTTTCATCTGATTGGATAGTTCTAAATTCAAAATTATCAAAGCTATGTGTGGCTGCAAAACTACCAGATTTTGTTCCACCTAGATGCTGATAGGTAGCAGGATCATAGTGTGTATAAAAAAGGAAAAACATATAGGATGGATAGGCAAATTGTTCCCCTAAAATTGAAGAAACAACTATTTTTTTATATTCTTTTTTATGGGCATTAACAAAAGGCATAATATCTTTAATTGCATAGGAAAAAGATTCAGATTGATTTGTCGGGAAAATAATAAAATAATTTTTAAGAAACGTACCGAGACTCGAAACTACTAGCAAAGAGAAAACAAGGCCAGCCCCTATTTGCAGAGTTCTGGTATGAAATTTGTGAAAAAAGTACCATAACCCTGCTGCTCCAAAAAGTTGCCATAACGGTAAAAATGTATATGCTCGCATTGCATGTGGTGCCTGTGTTGTGATTGCTGCAGGAATAGGTGATGATAGAAACCAAATAAGTAAAAATACAAATACTCGTCTAGTAACAGTACGATACAAATAATATATACCAATCAAAATAAATGGTGCTTCCCAGAGATATAATAATCCTAGAAATGGAACTTTATGAGATTCCTCTAGTCCTCCCCAAAAAAGCCAACCAGGAGAAAAATGGCTGAGATATTGTTCAATAACGATTCGTTCAGAGCTAAATCGAGGATAATTTAGTATCTGTTTAAGTAAATTATGTTCTTGTTTCCCTCTAATGAACTCTTTTCTAGCCGCTTCGAAATAAGGATTTGCCTCATTAAGTACAGAAGTTCCAGCAAATCTGGCTAATCCGGGACCAAAAAATGTTCCCCGAACTAAAGGAATCAATAATAGTGCACTAACAATAATAGTTAGCACGGTTATTTTTTTTATTTTCAGTAATTCTTTGTTAAAGATAACGCCTAAAGTTAGAAGGATAATCGGAATAATTATTTTTTGACTTTGATACCCATATAAGGCTATAACAAACCACACACCAGATATGAATAATAACCACTGTTTCCTTTTAGAGTATATTGCCACAAAGAAAAAACTTAACGCAATAATCCCAGCTGATAGCCCTAAATTTGCCTCATGCCCTAATCGAGAAATATAAATATGCCATGGTGAGATGGCTAATAAAAAAGCAGCTAGAAGTGCTATATATTCATTCTTAGAAATGAGCTTTACTAAGAAATATGTCGATACAACGGTACATACAGATAATATAACCGAAGGAAATCTTACTGCTTCGGCCGTTAATCCAAAAACCGCAATCATAGGTACCACAAAATAGACATATAACGCTGGTCGGTAATCATCATACGCACGTAAAATTAGCGGGAACGATATTCCATATTCGTCTTTGCCAGTCTTTAATAAAGAATAGGCATTCCAACCGATAGATACTTCATCTAGTGACGGACTAGGTGGAACTATTTCTAATTGATAGAAGCGTAAAAAAGTTGCTAATACTATAATACTAATAAAAATCCACTTCATAGTTATTTTGGCCATTCCCCTTCTTTGCGATATCGATAATAGAAGTATAAATATGATATGGGATCGCCCATACTAAATTGTACATCTTTGTGGATTTGAAGGTTGTTTTGAGCTTCTAATCGATATAAGTGGAAGCTAGGATTTCTGTCCTCTAAAAACTTCATACTGTTTACAACTGCAAATATAGATAAAAAACAGCCAACGACTAATTTAGATATAAGTGAAGGTTGCTTAATAGCCCAAACGAGTATCCAGGAAATAACTAGTACAGCTATGGGAAGTTCAAGTGAATAATAATAATTCGATAATTCTCCACTATATGTTGAGAGTATTAACAATGGAACAGCAAAAAAAAGTAGCGTTAAGATGACCATATTTCTTTCGTGTCTTCCATTGTGACGGAGGAGAAGATAACAGAATACTGGCAACCAGAGATATCGCAACCAAGAAAGAATAGGAATATTCACTATTGCACTAAACTGGAGAAAATTGTCAGGAATTAGTTGAATTACTCTTCGCAAATGAAGCCCGTGAAAATAGGTTTGTGACTACGATAGAAAATGTGAGGAATAATTACCCTTAGAAAGAACGTTAGCTACTATTAAGGGTGAAATCCATAGCAAAGAAACTACTATTGCAAATACACACCATAGATAAAAAAATTTGTTCTGTTCTATAAATGGTAAGAAACCAATAAAAATGATTGGCAAAAAAACAGCGGTGAAATGGATATTAAACGCAAATCCAGTTAAAAAGGCAATGCCTAACATGTAATAGTATTGTCCCCTTGATACCTGTATTAAGAAGTAAAAAAATAGTAAGGATATTAAGGGAATAAATAGTACCGGCCAGGGAACTCTATCAAAATGAATAATATATGAGGAAAGTGCATATATAAATCCTGCCACAAGAGCTGTTTGTTTATCGAATAGAGACACGGTTACATATAATAAAACGATAAAAGTAATGACCCCGACAAGCCCTGCGAAATATCCACCAGCAATAGGATCTAGATTAAATAACCAATAAAAAGGAGCTAATAAATAATAATAAATCGGGCCAATAGAAAACCCACTCGAGGCTTTGGCTTGCATACCCACAAGCGGTCTTACACCATCCAGGATAATGTTCTTCATCATCCAGGCATTTTCGATTTGATCCCAGGTAAACTGTAATCGTTCTTCTAATTGGAAAAAGCGAAAAAATACTGTCGCACAAAGAAGGAGGCATGTACACAGAATAAAAATTCGTTGAGGCATACTATACTACCTAGAAATTACCATCGCTTGAGTTCCATCTAAATAATTAATTGTCTGGAGAGAACTCCCAGATATTTCTGATGGTTTGCCAATATATAAAGTCTGACCATCTTTCACTTCGGAGTCCCAGTGAATCGGTCTAAATTCATATTTATCAAACAGATTTTTTACTTCTGCGAAACCGCCTGATGAAGTCCCCCCTTCAGCTTGATACTTTACCGGATCATAAATCAAATGAAACAAGAAAAACATATGAGGTTGTTCTAGTTTTGTTGATACAACTATTTTTTTGTATTCATCATAATGATTTTTTGAATATTCTACTGCTTGTTTATACCCATATTGCCAATACTGTGAATATTCATAATTTTGCAATAAATAATAACAAGAGAAATAATAAAGTCCGTTACCAATAGCCGCAAGAATGAGCAGGCTATACACTCCGTACTTCAGGGACATCGGAGCCTTACGCAAACATTCAATGATAGTCAAAATTCCAACCGCTGTGACTATTTGAAATGTTGGCAAAAATACTAAGGTACGAATTGCATGAGGTAGTTCCGTCGTAGGTGACGCTGCTACAGGCGCAATTATCATCCAACCGAGAACAAAAATTCCAGCTTTCTTTCCTTTTTTCGCCACCATGACTAAACCAATCAACAGAAATGGCAATTCTATTTGGTAGAGTAACCCCATACCTGGAGCATGATGTCTGGCATTGTCCCCTTCGAGAAATAACCATTTTAATGAGTAATGAGAGAGGTATCCGTTCAGAATGGTGGTGGCATATACAAGACGGCGATTATCAATTAATTTCCCTAGCAAATCACGATTTTGGTTGTCTCTATCTAGTTTTTTAACATTATCCCTAAGTAATCCGGTAGTATCGGAAACCGAACTTGTTCCTCGTAATCTCGTTAATGTAGTTGGGTTAAAGAATACCGGGATTAATGGTGCTACAGTTAGGAGCCCAGCAATGCACGCTAAAATAATTGCCTTTCTATCTTTAAAAAGTTCATTTCGAAATACAATACTAAAAACCAGAACCAATAAGGGCGCGAAAATACGTTGACTATGATAGGCATATAAAATTAACCCAAAACAGATTGTAGCTAACGCCAGAAACGATTTTCTTTTTAAACCCCGTAAACAAAATACAATTGCCCATATATTTAAAGTAACTCCAATATTAGCTTCAAAAGCCATCCGCGAAAACTGTAAATGCCATGGTGATAATGCTAATAATAATGCGGATATGTACGGTAGGAATTTATACTTCTTGAAAACATCTGAATAAGTAATCAATTCCTCAACCAGGAAGAAGGTTCCTAAAACCGCAACAATACCATTTATTGCTGCAGGCAAGCGAGTAGACCATAAACTAAGACCAAATAATCCAACACTTGGTACCGTGAGGTACATATATAGTGGAGGTTTGTAATCGTCATAAGAACGCAACGATAAAGGAAGTAAGGTCCCATACTCATCTTTTCCAGTTTTTAAAATTGAATATGCGTTATATCCAAGAGCAGCTTCATCCCAATTTGGTCCGACAGGCACTTCTCCTAATTTATATAGTCGGAGAAAAGCGGCTAAAAAAAGGATTACTAGCAGAAATTTATATTTGTTAATCAGACTCATATATGAAATCCTACCAAATCTGGGGTGCCGTTAAGTAAATCGACATGAAAGACTTCTGTCGCACCTTCAGGTTTTGATCCAGCGGCTAAAATATATAATGTTTTAGCTTGTAAATCTTGAGTGTTCTGACGTATAAATTGATATTTTCCAAAGCCTGATACATTATAAAAACCTGCCGCATCGAAACCAGATTGTTTTGTTTCCAAAAATTCATTGGGATCATATGCCCCATAAAACAACGCATAAGCATATGGCCTCCCAATCACATCACTGACTACTATTCGATCGTATTGATCCTTTACACTCTCGGCATACTGAAAAGCTTCTCGATACCCATATTGCCATTCTCCCGAATACTCAACTGGATAGTGGACATAGTATGTATGTAGATAAAAGATTATGAAAAATGCATAAAGACCGATTGTTGCCACGGAAAATAGTTGACGTATTTGTTTCGAATTGAGATGTTCTACTATGTAGATGACACCGTAACTAATAAATATTTGCCAGGTTGGGAGGGTATTCAAAATGCGTAAGGCATGAGGCGTTTCCCTCGCCGTTGCAGCTGGAACAATAGCCAATCCAAGCCATAATAACAAAAAGATTCCTATCGAGGGAAACTCAATTAATAATGCTACAATGCCAATAATTAACAATGGCGCTTCTACAATATAAAGCTGACCGACATCTTGAATTGAAAATTTTGGATTTCCATCCCCCTGAATAAATAAAAATCGCGGCTCAAAATTATCTAAGTAATGTTTTAAAAAGGCCAAACCATAGAATACTCTGCGGTTATATACAAGTTTTGCTAACCAAGTATTCCCGGCTGTTTCGGCTCGTTTATTTGCTAGCTTTACTATATCTACATCACTAAATATATTTACCTCCTTGAACCGGAGTCTAGCCTCAGGTGAGATCAAATGTGGGAGTATAGGCAATAACAAAAGAACTGCTATTACTATGCCAGATACTATCTGTTTTTTTGCAGCCAATGCTTTTTGTTTAACAAATACTAAAAGAACAATTCCTAAAAATGGCGCAAAATATCTAGCACTATTAAACGTATAGATAGCCGCAACCAATGGGATGAACGCAAAATAAAAATATTCTTTTTTATTTCTGGCTTTGAGGAACACTACTACCGAAAGAATAATAAAACATAAGGCAATAACTGCTTCAAAACCTACCCGAGACAAATTTAAGTGCCACGGCGAAAAAGCTAGTATTGCTGAACTCAGTAGAGCTAAGCTCTGACGGTGTTTCTGTTGATGAAACAATTCCAACACCAAAAGATAGGTCAAACCTACTGTGACCGTTCCAAATAAAGCCACTGGTAAACGCACCGCAGTCTCATTGAGACCAAAGACTGCTACAAAAGGAACAGTGATATATACCGGTATTGGCGGTTTATAATCACCATAGGCAATGAACGTATCGAGGGGAAGGAATCGACCATGTTCATCCTTCCCTGTTTTAAGAATTGAATAAGCGTTATAGCCAATTGATACTTCATCCCACGATAAGGATGGTGGATTGAGATTAATCTTGTAAACACGTAATAGAAAAGCCGTAATAATAATTGCAATCAGCAAAAGTTTTTTGCGCATAGAAAGTTCAAATCTCTGTTTGTTTTGATTCCTCATCGTATTTCTTTAATATTCCCAGAGCAAATAATCCTGCTACCACAGCAATATGACTATTATTGAAATACCTGCTGGTATACCAAAAAGCAAACAGAGTCAAAGAGAATCCTATGAAAAATCGCCAGATCGAGGGTTTTTTAATAAGGAACCAGATTGTTGCAAATAAGGTTGGAATTCCAAAGATAAGTTGCAAAACCATAAACGGAAAATAATCGTGAAGTCCCTTAATAATTCCTGTTGAGTACAGAATCATTGACATGCCATAACCAGAAACTGGATATCCTGTTTTACCACCAGCACTAAGATAAAAAATAACACTATTCAAAAACGCCTGTGGATCCCATACTAAAAATGGCAACGTTATCAGTGCCCCTACAGTACAGGCAGTTACAATATAGATCAGAGTTTTTTTGAAACTATTGTGAACTTGGGTCCACATAAAAACACACCACAGCGGAAATGCAAACCAAATAGTTTGCTTGGTAGTAATAGCAATACCCATAATTAACGATGAGAATAAATATTTTTTCTTATCCAATAGAAATAATGAAAATACCAACCAGAATAGCGCAAATAAATCACTCCTACCTTCAATAAAGTAGTCTGTTGCAGCTGGTGATAAAGCTGTAATAATTATGGCTATTTCGGCAATATCTCTACGTTTAAACCAGCGAGAGAGAATAACAAGCAGACCAACCATACATACAATTGACACCATCCGTCCGTCAAAATAACCAAATGCTCGATTAGCCACCCAATAAAAAGGAAACGGAAGGAGGAGATATCCAGGAGGCATTACGAAATGATAAAGAGCTGGATTAATTGCAGTTGGATCTCCTAATTCATCATAGTGGAACATTTCTACTGGGGTACCGAAATAGGTTTCTTTGTTAGGATTTTTTTTCTGCAATAAGTAACGCATTGCAGCTTCTTGTTGGAGAATAATATCGTGAGTCTGCCATACCGGAGCAATTCGGTGACGATCAGCAATAGCCGTTATAGATGCTCCTCCCAAACTTATGGCAATACAAATCCACAATAGTACTCCTTTTCCTAAAGTTATTTTTTTCTGAGCTAATGAATATATACCAAATCCAATAAGACTAAAAAAAAGTATTCCAAATAACCAATACGGAGTTCCTTCAATCGGAAGGATCCGATATTTCATAACAATAGGTATAGTAAATGTAAACAGCAATATAGCGGATAAGCCTTGAAAACTCATGTAGGTATTGTACAACTATTTTTGCCTTATAATATAGTAAGATGCGATTTAGATATGAAATTTAATTCCACTTTAACGTTACTATGTGTTCTGGCTATTCTTCCCTTTCTTAGTATATTTTTTACGTCTGCTCTCCCGCACACTAGTGATGGAGGGGTACAAATTCCTCGAATGGCCGCTTTTTACAAAGCCGTACGTGATGGACATATTCCTGTTCGTTGGGCAGGAGATCTTAACTATGGGTATGGTATGCCACTATTTGACTTTATTTACCACACACCTTTTTATCTCTCTACAGTACTAATTTGGATGGGTATTCCTCTTGTACTAACGTTTAAATTAGTGTTGTTTGTCAGTTTTTTCCTATCAGGAATTGCCATGTACTTATTTGCACGGGAATTCTTTCATGACGATCAAAAAGCCTTATTTATAACGATACTTTATCAATTTGCCCCATATCATCTCGTAGATATTTTGACGAGAGGAACTATTGGGACAATATATGTCTACGCTTTTTTTCCATTCATGTTATTGGGAATTACTAAAGTGATTCATGCGGCAAGACAAAAACCCTATATAGGAATACTCATAACAGCCGTATCAACGGCGCTGATGATTTTATCTCACAATTCAATGGCATTAATATTTTTTGGCATTAGTGTTTTATTTGTGTTATTTTTTGGGGAAAAAATTCATGACAAAGTAATGAGCTTTTTTAGTTTAGGATTAGGGTTAGTTCTTTCAGCTTTTTATTGGATTCCTGCTCTTTTCGACCACAAGTATACCTATGGAGATTTGTTCATGAAAGATTTATTTAAGGTAAATTTTCCTCCTTTTCTGAACTTTTTTATTCCCAATTTTAATAATGCAGCTTCACTGAGAGTTTCTGAAGTGGCTGTTCAATGGGGAGTTGTTCATTCGCTGGTTGTAATTGTTAGTATATTTCTTGTATATCGTTGGAAAAAAATTTCTCCAGAATCAAAACGTATAATTTTATTTTGCTTCTTTTTACTTATAGGCTCAATCATCTTTATGAATCCGGCATCAACACCGATTTGGGAACGGATCTCATTTTTGAGACAATTTCAATTTCCTTGGAGGTTATTATCAGTAGTTATTTTTGCCACCTCTTTTCTTAGTTGTGTATTATTTGATTTCAAAAAATTTTCTCAGTCTAAAATTCCGCAGCTAGTAATGATCATTGCTGTAGTAACAACTGTATTCTATTGGGTACCAACTCAGGGATATGATAGCAATATTAACGAAGACGATTTTTGGAATTATCCATTAAATACAACTTATTTTGGAGAAACTGATGTAATCTGGTCAGCTGGACCGGCAAAACAATTCCCACTATCCCGAATAGAAGTAATTGATGGAAAAAGTACAGTTACAAACCTACGTAAAACTACCCAACAACAAACTTTTTCTGTAATAGCAACTACCGATTCAAGGATTGTAAGTAATACCCAATATTTTCCTGGATGGAAAGTTTACATAGATGGGCATAAAACTCCAATCGAATTTCAGGATCAGAATTGGAGAGGTTTGATTACCTTCAACGTCCCTGCAGGTAACCATTCAGTAAAAATCAAATTTGAAGAAACTCCTAT
>JBGALL010000039.1:0-16758 GCA_044223895.1 Candidatus Woesebacteria bacterium
CGGCAGAACAACTTGACACCTGGTTTACGACGTACAGTAACCATTACAGTATTGAACGAGCCAAATTATGGAGAATGGCGGTGTGTGAATCAAACCTAAAACCAACTGCCCGTAATGGAGACTACGGAGGGTTATATCAGTTTTCGACCAATACCTGGATAGCTACCAGGAGAGCAATGAATCTTGATTCAAATCCAACTCTACGTTTTAATCCAGAAGAAGCAATCAAAACAGCAGCTTTTAAAATATCAACCACAGGACTCTCAGCCTGGCCAAACTGTAACAAGTAAGTGTATTAGATAATTTGATCTACTTAAGACGAGATAAAATATAATAACTAATCCCACAGACTGATGATGATAGGATTGTCCCCCATATCATGTCTATGACAGTTATCAATACTGGCCAATTTTTGATTGTCGCTAAGTTCGTTAAGTCATAGGTTGAATAGGCTATAAGCCCAAATAATCCTCCGAGGATGAGAGCATTACTTAAAGAGTTTTTTTCTAAGGAAGGTGAAATAACAAAGATAACTAAACCTACAATAAACAGGAGATAAAAAATTATTCCCGCAGGCCAGTTTATCGAAGGTTTCATTAAAAATCCAAGTTGTTCTTTATAGAGATTATTCGAGACTACCCCCAACCAGATCATATCGATGATGAAAAATATTGGGAGAGTAACCAAGTATCGTTGGAAAAACATAGTATCTTCATTATACCTTACTTTTACTAATTACATTTCTCGACTTACGAGATCAAACTGCTTATAATTTCTAAAGTTATAATATTAAAAGGAGTTACTATGTCATATTTTGTCAGTAAATACCCATCGGGAACCTTTTCTTGGGCAGATTTTTTTTCTACCAATGTTTCAGCATCTAAAACCTTTTTAATTGGACTTTTTGGTTGGACAGCAGAAGACATGCCAACCGAACCTGGTAAACCAGATTACACAATGTTTTCTTTCAATGGAAGGTACGTGGCAGGAGGAAGTCCAACTTTTGATCCAAAAATGCCGTCATTTTGGAATAGCTATATTACGGTAGATAATGTCGATGAAACGATAATCAAAGCTGAGAAATTAGGAGGCAAAATTTCTATGCCTGCTATGGAAGTTTTACAAGCAGGAAGGATGGCTACCATTCAAGACCCTACGGGAGCCATGGTGTGTTTGTGGCAACCTAAAAATCATATAGGTGCAGGAATAATTAATACTGTAGGAGCTATGTGTTGGAATGAGTTGTATACCAAGGATGTTACAAAAGCTCAAGAGTTTTACTCTCAATTATTTGGCTGGTCATATGAAACCCCTGATGATATGGATGGTTATATTGTTATTAAAAATAATGGTCGAAGTAATGGAGGAATATTTGCTTTAACGCCAGAAATGGAAGCTATGCCTCCAAATTGGACTGTTTATTTTACCGTCAAAAATCTTGATGAATCTGTAAAAAAAACTAAAGTATTGGGGGGAACGATTTGCATGCCTTCAAAAAATATTTCTATTGGGAAAATTGCAATGGTGGCTGACCCTGCAGGAGCGACAATTATGTTATTGGAAATGTCTATCCCCCCTACCGAGTGGACTGAATAAATTAAGATTTTTTCTGAGCTTCTCTTAATAACCCTTGAATATCAAGTTGTTTACTTGTGAAGGCAAGATTCCCTTTATCATTTAAGGGCCAGACTTCTGCATCTCTGTCCCAATATAATTCTAAACCATTATTATCTGGATCTCGTAAATATAACGCTTCATGTGTTCCGTGATCGTTAACACCATCCAAAGGCCAGCCAGATTCTATTAACCTATGAAGAGCATCTCCTAATAACGCTCGGGTCGGATAACGTATGGCAACGTGATATAGGCCAGTCGTCCCTAATGCAGGCGGCTGTCCCCCTTCTGATTCCCAAGTATTAAAAGCTAAATGATGGTGATAGCCACCAGAGGATAAAAAAATTGCTGAAGGCATTCTGGCAATGACATCAAACCCCAAGATTGAAACATAAAAATCGTAAATTCCCTCAATGTTCGCTGTTTTTAAATGAACATGACCAATGTCCACCCCTTCAGCAATAGGTTTTTTACTACGCTCTAGCGGTTTTATTCGAGAATTTTTTTTCATGATGGTTGATAACACAACAAAACATTTCCGTTTTTAAAAACTCTGGTATTAATAAGTTTTAATTTTTGTTGATTTGCGACATTCTCAAACAATAACTTCCCTCTCTCAAGGATAACAGGGTTAATCATCAACCGATATTCATCGATTAACCCCAAATTTGTAAAGGATTGAACAATTGTGCCACTGCCAAAAATCGCCATATCTCCACGTTGCTGTTTTAACTCTTTAATGTATGTGGAATCAATATCGTGTAACAAGGTGATATTTTGCCAATGAGGTTTTTCTAGTACTTCTTTAAGGGTTCTTGAAAAGACAATTTTTTTAACAGTATTTATTGAATGACCAATCTCTTTATCTTCTTTTGACATGGGAGAATCGACTTCAGCACCTGGCCAGAAACTTTCAAAAAGCTGATAGGTCTTTCTGCCAAAAATAAGCCTCTTAAATGACTTGGTATGCTCGACAGCAAAGTCATTAAATTCATTGTCCACACTATGCCATGAGATATCATCATTTTCACCTACATAATAGCCATTGAGAGTAAGCATGTTAAAAACAATAATTTTACCCATGTTACCGACCTCCCTCTTCGATTATTTCTTTCATTGATCGATTAGTACTGGCAGAATAATCGTAATCTTTTGCATCATATCCTTCTTGAATATGACTATCTTTATGTTTTATAAGTAGCCAGGAGTTTTTTGGACCAAAACCTCTGGTTTTTACCAGAGCAAATGAACCTTGTAACTTTTTCCCTTGTAACTGGAATTTTATTTCTCCTTTTTCTAATCCCTGCTTCATAACTTGCATACCTTCGATGGAATCATCTATCTGAGCTAATTTTCCTTTGGCTATTTCTCTTTCTGGGATATAAAGACCTTCATCCCAGATCATTACTCCACCAGCTCCATATGCACCTTCGGGAATTACTCCTTCGAAATGACGATATTCAATATCATGTTCGGTTGTTTCCATAGCTAATCGCTTCAGAGCAGGATCCAAAGTCGGACCTTTAGGGATAGCCCATGAAGGCATCGTATTTCCTATCTGCAAACGAAAATCATAGTGAAGACGGGTGGCAGCGTGTTTATGAATAACAAATACAAATTCTTCTAAAGATTTTTGTTTACTCATACTGGTTTACTATTGTGATTTTGGTTAAATAAGTTTTCAAGATCATAGGATTTTTTAAGTGCCCTGATAAGCTTTTTGAAGACCAGCAATATCTATTTTTTTCATCTGGAGCATGGCCTGGGTTACTCTTCCAGCTTTTTCTTTATCTGGATCTCCCATTAACTCACCCAATTGTTTGGGAACGATTTGCCACGAGACTCCGTATTTATCTTTCAACCAACCACACATACTTTCTTCCCCACCATCAGCTGTCAACCTATCCCAGTAGTAGTTCACTTCCTCTTGATCTTTACAGTCCACAACAAAAGAAATAGCTTCTGTAAATTTGAACATCGGGCCAGCACTCATAAGAGTAAAATCTTGACCAAATAATTCGACACTTACAATTTCTACAGTACCTGAAGGTGTGTCCCCCAGGCTACTAACATTTTTTATTTTTGAATCTTTAAAAATCGATATGTAATATTCTGCCACTTTGTTTGCATCTTTTTCGAACCAGAGAAATGGAGTAATTTTTTGCATAGATTTCCTTTCTTTTAAATTTTGATATATTTTTTATTGGTTGACTCTAATAGTTCATCGAGTTTTTCATAGCCTTCATTTACCCCGGTTTCCATTCCGCTTTGGATCATTCCATCACGATCCGCAACTGACTGAAAAACTGAGTGAGCAGTCATCCGAGTTCTCCCTTCTGGCAACTCTTCTAAGGTAAGGGTCTCTAAGGCTACATGCCCTGATTCGGGTAATCCTTCAAACTCAAAGGTGCCGATAATTCTTGAGGGAGAAGTAACTTCATGATTCACCCCATGGAATCCGTACGAATTTCCATTACTATCAGTATGTATGTATCGCCACGAACCGCCACTTCGAGGTTCAAATTTTTCTATTTTCATAGTCAAACCACGTGGTCCCAACCATTGGACATACAAATCAGGATCAGTATAGGCTTTGAAAACTAATTCCCTTGGGGCATCGAATTCTCGAGTTATCAGAATATCTGGTTTACCGGGTTCAGCCGTAATTGTCGTTTTATTTTTTGACATATCTACCTCCTTAGTAAATGGTTTTATAAGTATCTATTATTTTTAGCTTTTGAAAGCTTCCTTTTTTCACGCTCCAATAATGTGTCTAACGCATCAAATCGTTCATCCCACAATTTCTTCATACGTTGCACCCATCCATCAAATTCATCAATTTTAGCTTTGTTTATGGTATACATCCGTTGTTGAGCTCGCTTCTCTACCGTTACTAAATTTGCCTCCCGCAATACTTTTAAATGTTGAGATATTGCTGGGGCACTGACAGAAAAGTTGTCACAAATCTCCGAAGCAGACAATTGATCGCTCCCGGCTAATATTTCAATTATGGTCCGGCGAGTGGGATCAGCAAGTGCAGAAAAAATGTCCATAGTTAGATATTAAAGAATTCACTTAATTAAGTCAATACTTAATACCAGACCAGAGAGTATTTTAGTTTTGAAGGAAAAAGATTATAATTCCCCCAGAGGTACTTATTATGACAACACATAACTCAGAGACAGATCAATCAACAGCAGCTCACCAAAACTCATCAAAAACCAATTTGCGCGGAAATAGAAAGTTTAGACTAGGACTGATACTTGTTCTCTTAGCGATTGTGGCGGTACTATTTATATTTTTCCAAAAAGCTCGCGTTGCTTTAGCCATTGCCTTTATCGCACTTCTAGCAGCCTTTGGACTTGAAGCGTCCAAAAATGATTTTGATTTAGGCAAACTTCTTCAAACCCGGTCTCTTCAGGAGTCAAAAGTATCCCGTGATGAAAGCGGAAATATTTTGTTTGATAAATTAGGCAACATCACCACAGATGCAACCCAGGGTAAAAAAGCTGATGATTATAATTGTGATGACTTCTCTACCCGACCTGAAGCTCAGACATTTTTTGAAAAAGTTGGTGGAACTAAAAATGATCTGAATAGACTTGATGGCGATAAAGATGGAGAAGCTTGTGAAAGTTTACCTAAAGGAAAGTAATAAGACATACCTTCGACTATTACTTTTTTGAATTTGCCTCATTTATTTTCATTCGGGCTTTGACTAATTTTTTTATAAGTCCGATTGGAAGTTTTTTATCCAAAGGGAATTGTATGGTAGCTTTCGCTGTTTTATACGCTTTTAGCTCACTAGCGTGTTCTGCAATAACCGGAGGTGGGATATATAAACCAATATGGTTTTTGGAAAAGGCAAAATAAACGAGTCTTCCTTTGTATCCATAATACGGCATACCGTAACTTAGTTTTTCTTCGGCCTTGGGAACAACTGTTTTTATAGTTGATCGTAATTCCTTAAGAGTTTTTTGTAATTCTTTTGGGGCACTTACAATATAATCTTCTACAGTTTTTAGAGCATTCATAATAGGTAATATATATTTATTTATGAGAGAAAGACAATCCTTTTTGCTTTAAAGATTCTTTTAATATCCCTAACGCTTTGGTTCCAAAACCATGAAGATCTAGTAACTGTTCCTCAGTATATTTCGTTAATTGAGATAGCTTAGTTATTCCTAGACTATTTATAGCTCGAAAAGCAGGCGCACTAATCTTGGGAAATTCTGTGCCGTACTTCTCTTCTATTTCTTGTTTTGAACACAAGGGACACACGGGACAATCGCTTGTCTTTTCAAATGTATGACCATTTTTACAGTGTTTTATTGCCATCTACTAATTATATAATTTAATTATGAGCGATACACAATCAATCACACCAAAAGATGGAGATAGTTGTATAGTTATTCGAGGTGTTCATCAAGGCAAATTTGGAATGATTCGAGATATACACACAAGTAAAACTGGTGAGCTAACTATTACCGTTGTCCAAAAAAATGGAGACAAATTTAAAACCCTTGCCAGGAATGTGACTGTCAATAAATAATCTTGGTTTACTGCTGAGATTGAGCAAAATTACGCTCAAAAACTTGACATCCTAAAATGGACCTTTTAGTATGGGTTTCTTATGCGTGATTGCCCTAAGGTTATCAAAAACGTATCAGCAAAGAGAGTCCTTTTGTTACCTGTTATATTCCTTTTCTTCATCCTTTGTTTCGCGAAAAATTCTTTTATTTTCGCTGCAGAAAATTATTCTACCCAAATAGAAACTCTGATTAATGGAGAGAGACAAAAAGCAGGACTACCTTCTCTATTCGTTGCAGCAGAACTTGAACAAGCAACTAAAAAGCATAACGATCTCATGGATACCTGTACGAACCTCTATGATCTTGATAGCTGTTTTGTGCATACAATAAATTTATTAGGAGAGCCTGATCTAATGACTCGGATAAAACAGGTAAATTACAATCCTAGCTATGTTGCGGAAAATATTGCCTGGGGATATACAACGCCGGCAAGTGTCGTATCTGGCTGGATGAATAGTAATGGACATCGAGCAAATATATTAAGTTCTTCTGCAAAAGATCTAGGGTGTCATTCATTAGATGCTCTCAAGGGGAATTATCAAGGCATGTATTGGACCTGTGATTTTGGAAAATCATCTACGTCGCCAAATACCACACCAACGAATACTCCCTCTCCTACAATGACTCCTTCTCCTACCCCATCACCACGACCAACGAGCACGCCCAGAGTCTCGCCCACTCCTAGACCTTCCGCCACACCTCGACCAACTCGAACGCCTACACCTACAAGGACGGTTTCTCGTACCACTCCCAAAGCTCCTAAGTGTACTATCGTCTCGCACAAAATTGTCTGTCTCTGAAAGAGTGATTTGATACAGCTCATCTTAAAGCTATCCATTAGGAATTTAATTACTTTCTTTGGTTCGATTTCAATCTTTACGTTTCCCTTCTACTAAGACAGCACCGTTTTTACAATAGTCAGTGTGTGAAGTTTTCATTTGGCATGTGCTGAATACTACAAGTAGAAGTATACCAACCTTATTGGCTATTCAGTGTTCCGTATTATTAGATTTCGAAGATTGAATATAGGTATAAATCGAATAGATGATAAGCAAGACTATTGCCAGAGTTAGTGAGACTCGTGGATCGAGTAAGGCTGTAAAGAGGATTAAGGATACAGTTACCCCAGAGAAGATGGCTTCCTGATTGCTATTCATACCCTGATTATAGGGATGTTTCTAGACTTGTCTGTGATTTAGATCATGAAGAGAATATTCACTTTGTAGACGAACATTCAATGATCCACTCAATCCCGTATTTGTCTCGAAACATAGCAGCATAGGCTCCCCATGGGCCATCACCTGGAGGTCCTTCCACTTCTCCCCCAACCGATAGGCCTTTGAACACTCTGTCAACCTCTTCGTTGCTATCAACACGCACCAAAATTTTGCTTCGATTTTCACGCTCGTTTACTCGCCCCATAACTTCAGGGACATCATTGGCTACTAAAAGAGTGTCACCTATTGGTAAAGCGATGTACATTATTTTCTGTTGTTCTTTTTCGGCTACTGGGAATTCTTCACTAGCAAGATCTTTGAAACGCACGATCTTGGTAATCTCTCCACCAAAAACAGATTTATAAAAGGTAAAGGCTTCTTCAGCATTACCATTGAAATTTATCCAGGGGTTTAATGTATTCATGTGGGAATGATACCAAATCAAGATACTGAAGAACAGAGTTACGCACTTATTTCTATCCCAGACAAGATGAGGTAATTATTTGTCAGCATATGTATCAATAAGTGACAATGCCTGAACAGCCAGCTTCAGTGGACTCTGGTGAAATGATCCATGGCCTCCGTTGGGATCTGAAAGTACCCCCAATACGTTAGCTCCTTTGCTTAATAAAAATGTTTTAGTCTCATTCATGCCTATGCACCCATCTCGAGTAGGATTATCATCTTTTTCTCCACAGGCTAATACCCAGGGAACAGCACTATATAATTTACCGTTATTGAAATTAAGCATTTCATCGGTCATCGCAAAATCGGATTGATATTTTCCGGAAGCTGAAATTACCGCGTCAATGACCGGGTTACCTGAAATGATATCGTTTGCCTTTACAGAATAGGTGTTGGCACTACCTCGCGAAAATCCTTCTAGAACCACGAGATCACTGGCTGAATATCCTTGGGCACTCAGAAACTCACGGATCTGTTTGAGCACTTCTACGGGAGAATAGTAATTAGTCGGGGCTTCCCCTTTCCCATCCCACCAATTCAAACTGGCTAAAGCGTAGGTCCCATTCTCTGTCAGCTGTGGTTTCCAGGCGCTATAATCTTGCTCGGCAGTACTCCCATGCCCTGGCAATGAAAAAATAATTTTTTTCGTTTGTTTATTATTTTGACCAGATGGATATCCGTAGTAAAAATAGTGTTTTCCATCACTTGTGGCAACTTTCGAAGGTGTACTCAGTGTACTTGCAGCATCTGGTGATTTCGTAGGAGTATTGGTGATATCTGGAGTAGTAATTTTTGGGGGTATCGTTGAGGTAAGTGTTGGATGAACATTTTTGTCTCTCTGTCGTTCATTCTGGGGTATTTGATTTTGGGAGGGTTGACGTGGAGGTGGAAATTTACGATCAGGGAGACGATTCGATCTTAATAGTCCCCCCATAACGTAGGCTCCGACAGTGACCACTGAGACTGCAGCAATACATATTACTATTATGCTGGTAATACTGCCCAAATTTTTGGGGGACATAGAAATATTGTACGCGACAAAATTTAAAATGGAAGTAAACAAATTACCATTTATTACTTATTCACATCAGTGTAATGAAAGTAAATTATCTAGAAAATAATTTTCGATCTTCCTTAGTTATAGAATTTGTTATTTCTAGTGATTTTAATAAACCCAGCTCATCAACAGCGTTTCTAAAACCAAATAGCCCTGATTTATTTCTGAAAGCGACTTCTTTAGTGATAGTCTCTGAGGTATCATTCGATACGATATGACCTTCACTTAAATTAATTTTATAATGTGAAGGCAAAATCCATTCATAACACAGAACCGGCTGGAGTTCTTCCTGAATAAATATTTTTAATGTACTTCCTATAACTAATATTTTAAATTTATAGTCTTCTTTATCTAACTTGAGTCTAAAAGTATTCATTGGTGGATTCATAAAAACAGTGTCCCAGTCTCCATCCACTCTAACATGCGGTCTAAAAATAAGCTTTTTATTTAATTTCCAAATACTAATCATGAAATAGTTATCAAAGTTTTGAGCTCTGAAAACAATTCCTATAATTTGTCTAAATTCTCTACTTAATTTAATAATATCTCCTTTTTTGGAAAGCTTATCTTCTAATGATTTAACTTTTTTATAACCAATTACTAGATCGCACTTAAAGTCTTTCCATATTTTGGAATCCAAAAAGTCGTTTTTGAAAAGAATACCGGATGAAGTATTGGTAATATATAAACCCTCAGGCTTGATAATCACAAACCCCTGCCTTTGGGTTTTACTTTCTATATTTTTCAACTCTAATATGTATTTATTTGGCAAAAACAACCTGAACCATAAAAGTATTTTACAACAAAATGAATGCAGTAGTTTTAGACACAAAAAAATACATATCCAAAAAACGATCTCGATAATTGGTTTAGAAGAAGGCAAAAAATCATAAGCGGTGGGGATAATACCTCGTACATTTAAGAATGTAACTAAAGGTGAAATTATATAGAAGAGAAAGAATTTAGAGAAAAAAGCTGAAACTATTAGATACCAAATATCTAACTTGTAATGATAAAACTCAAATCTTCTTAATTTTAAAAAGTTATTAATCCATTCACCCATATTAATTAGGGCTTGTTATAGAAGATTTCGTTTAGAATAAATCTATCCTTGCTCCCCCGCGTGGATTCGAACCACGAACCTTTTCCTTAACAGGGAATTGCTCTACCGTTGAGCTACAGGGGAATATAACGACCTTGTTAAGTCTGGCTATTATAACACGTTTTTCAGCTGGTATCATCATGCGTATTTACCCAAGAATAGATACAATACCCACTAGACATGAAGCTTTTTACCAAACGGTTTTCGACTCTCCTTTTTTGGTTCTGCATCGGTCAAGTATCTCTCTATTTGATACTGTTTTTCTGTCGTGGGTATATCCCCTTCCACGCCAAAAACTACAATGATTTTAACAATAAATATTTCAATACTCCTTTATCGGACAACAGTCCCTACAAACTTTATCGAAAATTTAACTGTCTATGACGCCTAATGGTATGTCAATTTAGCCACTCATGGATATGCATACATCCGGGGAAAGGCTTCCGGCTCAACCAGATGATAACCCTCAGGTTTTGCAATACGCTTTCTTCCCCATCCCCTCCTCTTATCTCTACCCAACCAGATAGTACCAATTGAATGGGCGGCTTTTGGCCTTTCTTGGGATTACAACTACTTTATATGTAAGTATTTATTTGTTGCATTCAATTCTTAACCACTGAGAATATCGCAATTAAGGTAGCCACCTTGTTATTTGTCTATCCTTTCAGTATTTTCTTTCGAAGTTTTTATACCGAAACATTATTTCTATTGCTCTTACTATGGTTTTGTTTTTTTGTTCATCAAAAAAAATATATCTATGCTGGAATCACACTGGGGTTAGTACTTATAACTCGCGGAACTGGCGTATTATTACTCCCACTATTTGCTTTATATCTCAGTTATAAATGGAAAAAGGGCACGATTACTCTTCCTTTGCTTAGTACTTCAATTGTTATCGCAACGATCCCCTTTCTGTTATGGATGCTCTTCTGCTATAGCCATACAGGGAATCCAATACTATTTTTGACAGTGAAGCAATATTGGCTACGAACAACCTTCCCCTTAGTACGGATCATCTACACAATAGCTGGTTTTCCCTTTTTACCACTTCATGATTTTCATGCATCAAAGATAGATGTGCTGATGATTATAGGAACAGCTTTTATATTATTTAAAAGTAAGAAAGTTCTTTCACCATTCCTCTGGTGGGTTAGTTTTTGTTTGTGGATCAGTCCTGTGCTTTCTCACGATACAATGTCATTTTCACGCTACCAGTTAATAAACTTTCCTTTATACATCTACCTTGCTCAGACGCTACCCAACAAACAATTCATCTATTTCAGTGTTTGTTGTGGATTAGCTTTATTGGTTGTATCTATATTATTTTTAAATTTCTATTGGATAGGATAGGCTTGTTTCTTCACCCAAAAAACTTTAGCATAAACATATCCCATGAAAAGACATGTTGATTCCCCATTAAAAAAATTTCTGTTTATTGTTCTTCTTTTAGCTCTCGGAGTTTTGGCGATAACAATAAAGAACTCCCTTCCCGCGATCTTATACAGTCAAAACGCTATTCAAACCAAAGACCTTTCTGGCTTATACGACAATATCCAGACTGAAGGAACGTACTATGGAGCACCTATTTCATCTAAACCGGCAGAAGGGACACTCCTCGCACATAATGTCCTTGGAGCAACCACCGATACCAAGCGGATAGAAGTTGATTTAACCAATCAGCGATTATATGCTTTTGAGGGCGACAAAAAAGTCTATGACTTTTTAATTTCCAGTGGTAAATGGGGACGAACCCCGACTGGAACCTTTCGTATTTGGATAAAATTGCGATACACCAGAATGAAGGGAGGAAATAAAGCCTTAGGAACATATTATGACCTCCCGAATGTTCCCTATACTATGTTTTTTGCCAACGCTGATGTTCCGACCTGGAGAGGATATGGGATTCATGGAACTTACTGGCATAGTAATTTCGGGCACCCTATGAGTCATGGATGTATCAATATGAAAACAGAAGAAGTAGAACAGTTGTACTACTGGGCAACTCCAGCTTTAGGAGATAAACCTTCAATCAGAGCGACTGATGATAATCCTGGAACACCAGTAGTCATTTATGGGACAGCTCCCGCTTCATAATACCCTGCATGAAATCATATCTTCCCAAAACCTGGGTTAGACCAGGATTATTCAAACAAAAATCTCTTATTCATGGTATGGGAGTATTTACAGAAAGTGCAATAAAAAATGGGGAGACAGTTATGATTTGGGGGGGTGAGGTTATCCCTCAAGACACCTATGAAGATGTTTGGCAAAACTATCGCAATGGGACTGTAGTTCAGATTTCAGAGAAAGAATATCTAGCTGCCCCCATTACTGATAATGAATCTTTAGACGAGTCATTAAATCACTCTTGTGATCCCAATACCTGGCTGGTTGATGAAGTCACCTTGGTTGCGAGAAGAGATATTAACCCAGGAGAAGAAATTACCCTCGATAGTGCTACTTGGAACGATGATGACAGTGAAGAATATTCTGATGACGATTTGTGCACCTGCGGAAGTCCTTTGTGTAGGAAAAAGATACTCGCGGATGACTGGAAAAACCCAGAGTTACAACAACGTTATAAAGGCCACTTTTCCCCCTACTTGGAAACTCGTATCAAGAGAAATTATTCCAAATAATCTCGGAGTTTCTTACTACGAGAAGGATGACGCAACTTTCGAAGTGCTTTGGCTTCTATTTGTCTGATACGTTCTCGAGTAACTCCAAATTGACTACCCACCTCTTCTAAGGTTCGTGGTCGACCGTCTTCTAATCCAAATCGGAGAATTAAGACTTTTCGTTCCCGATCAGATAAGGTTCCCAGTACTTCTTCCATGTGTTCTTTTAATAGCTGGCGAGATGTCTGATCATACGGTGTTGGACCCGGATCAGAGATAAAATCTCCTAAGTGACTATCTTCTTCATCCCCTACTGGAGTTTCCAAAGAGGTTGGTTCTTGAGAAACTTTCATTATTTCTCGAACTTTGGTCACATCTACTTCCATCACTTTAGCAACTTCTTCGGGAGTTGGTTCTCTTCCTAATTCTTGCATTAGGCGGCGGGAAGCACGGATATATCGATTGATCGTTTCAACCATGTGCACAGGGATACGGATAGTACGATCCTGCTCCGAAATTGCCCGAGTGATTGCTTGACGAATCAACCAGGTAGCATAGGTACTAAAGTTATATCCTTTTCTCCAATCATACTTTTCTACAGCTCGGATAAGCCCCTGATTTCCTTCCTGGATAAGATCGAGCAGACTCATTCCTCTCCCGATATATTTTTTAGCGATCGAGACAACTAATCGAAGATTGGATTCTGTTAATCGTTTCTTAGCTTTCATATCGCCTTTTTCGTATCGTTTTGCTAAGGAGATTTCATCTTCGAATTTTAAAAGAGGGATACGTCCAATTTCTTTTAGGTACATTCTGACAGGGTCAGAAACCCCTTCTGAGGATGCTCGCGTCAACGCTTCGATTTCTTTTTCTAGATCCTGAAGACTCTTCGTTGCTTCTTTTTCTGTATCTTGTGAGGTGGTTTCAAAGACGTCTATCCCTTGTCGGATCAATTGATCATATAGGTAATCAAGATCTTGGATATGTTCTTCGGGTTTAGGAAATAACGCGAGGATATCGTCTTGGGTTACAAACCCATTATCTTTTCCATCTTGGAGAAGTTCTTCAATAGTAGTAATATTTTTTCCTTTTGGCATAATAAATTCGTTTTCCCGCTTCCAAATGCAAATGCTCTATGCATTTTCACCGTGAAGGAAGAAACGCCTGGAATGTCGGGATTGTATCAGATCTTAGGAGACTTTTCTAGATGGCGAAGTTTATTTGCATATTCTGCAATCTGGTTGGCAAGGGTTTCTTGGCTAGATTCTTCAGCACTTTTTAATTCTTGGGTTAATCGCTGAATATTCTCTTTTAGAAATCGCTTTGCACGCTCCTTAACAACAAACTGCCATTCTCTCGCCAATTGATCTTGGGTTTGTAACATATCAGATATGTCCCAGGTCATGGCCTGATCAACAATGTTCCCCCATTCTTCTGGCAAGTTTTGTAAAAATTCAGGGAGAGAGAAGGAGGGATTTTTCAACGCCTCTTCTAAGCGGGAAATTATCTGTTGGAGGATTGGAGAGTGAAGAGTCTCTACTTGAAGCAACGAGGTATTTAGTAATAATTGAGGATTTCCTTGCAACAATAATGCGAGCACGTACAAATCTTGAGCATATTCTTCCTCAGGAATCTGGGGTGTCTCCTCTACAGTTCGTTGTGGCGTAATAGTTTTCGTCCGCATTTTTCGAAGTCCCTCAGTAATAGCTTGTTCTGGGACTTTTAAGATATCTCCAAGTTTCTTTATATAATGTGCCTGAACTATGGGATTTTCCATGCGAGATAATATAGGGAATAATTCATCGCTCATATGTTTCTTTCCATAGGCTGACGTAACGTCAATGTTTTTTTGTGCTGACACAAAGTAATAATCGTACATTGATTGAGCATCCTTAATAGCCTGCTTCAGTAGGTGGGGTTCTGTTTTGGCTACTTCATCAGGGTCTTTTCCAAAGGGCATTTGTGCTACGTGAATCTCTAGTCCAGCTCGTTCCGCTATTTCAATCCCCCGTCGAGAGGCATGGTCGCCAGCCAGGTCGCTATCCAAGGCAAAAATGATTTTTGTAGCAAACCTTTTTAGCAAGTATACTTGTTGTTCAGTTAAAGCTGTTCCTTTGATTGCTACAACGTTTCCAATTCCGGCTTGAAATGAAGAGAGTACATCAAATTCTCCTTCCATTAATACTACCGTTTGTTCTTTTTGAATTGCACCTTTGGTAATATCGAGAGCAAAAACCATCTCACCTTTTTTGTACAAGATTGTCTCAGGAGAGTTAATGTATTTCGCTTCTTTAACCTCTGGATCAAGGAGTCTACCCG
Source organism: Candidatus Woesebacteria bacterium (assembly GCA_044223895.1). Classification (GTDB taxonomy): domain Bacteria; phylum Patescibacteriota; class Microgenomatia; order UBA10105; family UBA927; genus CAKZSU01. Next base: position 14,985 of record JBGALL010000039.1, read on the forward strand.
AAAATCCCACAGTATGACCTCGGTGATTTCGTAAGGGAAACATTAGTCTTCCTCGAAAACGATCATATCCCCCTCTGGCTGAAGGAATAACTAACCCAGAATCTTCGAGGATTTTCTCACTATACCCCTTTTTCTTTAAATATTTAGATAGTCCATCCCAGCTATTGGGACTGTACCCCATGCCAAAGGTTTTGACTGTTTTTTCAGAAACACCCCGTTCTTTTATATACTCTCTTGCTTTCTCACCTACTGCATGAGAGGTGAGCAAATATTGATAATATTCTGAAGCTAAATGATGTATCTCTGAGATTTGATCTCGCTCTTTTTCTTGCGGAGTAGCTGCAGTTTGCTTTTGTAACGTCACCCCAGCTAAATCAGCCAGCTCTTCTAAAGCTTCTCGAAAATCGACATGTTCATATTCCATAATAAAGTCGAATATGGAACCGCCTTTGGCACAACCGAAGCAATGCCAGGCCTGTCTATCAGGTGAAACCATAAAAGAAGGGGTGCGTTCAGAGTGAAATGGACACAGCCCCTTTAAATTTCTTCCAGCTTTTTTGAGATGAACACGTTTGCCTATAAAATCCACGATGTCTATTCGGGATTTAATTTCATCTATATCGTTCATACCAGGAGGATATCACAAAAGAATTGAAAGTTGAGACGTAAGAATTAAAAAGTTAAACCTGTTGGAGAGCTTTTTGTTCGAAGGTGAGAAGCCATTCTTTTCTCCACAAACCATGAGCGTACCCTGTTAACTTACCATTCTTCCCAATTACCCGATGACAAGGAACAAAAATTGCCAGAGCATTTTTCCCGTTGGTCATTCCGACAGCTCGGACAGCCTTGGGGTTGCACAGTTTTACAGCGATATCCTGGTAATTATTTACACCCCCATAAGGAATAGTGGTTAAGGCTTCCCATACTGATTGTTGGAAGGCTGTCCCTTGTTGAGAAAGCGGGACAGTAAATTCTTTTCGTTTACCTGCAAAATACTCATCTAATTGCTTAACCGCTTGAAGTAAAATAGATACATTGGATTTCTCTAACGATTCTTTCTGATCCAGATCTTTAAATGATACTTTCAAGAGATGTTTTTCATCGGCTTCCAGAAGCATCGTTCCGATTGGGGATTGATAGTAATGTTGGTAAGGCATAACAGGACAAACTCTACTCTATTTAGTTTTTTCTTTGGTATCGATATATCGTTTGACGGCTTTCACGGCAATACTACCTCCTGGAATAAGTATTCCAGCAGCATCTGCTCCAACATCAAATAAAAAGTTTTTATCTAACACTTTCCCTAAATATTCTTGAAAAACTCGACTTCCTGTACTCATCTCACCAGTCAAAGCATCGATTTCAACAATCGCTTCTTTAGCCTTTGATTTCCATTTATATTGGAAGGCATAGACTGGACGATAGTATAAATCCACACAAGGAACTTCTACCTCTTCTTCAATAATTGCATCAGCTTGAATTCCCTTAATCATCTTGGCCAAACCATCTCTCATAATTGCAGAGACTCGTGATTGCGGTGGAATAAGGATAGAATCCTTGGAAACATGCTTTTCTATATCGTTGGTTACTTCTGTTGGAGAGATCTTCAGATAGCGGGAAAGATCTGGTAGTGATTTGCCACTGACTGCTTCTACACAAACCTCTTCTTGTTCGTCTTGCGTACAATGTTCAATTACAGAGACGTGAATATGATTATTTGCTGCATCATATTTCTTCCCTAAGACGGTAACTGCCTTTACTTCAGGTCCTTTTA
>JBGALL010000040.1:0-16428 GCA_044223895.1 Candidatus Woesebacteria bacterium
CGATATCCTTCCTTAGTTAATTCTTTTGTAAATAACACAGCTGTTCTGCGAATATAATCATCTTGTTCAATTGTTAATGTTTGAGGAGGATATGAACACCCCACATACCATTTTTCCTCTCCTTCTAACAATTGATCGTGGAGTGATACAATTTTTATTTCACCATTGGGAAACACTTCAAGTTGAATACTTGGCGAAGCCACGACATCATTTGACCATTCCTCCACAATCATTCCACTATCTTTGTCCATTTGGGGAATTTTAGAAAGTGCAGTAAAAACTTGTTGATGTTGTTCTTCCGGAGTCAGTTTCAAAAAAATTTCACTGGTAAATTTAGTGGCTCCAGCTCCTGACACCCCTTCATCAATTTTTGCAACGATAGTCTTACTACCTGTTTTAAAAAGTGCTAAACAAGCATGTAATACCTCTTCGGTACTATGTAAATGGGCAAAACCTTGTACCATTGGTAATCCTATTTTTTCAGCTAATACACGAAACCCACTTTTGGTCCCATATTTCAAAGCTGTAATTGGATCGGCATACAGAGGTAGATTTGTCCGTTGAGAAAAAGCTAATTCCTCTGATGTATTTTGATAGGTATCTAGATAGGCAGTCTTGGAGTCTTTAATCGTCTCAATAATTGTCTGATCTTCATAAATAGATTTGTAGGTATGACCAACTATTGATGCTGGTGAAATAAAGCTCACTTGATTAAAATTCCAGCCAAGTGTTTCTAAATATGAAAGGTAAGTTTTTTCAGGAGGGCGTTTGGTGATCACCAGGTCTCCAGGTCTAGCAAATAAGATTCCTCGTTGATCAAAATCCAATATTCCAGGAACATTTTCTATACCTTTTAATGTAAGGTTATGAACTATTGTTCGTGGCTTCGTAATATCAAATGGTGTCATTAAATATGAAAGTTAAAATTTTTGGATCATTTAAATTTGCTACCAACAGATCAGGTTTATGTTTCATTAATTCATCTTTTTTATATTTTCCAGTTGTTACAATGATTACTTTAGCGCCGATCTCACGAGCGCAGGCAATATCTCGTGGGGTGTCTCCAATAAAATATATACTATCAGATTTAAAATCCATACCAAAGTGTTTTTTGGCTTTTGCATGAACCAGTCTGGCGAGACTCGGTCTATCTTCTGCCTCATGACCAAATAATCCAAATTCAAAATATGAACGAAGACCAACTAAGTCCAATTTATGCCAGGCAATTTTCTCCACGTTACCAGTGAGAGTCCCGATATGAACCTTGTCTTTCAGTGTCTCTAAAATTTCTTTGGCACCGGGGAGTATAGATTCCTTATAATCATCACCAACGTTATCGGAGAAATGCTGGTAAATAAGTTCGAACGCTTGCGGCAGTCCTTTTTGGATTTCTTCTTTACTTAATCCTTTTTTGGTTAAGGTTGATAGAAATACTGTCATATCGGTATGACCTTCGATATGTTCCCAGTCGATCTCATGACTCGTGCCATAGACCTTTTCCATAGCATAGGTAAATCTACCTCGTAAGAGTGGGCTTGTCGAATACAGCAATGTTCCGTCAATATCAAAGAGGACAAGTTTTTGCTGCATAGTAATTAAAGTCGAATCGTTGTTTGATAATTTTGTTTATATCGTTGGATAAAATCTTTTTTCGTGTAAGAGTGAGTTTGGGTTCCATGAAGCTCGACCGTATAAGCCGCGGCAACTGAACCCATTTGGGCGGCAACATCAAGCGGATAGCCTCGCAGTATTCCAGCGATGAGTCCAGCTCTGTAAGCATCTCCTGCTCCCGTAGGGTCAATATCTTTTTTAATCGTTGCTGGTTTAATGTGGATACTTTCTTTTTGGGTTTCGATAATTGATCCTTTACTACCAAGGGTAGTAATTAATACAGGAACTTTGGCAATCAGTTCCTCATGGGCTATTTCTAACTTATTTTCTATTAAACCAATTTCGTAATCATTTCCAATCAAAATTGCTGCAGAAAATATGCCATCCTGCAACTCTTCTTTGCTAAATACAGCAATTTGAAATGCTGGGTCATATATATAAGGAATTGCTAGTTTTTTACAGGTTGCAGCTGCCTGAACCATTGCTTGAGGGTTAGTTGGAGCGATTATGGCATATGGTATTTTTTCTGTAACGATTGATATTGAGTATTTTGTTCCGTACTGGATTGCCCCAGTGTAGAACGAACCAATTTGATTATTCGTAGTATCAGTCACTACAAAGTATGAGCTCATAGAAACATTCTCGTATTCTTTGATGTACTTTGTAGGAATTTTGTTGTGTTTGAGGAATTTTTTGTAGGGGTTAAAATCGTTGCCAGCCTGGCTAAAGATGTAGGGTTGAATACCCAGTAGTTTTGAAGAATAGGCAATATTGCCTGCAGTACCACCAAATTGCTTTTTCAGATCATCGACCAGAAAACTGAGTGACAGACTATGTATTTTATCTTCCATAATCCGGTCTGCAAATTTACCGGAGAAATTCATTATGTAATCGTAGGCCATCGAACCAACAACTAATAGATTCATGATAATTTACATCCCCATTCCTTTGGTCATCTCTTGAAGTTTCCCTGCAGCAGCCTGTTGAGATTTTTTGATGGCGTCATTAAATGCTCGTTCCATTCTGGTATCTCTTTCCCCATTAATTTCCACCAATTTAACATTTTGATTTCCCGTTATGACAATACGGATATCTCCAGAAACAATTTCAAATTCTTCTTTTTCAAGCATTGCCTGAATTTGCATAGCCTGTTTTCTCATTGCATTTAAATCACCAAGAGCTTTGAATGGATTTTGCATAGTATCTCCTTTTTTATAAAATTATTTTTTACCTAGGACTATTTGTATGCTTACTTTTTCTCCGAAAAGTTTTTTAATTGTAGAAACCATCGCTTCTATAGCTTTGGTTTCTGACAATTTGTCTTTATGGAAGGTATAGAAAGCTTCGATGGTTACTATACCATTTTCGACAGATTTTGGTCTAGTAGAACGTAATACCCCGGATACGGAATGGTTGTAATTTCGTATCTCGACAATGATATCATTCCAGTGATCTTTTAACCGTTGGGTGGTTAAGCTTCCAGGATCGATTACAACTGCAGGAGTAGTTATCGCTTCGGCAGTTTGGGTTGTCACCGCTGGTGAGTTTTCCTGAGGGTGGGCAATCTCGGGAGTTTCAGGAGGATCTAGTTTCGGTTCTGGTGTCGATACCGCTATTGGTTTGGCTGGTTCTGAACGAATCTGACTTACTGAAGCTGGCTTGGGTTGTTGGATTTGTGGGACTTGAGGGACTGGTTGAGGTATTGCAATCTTTTCTGAACAATATTCTAGAACAGCTAGTTCCAATGCTAAATCTGGAAGTACACTGCCACGGATATTCCCATAGGCAGTCAGTAAGATACCAATCAATGAGGATAGTTGAGGAATTGTCCATACAGAAGTGTGAGTACCTGTCACATGATTGATGAGTACCTTTTGAAGGTTTTTTAAAACTTGAGTGTAAAACTGGCGAATATCAATACCTTCTTTATTCATCTGATCAATAGATTGAATTAATCCTGAGGTATCTTTTTTTTGTAGCATTTCGATGAAAGAAAATAACACACTATCGAGTGGCAACGAAAGTAATCCCTTAACGGTATCTACAGTAATACTCTTCGAAGCAAGGCTCACTTGTTCCAGCAATTTGGTTGCATCGCGAAACGAGCCGTCAGCAGTTTCGGCGATAAGCGTTAATGAATCCTGATCAGCAGTTATTTTTTCTGCAGCAATAATTCGATTCAGAGCAGCGACGATTTCCTTAAGTTCTGGTTTTTTAAATTGTAATAATACACAACGTGACTGGATAGTGTCAGGAACTTTGTGTGGATCAGTAGTTGCCAATATAAATACTGTGTTTGCCGGAGGTTCTTCTAAGGTTTTTAACAATGCATTAAATGCACCTGTAGAAAGCATATGAACTTCATCAATAATGTAAACTTTCCATTTAGCTTGGCTAGGTGCAAGCATAATTTTGTCTTTTAAATCACGGATATTATCAACACCTGTATTACTAGCTGCATCCATTTCTAAAACATCAATGGCGTTCCCCTGACCAATTCGTACACACAAATCACACATACCACACGGTTCACCTGTTGGCTTGGGTTGTAAACAGTTAAACAATTTAGCTATTATTCGAGCTGCTGTCGTTTTGCCAATTCCTCTAGGACCAGTAAGAAAGAAAGCATGAGGAAGTTGTTCTTTTTTCTTTGATAATAGTGAGGTTACTAAGGTTCGTACTTGTTCGTTATCAATTTCTTCAAAGGTTTTCGGTCTATAAGTGTTATAAAAAGACATAACGATTAAATTTAAATTAAGAATCAATAGTTCAGAACTATTTATAATCTAAAATCGGGAAAATTTAAAGAATTGTTAATTTTAAATTCTGAATCTTACAAGGTTATTCCGGGTGATGAATTCCCATAAGATGATCTAATCCATGGAGGATGAGTTGGAGCATTTTTTCATCAACTAACATATGATCGTGAGCTGCTTCTTTAATAACTTGTGGATAGGAAACTATAATATCACCGAGGTATAAAATATCATTTGGGGGAGAAGTGAATGGTTTCATCTCTTGAGAAGGATCATTCTGTGGAAACGATAAAACATCTGTAGTATCGTCAATATTACGATATTGTTTATTTAATTTTTTCATTTGACGATCACCACCAATAATGATACTAACTTCACCTTCTTTGACTAATCGTTTCGTTAATACTTCCTCAATACCTGTGGTAATTTGTTTGCGGTTAACCGGATAATGCGATGCAGTTTTTATGCGAATTGTATACATAATAAATTTAGATTTTATAATTCAGAATGGTTCAGAATTTAAAATTTGAACATTTAAGAAGTCATGAGTTGTTTCAATAATGCAGATACTCTTCCCCCTTCGGCTTGACCGTTTACAGCGGCCATTGCTTGCTTCATCAGTAGCCCAAAGTTCTTTTCACCACTTTTGGCCACTGGTTCTATAAGTCGTATAAGATCTTCATCAGACAACTCTTTTGGCAAAAAAGCTGCTAATATTTCTAACTCTTTCTTTTCTTTATCTGCTAAATCATTCCGGTTAGCTTTTTCAAATGCCTCAATAGATTCTTTTCTGGTTTTGACTTGTTTTTTTATAACCTCCAGTACATCTTGATCTGTCATTCCTGCTTCTCCTTCTGCACCGTATTTGGCAATACCAGCATTACGAACAGCCGCGATTAGAAATCGTAGTGTTTCCACACGAAGTACATCACGGTTTTTCAGTGACTGTTGGACGTCAATTTTAATAGAGTCAAGAAGCATACTATTGTTATCCTCGATGCGGATGTCTAAGTTTTCGAGCAAGTTCTTTTTTCTTTTCTTTACGAATTTCCGCTGGCTTAACGTAAAATTCTTTTTTCTTTAGATCTTGCAAAATACCTTCGTTTAACACTTTCCGCGTAAATTTACGAATAACAGAATCTGATGTATCTCCTGGCTGTGCTTTCACAACCACCATAAAAAAAACACCTCCCCTTCAAAAGTTAATGCTATTATACAGGAATTTTGAGAGAAGAAACAGGAGCTTTTTATAATTGCCTGTCTTTGAGGATTTTGCCGAGTATATGGAGGTGAAAATGGTCGATAAAAGCGGCTCCTTTGCCATTATTCACGAGTCTGTAAGAGGTAATTTCACGCTCAGATATGACTGTTTTCGCAAAGGCTGTGAGTCGATTTAGTAATTCCTGGGGCATATCCATAAATTCAGCGTAATGGACTTTGGGTATTACGAGAAGGTGCACGGGAGCTTGAGGATGGATATCTTTAATGACGATAAAATCTTCCGTGTCATAGAGGAATTCACTGGGAATTTGTTTATGAATGATACTGCAAAAAAGACAATCCATAAGTTAATATGTCCTTACCGTAAAACGCATAATAGTCGGTTCAGATTTATATTTATTAATAGGAAAGCTTAACATATAATTTGCTCCCCAAAAATTACGAGTATATGCAAATATACAGTTTAACGTGTCAGGTAGCCTTTCACAATCTCCTTTTATCTTTTTCCACCCTTTCTTTTCTACTTGGTTCTGATAAAAATTTTCTAAATCGTCAGCTGATAAGTTGGTTGTTTGATTGAGCACTAGATCTTCCTGAAAAATCCCAGTGGTGATTATTTCTCGAGATTGGTACAAAACTCCTGGGTCTTTGGGAATACTAAAGAATATAAATTCTTGAGTAATCTTAGGTACGATCACTAAAAAGAGGATGACAAAGAGAAGGGGATAAATAATTCTGACAAACACCACTATCCCAACGATGGATGCTAAAACAATCAATAATTTCTTCACATTATTTAATATCGTTAAAAATGGCGATAATCTGATCAACACTCAAGGTTGATGGCCGCATTTCTGGATTTTTGGTACTGCCATTGAGAACCATATGATGGCTGGCATGAAGAAACCAGGTCGCGGTAGAATCAATTTCTTTAAGTTTTTCATAGACAGGTGTTAGGTCTATTGTATCGATAGGAAGAGATTTTATTCTCACATAGAACTTTTTGGGGTCTTTGCGGATAACTATCTGATAGCCTGTTTTTTGAGCTAAATGGATCACATCATCATTCGTAGTCTCTACTCCTATACCTTTTCCCCACTTGGTTTCGAATTCTTTTCCTTTTTCTTTTATTTCCTTTTCTGCCCAAATCCTATTCTGAAGTGATTTATAAACGGCATCCAAGGCATCCATACCCAGAGACATAATTTTTTGAGGATCCTCATAATAAATTAATCGCCAGCCATCGATGACTGCAGCCAACTGAAACATCCAGTAATCTGCTGTTGGATTGGGATAAAAGGCTTCTGCAAAATGGTCAACGCCATTTACGACCCCAACTAACCGTTCCAAGGCAAGATCTTCACCATGAAGTTTTTTTATTTCTTCATATACTATGGTTGCAGCACAGATGTTCTCACTTGTTTGGTGATGATCAAACCTACCAAATCCAGTATCGACATGGATGATATTTGGGTCACTATCGGGTTGCATTTTCTTAAGGGTTGTTCCTGCTGGAACAAAAGCTATCTGAGCTTCTTCCCAGTCGGGGAAAAAGGTTTTGACTAACCAGACACTGGTAATGGCATCGAGATCTGGGCCAATATGGGTGACGATTGTTTTCATATCTTTACCTATTACTATTTATCCAATATTGATTTTCATCTATAAACGTTTGTAATGATTTCGTTTGTGGCTGACCATCAATTTCTTTAGTAAAAATTTCTATATATTTTTGTATTCTATCACGATATGTACGACCTTTGGCATATATTTGGCTTCCTATACCTGGATCGCTATTTAGTAATTCCCACGCGTTGATGGCATTGTGTGATTGTAATTGATAATTCATGGTAATTGTCTCATCAGGTCTGCGCCCCGCGATTGACTGGAGGGTCGTATTTCGGCCGAATTCTTGAATTATAAAATCGAGTACCTTTTTCTGTTGATCTGCCTGTAAATCCTTGAATGATTCTAAAGAAAATCGCATTTGTTTTTCGTGGGGTTGTTGTACTAATTCTACAAATTCTGAACTTCCGATTGCATCTGACAATTGATATCCATGACCTTCGTTAAAATAAAAGTACCCTGAATCTAATTGTTGCACTTCTTGTACAACAATTTCTCGAATAGGTTGACGTTGCTGAATTTCGTTTTCAATATTTCTCTCATGACGAACGCCATTGGTATCTTCGGGATAGATTTTATTTATTAACCGATACATATCTTGAACTATATTGGTATTTCCAACTCGAAGTTGTTGAAGATTTAAATTCTTTGTTCGAGGAGATTCCAAAAATCGAAGCAAATTTTTGGCTAAGTGTATCTCTTGTTGATAGTACCTTTTTGTAAGTTCTGCGTGCTTATCCCAAATACTCGAGTCCAAACTACTCAAGTTATTTAGTTCCATATGGGTGTATTCTGTAGCCAGTTCTTTCAGAACACTTCCCATGAAACTTTGTTTAATTGATGGATCATTAAGTAAGGTATATCGTAAGTTTTCTCCAGGTTGGATTAACTCATCGACATTGATGATGCCCACTTGTGAAGTTTCATCACCACGATCATTAATATAGACAATCCGGCTTAGCAAAGCTTTGCCTTTGTTATTAATCAGGTCGTTGGTGTGACCAACGTTTAGCAAGAATTCATTTGGTGCTAGAATTACTTCCTCATTAAATCGTGGTGATTGATCTGGTTGTGGGGTACCTTCTGCCATAATTAATATGCTTGGGCAAAGATCCATTCGTGAATAGCATCTTTACCGCAGTATACACAACTTCCCTGTTGATCTACAGCATCGAGGGGCAAACACCGAGTAGTTGCCTTGGTTTCTTCTTTTATCTTTGCTTCACACTCTTTATTTTCGCACCAAAAAGCTTTAATAAATCCCCGTTTAGTTTCCATTGTCTTTTTAAAATCTTCATAATTGGAAACACTGGTGGTATGTTCTTCTCTAAAGGCTAAAGCCGCATTATAGAGATCAGTTTGGATGTGTTTTAGCCATTTTTCCGTTTCTACCAAGACTGCATTTCGGTCGACTGTTTTCTTTTCTCCGGTATCTCTTCGGACAAGAGTTACCGTTCTATCCTTTACTTCTTTGGCGCCAACTTCATATCGGAGTGGGACACCTTTGACTTCCCATTCGTTGAAACGTCTACCGACACTTGGTTCTTCTCGATTATCATATTTGGCACGAATTCCACCATTTTGCATCATTTCTCGTAAGTCCTGACAATATGCTTCTAACAAATTATTATCCTCTCCTTTTAGGAATTAGCATAACTACTACTTGGATTGGGAGCCATTTTTGGTGGAAATGTGAGTCCTTGATCATCACCATGGGTCCAAGAAATAGTCCACCCAAGCTACGGGTGAAAAATCCCCACGAGGTTTGCCAGACAAATTGTCTATCCCCCTCTTTTGCTTGGAATTGGATTTCAAAAGCTTTTGAAAAATTTTGACCTAGGTTGTGACTGGTGCCGCCTTGCAGAGCTTTTCCATCGGGCATGAGCGCCTCTACCGTATATGTTCGTTTGGCTCCAGCAAATTTTTCTGCTTCACTTTTTACTCCCATGATAACTGGAATGGCGTAGTATTCTTCATACATTTTCCGATACCATTCAAGGGCTGTTTTGGCCATTTCCTCTGCTCCGGCTTCATCTGCATGCGCAGTGTGACCTTCTTGCCATAAAAATTCTGAGGTTCGTAAAAAAAGATAGGTTCTTTTTTCCCAACGGATAACATTATTCCATTGATTTATTAATACTGGCAGATCGCGCCAACTTTGAATCCATTTGGAATACATTGCATACATAATTGTTTCTGAAGTTGGTCGGACCACGAGTGGATCTTTTAATTCCTCACCGCCCCCTACAGTAACTACTGCTAATTCAGGAGAAAATCCTTCGACATGACTTTTTTCTTTTTCCAAAAGAGAATGAGGTATAAACATTGGAAAATAGGCGTTTTCTACACCATATTCTTTAAACCAACGGTTCATTACATCTTGTACTTCCTGCCATAAGGCGAATCCATATGGTCGGATCACCATAGTTCCTTTTACTGGTCCATAATCAGCTAGTTCGGCTTTGAAAACCACATCGTTATACCAATCAGAAATATTATCAGATTTCTTTTTTAATTCTTTTTTTTCAAATGCCATATAAAACTCCTTTGTAGGTCATTCTGATCTCGAATACTCGGGAGAAGAATGACAAAATAAATAATTAATATAATTTCCCGCAATGACAGCTTGTTCGCTATCTGGTCGTATCAATACACACTCATGATTTTTCATCAGGAACTCCTAAGGTTAGTACTTCGAGATAAAGGTCCAATCTGTCTAGGAGCAAAATTAACCACTCCCAAGACCAGTTTGCCTACTAACTCTTCTTTCTGGTAATGGGTCACTAGTTGTGCACTTGAACGTTTCGTTCCTACCTCAGGTCCAAAATCAATAGTTAATTTATATGCAGGTCGTTTCGCTTCTGGAAAATCCTCCACCTTCATAATTTTTCCAACCCGAATATCTACTTGTTGAAAATGATCATATGTCGACATAGGTATATCCATAAAAAAAGTCCTTAGACAAATAGAACGAATTCTATTTATATAAGGACTCTCCTTGCGAAGGGTGGTACCACCTTACTTTGTCTCGCCATAGCTTTTTGACGGCGGACTTCTTATTACGGCTATTTCGGGCTTACCCGTCTTCCTTATCTTTTTCAAGCTTCGAAAGCTGTGTCCCGAATTATCGGGGTTCTGAGTGGGGCTCAGAAATCACATTCCCTAAATTGTACTGCCAGATCTAATTATCTGTCAATTTATCCTCGCAAAATCCGGCTTATATCATTTAATGTCACTAAAGCAATAAATAACAACAACAATAACATCCCTATTTGATGTGCGTTTCGTTCCCAGGACGGATGAACAGGTTTGCCCATAATGGCTTCAATGATAATAAAAAACAATCTACCTCCATCAAGTGCAGGAATTGGTAATACGTTCAATAGTGCTAAACTCAATGACAAAATACTCACTAAATTCAACACTGCATTCATGCCGATGCGTGCTGCTTGACCAGTCACCTGAGCTATACCGATTGGACCAGCGACTTCATCACTTACTTTTTGACCTGATAAGGCTTTTGCAGGTAATGATGCCAATCCAACAGCCATGTCTTTCGTGCGTTGTAGTGTCAACTTAAATGCATAGAATGGTGCCTGATACCAAGGATATTTAATTGTTTGAACGTCAAAACCAATTCGAATTCCCATAGGTCCTTCTGTCTCAGGAAAATCCTTTCGTGGCACGATCAAGACTTTCATTTCTTTGCCATCTCGAAGTAAGACTAAGGTTAGTTCTTCACCAAGGTGAGAGCGAGTACCTTTTACTAATTCTTCCGGAAGACGGGTAGGTATTTGTTCAGTAGTTCCATCGTTTCGATGATATTCGATAAAGGCAATACTATCTCCAGCTTGCAAACCTGCTTGTTCGGCTGGAGTATTTGGCAAAATACCTTCTACTTTTACTCGAGGAATTGGTTCCTCTAGTCCTTGGGTTACTAAGTATGAGGTTATTCCAACAGCCAAAAGAAAATTCATGGTCACCCCAGCCAACAAAATAGCTGCTCGTTCCCATTTTTTTCTTGCCCAGAAATACTGTTGAATATTCTTGCCTTTAAATTTCTTGCGAGTTTCTTCTATAGAATCACCAAGTTCATCTTCACCGGCTAGACGGACAAATCCGCCTATAGGTAACCAGTTAAGTGACCACTCGTTTTCTGCAAATTTAAATTTTTTACCAAACACTTTAGGGGGAAGTCCAAATCCAAATTCTTCGACCCGAACACCAATTAATTTAGCCACGAGATAGTGACCTAATTCATGGATAAGTACCAGAATACTGAGAACCACGAAAAAAACTATACCTGTTTGGAGAATGTTTAGGATATTCATAATATGTGACGAGAACCTAGTCTATTCTACTGTATAAGTACTGGTGTGATGCAACGGGTGAAATACTATATAAATATCCCCGAGCGAAGTTGCGAAGTATAAATTATATCTGTGTTAGTTCTGCTTCTTTTTTCTGTTTCAAAACATCGAGTTCAGCAACCATTTTATCGGTGATCTCTTGAATCTGTTTCTCGAGCATTTTCTTTTGGTCTTCATTTACAGTTTTGTCGTCAACACCTTTTTTCACTTCATGGAGCATATCTTGGCGGACCTGTCTCATCATAATCTTGCCTGCTTCGATCTTGGTGTGGGCTAACTTGATAAATTCTTTCCGGCGTTCTTCAGTTAATGCTGGTAAGCTAATACGAATAATTTCTCCATCTACAATTGGTGTTAGGCCTGTGTTGGCTTCAAGTAAACCTTTTTCTATATCACCAATTGCCGAAGGATCATAAGGTTGAATAACAATTGTTTTGGCATCCATGGTAGTAATGGTCGCCAACTCCATAATCTTCATTTTGGCCGTTCCCCCATAAGCGCTGACAATAACGTTTTCTACCAGTGAAGGTGTTGCTCTTCCAGATCGAATACTGGAGAGGTCTGTTTTAGTGACTTCCAAAGCTTTTTGCATTTTATCTTTGGCTTGTGAGAGAAGTTGATCAATCATAGGTTGATAATATCACATCGTGTCCACTGCATAATAGGAGAATTATTCTCCAAGTTCCATGCGAGTAAATCTTCCAATCGTGACGTTTTCACCAAGTTTAGCTATCCCTGCTTTGACCAATGATTCAATAGTTTGTTTTGGATCACGAATATATGGAGAAGCTAAAAGTTCTTTTCCATCTTTTGGTTTCATAGCTGCTATTTGCATGCTGATCTCTTTGGCAAGATTTTTGAAATCATCGGTTCTTGCTACGAAATCTGTTTCACAGCAAAGTTCTAACAAGACTCCGACTTTGCCGGTAGCATGAATGTAAGAAGCAACGATTCCTTCGGTGGTTTCTTTCCCCTCTTTTTTCTTGGCCTTTTCTAAGCCACGTTCTTTAAGAAGTTTTTTGGCTTGTTCATAGTCCCCATTCGCATCTTCGAGAGCCTGACGACAATCTGATACACCAGCACTTGTTTCTTCACGTAATTTTTTGAGTAAATCTAAGGAAAAGTTCATTTTGCCTCCTTTTTTTCTCCGACAGTTTTAGCTGGAGCAGCTTTTGGTTTAGTTTCTTCAATTTTCTGTTCTTTGACTGGTTCTTTTACTTCTGCTGCTGCGTTTGCTTTCATTTCTTCAGCGTGTTTTTCAGCATATTCTCTACCTTCTTTATAGGCTTCACTGATTGCGTTGACAATGTATTCGATAGAACCTACGGCGTCATCGTTAGCAGGAATCATATAATCAATAGGTGTAGGATCAGTATTCGTATCGACGATAGCGATAATTGGAATACCTGCTCGTTGAGCTTCATAAATAGCTGCCTGTTCTTTGCGAATATCGATAATGAACAATGCATCAGGATATTTGATCAACTTTAAAACACCTGCATAGGTTACTTTTAATCGGTCGAGATAGCGAGAAAGCTTGACTTGTTCATGCTTAGGAAATTTTTTCCAGGCATTGGTTGCTTTTTCATCCGTCATGCGGTTTATCTTGTCGATATTTTTCTTGATAGCTTCCCAATTCGTGATAAACCCACCGATCCATCGTTCTACGAGGTATGGTGCTCCTGCTTGTTCGGCTGCAGATTTAACAACTCCTTTGGCTTGTCGCTTGGTTCCTACAAATAAGACTTCTTTTCCTTCAGATGCTAACCCTTTGATAAATTCTCGGGCTTCTTCTAAACCAGCTTTGGTTTTGGCAAGATCAATTATGTGAATACCGTCTTTTTCGGTGTAGATAAATTCATGGGCCTTTGGATGCCAACGTTCAGATTTGTGTCCAAAATGACAACCCGCCTGTAAGAGTTCTTCTAGTGTAATTTGTTTCATAAAAAAAGCACCGATACGATTGCCGCTTCGGTGCGCCCCCTTTCGTATCTTCTTTTATCAACCATTCAGCGCCCTTTTTGGGAAGAAGATTATCTGAATGGGAAATGTAGAGGTATTATAACAACTTTGTGAGCTAAATTAAAGGGGTTAAAGAGTGACTGCCAATGTTTCTACAAAGTCATGGTTGGTTTCTGGCATAGAAAACCTATTCATAATGATATGAATACGAGCAGCCCAGGTTTGTGAGGCAGCATATCGGTTACCGATTGATTCAATAGTTATTAGTCCATCATCAATATATTTTTCCTTAAGACCTTGAGAAACGGTACTAATAGCATCTTCCCAGCTTTGAAAAGTTTTTCCAGAAGTTTTACCAGTAAATATTCCCCATCCGAAGGCGTTATATGAACCTGCAGGAATGTATTTCCCGAAACTTGATTCAAGACCAGCAATAGCCGGAACCAGTCTCCAGTCGAGTTCATATTTGTCGGCTTCTCGAACGAACACCTCTGCATAGGGTGCCATGGGAGATTGGACAGATTCGAGATAGTTTTCTAAGACTTTGGCGCGAATATCTGGCTTTTTTTGGACAGTGATTGCCGCCCCAGATGCCAGTTTAGCAGCTTCGCCTGCTTCTTTATCGTAGGCATGCACAGCAGGTACACACCCTAAAAACAGCAGGAGAATGATACTGATATGTTTCAGTTGATTCATATAGTTAAACCTCGTCTGAATTTGTTTCGAAACCTTTTCTTGGCGATTCCAAAACATAGTCAGAACTATGAATCATGGAGTATGTGAAGTACTGTGGGTTTTCCCCACAAAAAAACCCTAAAGCAGACATCGAATTCCACCTTAGGATCTAAGTTGGTATTATAGGATATTATTGATCAGTTGTCAAGTATTATGGGTTAATACTATATAAATACATATCGATATTAGGCTCAAAATGCATCTTAATATTTAGCCTCAAATAGGTACAAAATTCTCGACAACGTCTCGCTGCGGTTGATTTCGTCTAATTTGATAGAATTGCAGGATATGTTTCTCAACCGAACGATTTTAAGTATCCTTGCGGGTTTAGGTGGAATGTTTGGATGGGGTACCTCGGATTTTCTTGCCAATAGTGCTTCAGAAAGAGTTGGGCATTCGAAGACATTCTTCTGGTCACAGATTACAGGGTTAGCTTTACTCTTTATTGTTGTGTGTCTGGTGAAGCCCAGTTTTTCCAGTGAACCATATCTGTTGGCTTTAACTGTTGTGAGTGGAATTGCCTATGCTTTAGGCTATTTATTATTTTACAAAGGATTTGAGATCGGCAATGTCTCGGTGGTATCTGCGGTAGTAAATCTGCATATTATTTTTGTGATCGGAATTTCATTGTTAAGAGGTCAAACGTTAGCCAGGTTACAACTTCCGGCAATATTCCTGTTGTTAGTTGGAGTATTACTTGTTTCAGTAAATCTAAAAGAATTGCGAAACGGAAGTATATCTATATTGAAAGGGGTAAAAGAAACCTTACTAGCAACTATCTTTTTTGGGGTTATCTATTGGCCTTTAAATGAGTTTATTGTAGAAAAAACAGATTGGTTGGCTATTACTTTTATTACTAAACTTGTAGCCATTATTACTGTAATAATTATTTCTCTTTTTAAAAGACAATCTATGATGATAGTAAATCCTTCAAGGAAATTAACTTCACTAATACTAGGAGTAGGTATATTAGAGTCCTTCGGGGTGTTAAGTATGTCCTTTGGCCAGTCTTATGGTGATGGAATAATTGTGTCGCCTATTTCTTCAGCGCTCACAGTTGTTACCGTTGGTCTTGCCGTTATCATTCTGAAAGAAAGAATTTCCAAAATTCAGTCACTAGGAATTTTGTTAGTGGTAATAGGAATAATACTGACAGCTATATAGATAAGTGTACTGATCTATTAGAGTTAATTCTGGAACACTATTTGAAGAGGGTGTATGATATGTTCCAAAATACGAATTTGCCTATTAAAACTCTGTAGTTTCTCCAGAAGGCCTTACGACCCCAAGTTGTTCAAACATTTCTTGTTCATTTCTTTCACTTCGTAAACCTAACAGTTTTCCCTCTTTTACTTCGTAATATGCAACCCCATGCATTTGGACATATTTTCCTTTGGCCTCTTGTGGCAAAAAGTCTCCACGATACCTGCCAACGAAAATATAAGGAACTCTTACTTCACCCGTAATACTCCTCACTATCTCATCATGATTGACAATAAACCGAGAACCCTCAAAAGCATTACGTCTATTCTTTGCAATATCTAACACTCGCTCTGGTCCAGTTGATGAAGTAATGAATCTTCCACTAAATTCAGGGTGAACTACTGCTTCTGCGTAGGTTCTTGCAAGATTTTCATCGTCAATGACTTCCCAAATAAGAAAATAATCATGAAGCAAATTTTTGGTTGCTTGGTCAACTGGAAAATAGTGCTCAGGTTGAAAGATATCGGGAGATAGAGCCATAAAAGGCCATTATATCATCGTGTGAGTTGCCAGGGACTCGAACCCTGAACCGAATCCTTAAGAGGGATTTGCTCTACCAGTTGAGCTAGCAACCCAAGATCCTCAGTCGATTTATTGATTGGTGCGCCAGGAGGGACTTGAACCCCCGACCCTCTGTTCCGAAGACAGATGCTCTAATCCACTGAGCTACTGGCGCGTATAATCTGTATTATACCCTAATTTTTAAAGAGAATCACGACTCCTACAACCCGTAGTGTGTCTGGCTGTTAGACAACACTAGAGTTCCTTGACGTGACTTTCAAAATCTGGCACTATGAAGAATACTAGTTATGATCAAGAAATTATTATTACTTCTTGTCTGGTTTCCTATCTCTTCACTCTTACTTGTAAGTAATATTCACTTG
>JBGALL010000041.1:0-16901 GCA_044223895.1 Candidatus Woesebacteria bacterium
ACTATAATGAAAGGAGAAATCTTTTATTTCCTGTAGCGTTTCTTGATAGAAATTTGAATTGCGTTCTGCATAACGTGCTTTGAACTCTTCATACACCTTCGCCTTATTGGGAATCTTTTTAGTTTTATAAGTGAGGTAGTCACGAATAAAATCAGACACCTTACTCTCTTCTTTTTCTAAATCTTTTGCATTCTGCTCAATGACGTCCCAATATTCGTTAAAAACGCGTATTTGCTCATTTGGTTCAAGCCCCATGAGTATATAGTTGCGGATTAAATCTGCTTGCGATAACTCAAGACCTGTTGAATTGAGGCTCTCAAAAATTCTCTGCGGATCATCTTTACTTCTCTCAAGGGAGATTTCAACAAAAAGTAGACATTTTAGCCCGTGAAGAACTACATCGAAATTATCGGCACTAATACTATTTTTAAAAAAGATGAAATTTTCAATAACACGAGAAAACTCTCCGTATTGTGACGGATCATTATTATTTAGAAGAAACTTAAAAGCTTTAGCATTTACATCCGATTGCTTGAGCTTGAGCTTACTGGTATCATCCTTTGCATATTTATTAACTAGGTAATTATCATTTATTCTGTTTACCCAATCCTCCATGCCCTTTGATTGAGCAAATTTGTAAAGTGCCAAGTACAATAGGCTAAAAGTTGTTAGCCTCTGTTGCCCGTCAATAATTACCAATTGCTTTACTTCTGATGATGTGTAAACGCCATCATGTATATACACAATGCTTCCAATAAAGTGCGTATCACTTTTTTTGTGACCAACATCAATAATATCGCGTAGTAATTGAGAGCACTGCGCCTCAGTCCAATCGTAATTGCGCTGGTAGACAGGAATAATAAACTGCGTTTCATTTTGTGATAAGAAACTGGTTAACGCTACTTCGTTGGCCTTCATTTGAAAATGAGTTTATTCTCCTCTAAATAATTGAACGTTTTGTAAATCTTTGAGATATCTAAGCGCTTCGTTGCTCTAATTTGGCATTAGATTTCCAGAAACTAGCAAAAGCCCTAAAATTCTGCCAAAAATGGGCTATTTTAGCAGAATTCATATTTTTTTAACTACAAACCCCTCATTGTCAGCTAAATGTCTACTAAGTTTTTTACTAACAGGGACGGTAATAGTCTTCTAAAAAAGTTCGAAGGTGTTTTTACCCACGTTGAAAGCATCCAGTTCTTCGATGCTCTTGTTGGGTATTTCCGTGCCTCTGGATATTTCAAAGTGCGTCCGTTCCTTGACCGTATTCCCAAGGTTAGAATTCTTGTAGGAATAAATGTTGATGCTCTGACAAAAAAATATCATGACAGGGGACAGTACTTTATTGAAAACCCGCATGAAACGAAAGAGACTTTTTTGAAAGATGTCATTCAGAATATTCAAGATGCCGACTATGATGAAGTCATTGAGAAAGGAATTATTCAGTTTATAGACGACCTGATCAATGACAAAATTGAATTAAGGGCGCACCCAAAACAGAAAATACACGCGAAGGTTTACATTTTCAGACCGATTAATTTTAACGAGCATGCTCCTTGTGAAGTAATAACTGGCTCATCGAACCTAACAGATTCCGGACTTGGTTCTAATCCTGAGTCCAATTATGAATTCAATGTTAGCCTAAGAGATTTTGAAGACGTAAAATTCTCGACAACTGAATTCAATAAACTTTGGGATGAGTCTGTACCTATTCTTCATGCGGAAGCTAAAGAGATTAAAAGAAAGACATATTTAAAGGATGACTTCACTCCGTTTGAACTCTACATCAAAATGTTGATAGAGTATTTTGGAAAGAGAGTAGAGTATGATCCCTATAATATTGATTTGTTATTACCCGACAAATTCATGCGATTAAAATACCAGTCGGATGCGGCAAATCAAGGTTATGCCATAATGATGAAACACAACGGATTTATCCTTGCAGATGTAGTTGGCCTAGGGAAGACTATCATAGCCTGCATGGTCATTAAAAAATTCATCTATGAAAATGGAACGCATTCTAAAGTGCTGGTGGTAGTCCCACCTGCACTTGAAGCAAACTGGAGACGGACCACAGAGGAATTTCAAGTAAAGAATCACTTCGAGTTCATTACTATAGGAAGTCTCCATCAAGTTTTGGATGAAACTAATTACACTCATTCCCGCGCTGATAAGTTTGACCTTATCATTGTCGATGAATCTCATAAGTTTAGGAATGACTACACGGATATGTACCTGAAACTCCAGGAAATCTGTAAAATGCCAAGGTCGCGCCCCTCCGAGGATGGTGATACGCGAAAGAAAGTAATTCTCATTTCGGCAACACCTTTAAATAACAGACCGCAGGACATTGAGAATCAACTGTACCTATTCCAAGATAAAAGGAACAGTACTCTTGAAAGCATTAAGAACCTGCAAGACTATTTTAAACCAATCAATGAGCAATACAAAAAACTCTCATCCGAACAGAATTTAAATATTAAAAAACTCAAAAGTCTCTTTCAGAAACTTAGAGATGATGTTATAGAGCCATTAGTAATTAGACGAACAAGGACAGACATTGAGAACAACACTGCTTACTTAGAGGATTTAGATAGCCAAGGAATAGTGTTCCCCAGGGTTGATGATCCTATTGCCCTTTATTATTATTTAGAAGATGACCTAACCACATTGTTTCTTGACTCGGTAAGCTTAATAACTGGTATTGATGAAAGTGGGGCGAAGATAGAAGGTCTTGGATATTACAGGTATAGGGCGATAGAATTCCTAACGAAAGATGAGGATAGAAAGATATACGGTGACGTAAGTTCAATATCCACACGGCTATCAGCCATTATGAGGGTACTTTTGGTAAAGCGTCTGGAGAGTAGCTTTTTTGCCTTTAGGCAATCATTAAGTCGCTTTCAGAAGGCCATTAACAACATGCTTACAATGTTTGACGATGATCGAATCTTCATAGCACCTGACTTGGATATTAATAAGCTTCTTGAAGAAGGATTGAGTTATGAAGAAATTGAAAGTAAGATTAACAAGGCCGGTGGAAATAATCGGGAGTTTAAGGCAACGGATTTTGAAAAGAAGTTTTACATCCTTCTACTAAAGGACAAAGACAAGGTGGATGATCTGATCGATCGATGGAGCAAGGTTACCATTGATCCCAAACTTGTTGAGTTTGCGAATCAAGTAAGCAAAAATTTCTTCGACCCTAAGAAAAATCAGAGCAGCAAACTCGTAATATTCTCTGAATCAAAGGAAACTGCCGAGGAACTTTCAACACAATTTAAAAAATTAGGTGACTATAAAATCCTAACAGTAAGTGCAGAAAATCGTAAGTCGGTTGAAGGAAAACTCCGGGAAAATTTTGATGCCAATTTGGAAGAGGAGAAGTGGAAAAACGAATTTGATATTGTCATCACTACGGAAGTTCTAGCCGAAGGGATTAATCTCCATAGAAGTAATGTAATCATTAACTATGATGTTCCCTGGAATTCAACAAGGCTAATGCAACGCATTGGACGGGTTAATCGAATTGGTTCAAGAGCAAAACAGATTTTCGTTTATAATTTTTATCCCTCAGCTCACGGTGATGCACAAATTCAATTAGTAAATACTGCTCTCAGAAAACTCCAAGCTTTCCATACAGCATTTGGAGAAGATAATAAGATTTTTTCACTGCTTGAAGAAAAAGGTGAGGGTGCGCTGTTTGGGAATAAAATTCAAAAGGAGGAGAGCGAAATCCTTAAATATCTAAACGAGCTGAGGGACTTCAAGAAAAAAGAACCAAAACGATTCGCTGAAATTTTTTCAATCCCAAATAAGGCACGGTGCGGACGTGAAGCCTCAGAAGGCCAACTGACAATTTTGAACACGGATACCGGCGATTTTAATTATCCAATGGTTAACACTTCGCTAGCTTACCTTAAAAGCGAAAACCACCCTGGCGTTTTCTGCTTAGTCACCCCAGACTTTACAAATATTGAACTCAACTTTTTACAGGCAGTTAAAATCTTCAGAGCAACTCAAGACGAAAAATCAATAAAACTTCATGATCTGCACCACGAGCAAGCACTTGCGGCTATGGAGTTTTTTAAAACTGAAAAGAATCAAGAAAATATTCAGACAGTTTCAAGAAAGAATTTAAGCCCAGCTGAAAATAAAGCAATCACCAACATAAATGCAATTGTCAAAATTGCTCCTACTGAGCAAAAAAGAAAGGTGCTTCAAAGAACCCTAGAATTAATCAAGCAAGGGACATTCGCTTCAAAGGGATTCCCCAAGGAGATAAACGATTTTTTTACAACCAACGAAAGGGTAATGAACACTCCAGAAAAATTTATTGAACTTTTATTCACGCAAGTGCTTGATCGTTACGATCTATCAACAAGGGCAACTGAGCCTACGGTGCAGGAACCCAAACCGAGGGGAATAATAAAT
The DNA here is from genome assembly GCA_044223895.1 of Candidatus Woesebacteria bacterium. Taxonomy (GTDB): domain Bacteria; phylum Patescibacteriota; class Microgenomatia; order UBA10105; family UBA927; genus CAKZSU01. Next base: position 4,432 of record JBGALL010000041.1, read on the forward strand.
CCAAAGATTGTTCTTACTCAAAGCTTCTCTTAAGATATGGCAAGTAGAATACAACTTCAGCAATCATTACAAAAGCCTTACGATAGGTTATTGTTTTCAAAAGATGTACTAAGTAAGTTATTCAATAGCAACCTTAAACTTCTCCAATCCGCAGCGCCAGCATCCATACAACCAACTGCATCTGAAAAAAAAGTAATAAATTCTGTTTCAGTCTATGCTACAATAATATTAGAAGATGGTGCAGAAATAACATGCTATGAAATCATACTTCAATCCAAAGTACGAATTGAGCAGAGTAAAGTAGCAATTCAACACTATGCGCGGAAGCTTCTCACTTCAGGGCAGGCAGCCTTGGTCAATTTTGTTTCCGCTGACAATAAGAAGGTATGGAGGCTTACTCTCGTGGCAAAAGATAGTGAGCTTACATCAGAAGGTGTCAAAGAGAAGTCAACGAATGCGAAACGATATACCTTTCTTCTGGGGCCAGGCGAAAGTTGTAAGACGGCAGCAGAAAGATTTGAAGCTCTTTCGATTGAGAAAGAAATTAACATAAAAGCCCTTGTAAAAGCATTCTCGGTTGAAAGGCTGAGTAAGGCATTCTTTGATGAATATAAGTTGCACTATGAAAAATTTTTACAATACTTAAGCCAATCTAATTTCAAGAAATCTGCATTTAATGCTAATGAGAAACTAATCCGCGATTTCGTCAAAAAACTTCTTGGGCGATTAGTATTTCTCTCTTTTGTTCAAAAGAAGGGATGGCTTGGAGCTTCCTCCACCGACTACAAAGATGGCGATCCGGATTTTTTAATGAATCTATACTTGGGTAGCGGTGCCAATGAAGTGTTTTATGAGAAATGGCTTAAGGTTTTGTTTTTCGACACATTAAACAATCATAAAGGGCGATCTCAGGACGATTTCGTGCTGCCTAATAAGGCAAAGGTTAAGATTCCTTTTTTGAATGGAGGATTGTTTGATAAGGAAGACATTGATCAGAAGACACTCACTTTTGAACCAAGACTTTTCCATAATCCGGATAGCAATGAAGATCCAAAGCAAAGAGGATTTCTTGATTTCTTACAGGCTTTCAATTTTACAGTCCATGAAGATAGTCCAGACGATCATACGATTGCGGTTGACCCTGAGATGCTTGGACATATATTCGAAAATCTTCTGGAGGACAATAAGGATAGAGGTACTTTCTATACCCCGAAGGAAATTGTTCACTATATGTGCCAGGAGAGCTTGATGGAATACATAGTAACAGAGTCTGGACTTCAAAAAGAAATAGTTGAGAAGCTTGTTAGATATAAGGAGGTTGAAAAAATTAATAATTCAGTATTAAAGAAAATTGACAACGTCCTTGACAAGGTTAAAATCTGTGACCCAGCTATTGGGTCAGGAGCGTTTCCAATGGGACTCCTGCTCGAAATCTTTTCAATTAAAGAAGCAATTGCCTACGAAAGTGGCTTAGTCTGGAATCCAGCAAAAGTAAAAGAGAACATTATCCAAGGTTCTATCTATGGAGTGGATATTGAAAAAGGTGCCGTGGATATTGCACGTTTACGGTTTTGGTTAAGCTTGGTCGTTGACGAGGACAAGCCAAGACCCTTGCCAAATCTTGATTATAAAATCATGCAAGGCAACAGTCTATTGGAGTCTTATGAAGACCTTGATTTATGTGTTCGCCTGGAAGAAGAAACTACTCTTTTTCGTGATGAGAATAAGTTTAGTAAAGTGGACATTGATCGATTGAAGACCCTAGTGAAAAAATACTTTGCTGCTGATAACAGTGAGATCAAAAAAGAATTGCAACACAGCATTGATGACGTAGTGGATAAGTTCATAACCGGGCAAGTTCAAGACAAAATAAGACGCAACACCGAAACCCTTAATGACACAAAACTGAAGCTGGCAACTGTAAATAAACAGACCCCGAAAACAAACGCTGACAAAAAGAAGAAAGAAGACAGTTTAAAAAAATTAAATACTTTACTAGAAAAAAATACGAAGGAAGCTCAACGGTTAAAAGGATTGGAGAAAGAATTGAGTCAAATTCAGAAGAGTAAGATTTATCCATACTTCCTTTGGCATTTGTGGTTTTATGAAATCTTTGAACAAGGAGGTTTTGATATTGTGATTGGTAATCCACCGTACATACAATTGCAAAAAGATGGCGGAGATTTAGCCAAACTATATGAGAAGGCCAACTATGAGACCTTTGAAGGAATGGGTGACATTTATTCCCTGTTCTATGAAAGAGGATGGCAATTATTGAAGCAGAATGGAAACCTTTGTTACATCACTTCAAATAAATGGATGCGGGCTGGCTACGGTAAAAGCACTCGGGGTTTTCTTGCCGAAAAGACTAACCCAGTTCTGCTAATTGATTTTCCGGAGCAGAAAATATTTGAGTCGGCAACTGTTGTCACCAATATTTTGCTTTTTTCTAAGGGTAAAAACAAGGGGAATACATTTGTCTGTACAGTTACAGAAAAGGTGTTAAATAATTTGAGCGTTTTTGTTAGACAGCATGGAAGTTTTTGCGGATTCAGTTCGAACCAAAGCTGGGCTATTTTATCAGGCATTGAGCAGCGAATAAAGGAGAAAATTGAGCTGGCCGGAGTGCCATTAAAGGATTGGGATATTGACATCTTCCGTGGCGTACTAACTGGATATAATGATGCATTTATCATTAATCGAGAAAAAAAGGAAGAGCTAATCAAGGCTGATCCAAAATCAGCCGAAATTATACGACCGATATTGCGGGGGCGTGATATTAAACGCTATAGCCATCAATTTGCAGACCTTTGGCTTATCGCCACGTTCCCCAGTCTCAAATTGAACATTGAAGACTATCCCTCTGTAAAACAGCACCTTCTTAGTTTTGGGTACGATAGATTAAAGCAAACTGGCGAAGCCGGAGCTAGAAAAAAGACTAATAATCAGTGGTTTGAAACCCAAGATAGCATAAGCTATTGGGACGATTTTTCTAAACAGAAAATTATATGGATTGAATTAACCGATCACGCAAATTTTTGCCTTGATACCGAGGGCTATTATCTAAACAACACTGTTTTCTTTCTCATTGGTGATAGACTGCCTTACATCCTTTCCTTTCTTGACTCCAAATTGTGCGAATGGTATTTCGGAAAAATAGCTGCCACGTCTGGAGTGGGTACAAGGAGATGGATTAAGCAGTACATAGAGCAAATTTGCATTCCTCTGTCACCTTCCATCCGTGATGAAAAAGTATTGGGGGAACTAGTAATGGACATTCAAAAGCGCAAAAAAAAGGGATTGGATACCTCTGATCTTGAGAATCAAGTTGATGATGTAATCTTTTCATTATTTAATCTGTCAACTGACGAAGTCAACTTCATTTGTAACTTCGATTTGGTCGAGGTCTGAACGGAGATACTCAATTTCGTCATCTGATAATTTGTAAAGGTCGAAAATCATTTGATCGAGCTGGCTCTCAAGCTTGTCCGTTTTTGACTTAGACTTTTTAGCCTCAAGAATTTGAAGTGCCAAATCTGCAAAGGGTTTCTGTTTTGTTTGATCAATAACTGGAACAGGCAATTGTTCAATGAACATTGGCTTGTACTCAAAATAGCCTCCGTTCCTAATAACTCCGAGGCTTCGTACATAATAATCGCCTAATGCTGAATTTAGAACAGCCAGAAGGTATGGATTGCCTGGCACTATCATTGGGCATGGCGCATTGACAAACATACCACCCACTGCCAATGTATAGGATGCACGAAGGTTCAGGTTTCCCCAAGCAATTTTCTGTTTAGAAAAATCGTCCATATAAGCACAGTTCCTCAAATTGTATGGAGTGTCACCCTTGTCTGCACGTTTTTCAAGTTCGGTATAGTACTTATCCAGATGCTTTTTTATGGCAGGATAATCCTCTATCTGAATGGGTTTTAACCCCTTTTCCTTGATGCCATTGTGTGTGTTGATCAACCACAGATCCGCAAAGCTATTGGCGTATCTCTTTATGTCTCTGCCACGCAAAATAGGTCGTATAATTTCGGCTGATTTTGGATCAAGCTTTATTAATTCGGCTCGCTCCTTTCCAGTAATTATAAAGGCATCATTGAAGCCGGTCTTAATCCCGTAGTTGATAGCTATTTCCCATTCTTTAAGTGGTGTTCCGATCAGCTCAATTTTCTGCTTGATTCGCTGTTCTATTGGGGACAATATAGCCCAGGTATCTGAAGTATGAAATTCGTTAGCCACCCCATGCTGTCTAACAAAAACGCTGGTTTAATTGCATAAAAAAATGCTCAGGTTTTCTATAGTCTGTTTTGGTTTAATTTATACACTTTCTCCACAAATAACTTAAACCTTAAAACACTATGATCTACGGCTACATTCGCGTCAGCACCGACAAACAAACAGTTGAAAATCAACGCTACGAAGTCAACCAATTTTGCGAAAAAAGTGTGTTGGTAGTTGACAAATGGATTGAAGAAACTATTTCCGGCTCGAAGCATATTCAGGAAAGAAAATTAGGCAAGCTTTTAAAAAAAATGCGAAAGGATGATGTACTTATCTGCTCAGAATTGTCGAGACTGGGAAGAAACTTATTGATGATAATGGGAATCCTCAACGAGTGTATGAATCGAGACATTCAGGTTTGGACTATAAAAGACAATTATCGTTTAGGCAGTGACATCAGCTCAAAAGTTCTTGCTTTTGCATTCGGACTTTCAGCGGAGATAGAACGAAATCTAATCTCGCAAAGAACAAAGGAAGCGCTGGCAAGAAAAAAAGCAGAGGGTGTCATTCTGGGGCGACCTGTGGGAAGGAAGTCGGCTAAGACAAAATTGACAGGACAAGAAAAGAAAATTAGAGAGTTGTTAGATAAAAAGGTATCCTATAGTGCAATAGCTAGAATATTAGGGGTTCATAGACTTACGGTGTCTGGCTTTACGAAAAGAAATAATCTCAAACCACAGCCTAGCTTGAATTGAAACAATTTCACAATTCGATAATATAAAACCGCTTTGCTCAGTAAGCTTCATATCGTAATATTGCGTTATTATAGCGCAATGGGCATAACCAAATCAGAACTTTTCAAAAAACGTCAAAACCGGGTGGCTAACCTGGCCAAGGCTTTCGACCATCCGGCACGGGTGGCCATTCTTGAATACTTGCTCAGTAATGAGACTTGTATCTGTAATGATTTGGTTAACGAGCTTCCCTTGTCTCAATCCACCATCACGCAGCATCTTAAAGAGTTGAAGCGCATCGGTATCATCAAAGGTGAGGTGGAAGGACCAAAAGTAAACTACTGTATTGATGAACAAGTGTGGGATGAGGCAAAAGACATCTTCATTAATCTGTTCACCAAGTTTGTGAAGAAAAACGACTGCTGCTAAATTTTTTTGCCTATACATAACGTAATATTACAATATAACAATTATGAAAATTGCTCTCTTTAGTGACATTCACGCCAACCTTCCAGCATTGGAAGCATTCTTCAAAGACCTGGATGGTCGTAAACCCGATGCAACATATTGCCTTGGCGATCTGGTCGGCTACAACATTTGGCCAAACGAAGTAATCAACGAAATCCGGAAGCGCAATATCCCAACGATTGAAGGCAATTACGACCAGGGTGTAGGTAGAACTGGTGATGACTGCGGATGCGCCTACAAGACTGACCTCGACAAATCCAATGGTGAACAGTCGATCTCATACACGAATAGCGTTGTAAAACCTGACGAGCGCAAATACCTCCGCACTCTGCCATCGCATATACGCCTGGAGTATCAACCCAATGAGGAGAAATTCAATTTGTTGATGGTTCACGGAAGTCCGCGAAAGATCAATGAATATTTATTTGTTGACCGCGAAGAAAAAAGTATGCTGCGAATAATGGAGCAAGCCGATGCTCATATCATGCTTTTCGGTCATACACATAAACCCTATCACAGAATTCTTAAAGACGAAAAAGGAAATTTCCGCCATGCGATAAACATTGGTTCTGTAGGAAAGCCAAAGGATGGCGATCCCAGAGGTTGCTATGTCATATTAACGCTTGATGAGACTTTTTCATTGGGAAAATCAGATTCCTTCAAAGTAGAATTTGTTCGTTTCGAATACGATGTGGAAAAAGCTGCTAAGGCTGTTGAAGATAGCCCGCTCCCCAATGACTTTGCCGATATGCTGAGAAAAGGTGTTTAAAAAACTAAATCTGTCATTGAACTTCCCTGGCAATTAGAATGAAATTACTCCCAGTAATCATTGTCTGTATTCTATTCGTTGGAGTAACGTCAGCGCAGAACGTAAATCATTTCGGGGTATTTCCAGTAGTCGATCATAGCGGTCAGCTATCCGACAAATGGAATTACGGCCTATATTACTTCGGAGCGTTTAATCTTATCAATGATAAAACTTCGGGATCACCCGACATGTCAGGCTTTTTTATTTTTTACTCTGAAACTGCAATGACATATTCTCTTAATAAGAATCTTTCATTCACGGGGGCGTATGTTTACGAACGCCAGTACCCGCTTGATAAGGATTATTACAGGAACGAAAACCGCTTCTATATTCAGTCCACATTGAAGTCAAACATTGGGAAATCTCAATTGCGAAACAGGCTCCGGTATGACGGCAGATTTATACAGAATAGAGAAATCATGAAACGCCATATACTTCAAGACTTCGCTACCTGATTGGTATCACCGTTCCATTAGGCAGTGAAAAATTCTACCTCAACGCATCAAATGAAATGTTCTTCAATACATACCATGATGCAGAAGTGGTTTATGGCGAGAATTGGGCTTATGCTGGAGTTGGCCTGCATACCAAGAAAGCAGGTGCATTTGAGTTAGGGCCTTTCTATATGTTTTGGGTGGCTAATAACAAAAGAGACCTTCTGAATTTCTATTACATTCAACTCTCCTGGATAACTAAGGTGGACTTTAGAAAAAAAGATTTATGAAAAAATACTTAGCCGAAGTTATTGGCACATTTGCGCTTGTCTTTTGTGGAACAGGGGCTATTATTATCAATCAGGAAGCATCTGGTGCAATCACACATCCAGGTATTGCATTTACTTTTGGCCTGATCGTTATGGTGATGATCTATACTCTTGGCCCGGTGTCAGGTGCACATTTAAACCCTGCCGTGACCATTGCTTTTACAGTTGCAAAGCGATTCCCGGTGAAAGAGATTGCTCCCTATATAATAAGTCAAGTTGCTGGTGCTTTTTTAGCGAGCGTTGTTCTTCACTTTCTATTTCCAGCCAACCAATTCCTGGGTTCAACTCTGCCGGCTGGCTCGGACATGCAATCTTTCGTGCTTGAATTGATACTCACATTTTTTCTCATGCTTGTAATTATTCATGTGGCTACTGGCTCAAAAGAACAAGGAATGTTTGCTGGACTTGCCATTGGAAGCACCGTGTTACTAGAGGCTATGTTTGCAGGGCCAATTTGTGGAGCATCAATGAACCCAGCTCGATCACTCGCCCCTGCGTTGGTGTCGGGGCATCTCGAACACCTTCTGGATATATTTGACTGCTCCTGTAGCGGGAGCAGTGCTTGGAGTAATTGCCTGGAATATTTTAAAGGAAAAGAATGAAGGAAAATGAATCGTTTGATGTTATAGTAATCGGAGGAGGACAGAGCGGCCTTGCGATGGGATATTATCTCAGAAGGTCGGAGTTGTCTTACATCATTCTTGATAATCAGAAAGAACAAGGAGGTGCATGGCTACACACGTGGAAATCACTCCGTTTATTCTCTCCTGCACAATGGAGTTCGTTGCCAGGTATGATCATGACCGGAGGAAGTGATTACTACCCAACACGTGACGTTACTATTGAATATCTCAAATTCTACGAGGAGAAATACAAACTTTCCGTAAAGCGACCTGTCGAGGTGAGGAACGTGCAAAAACATGATGGTGCTTTTATACTTGAAACTTCGGATGGCGTTTACCATTCGAAGACTATTGTAAGCGCTACAGGTTCTTTCGACAATCCTTACATTCCGAGGTTCGATGGAATAGAATTATTCAAGGGTCAAGTTCTGCATTCAAGCCAGTATCAGTCACCAGAAGAATTTGCTGACAAGCGAGTCGCCATTGTTGGCGAGGGGAATTCAGGCGCTCAGATTTTAGCAGAGGTATCGAAAGTAACCGGAACAATTTGGATCACTCAAAAGGAGCCGCGATTCTTGCCCGATCATATTGATGGCCGTTTCCTTTTTGACGCTGCTACTCAAATGTACGAGGCACAGAAAATGGGCAAGCAATACAAACCACCATCGCTCGGTGATATTGTAATGGTTGATTCTGTGAGGGAAGCTCGTAACAGAAAAGTCCTAAAAAGTTTGAGGCCTTTTGAGCGATTCACAGAAGATAGTTTGATCTGGGCTGATGGTCACGAAGAAAAGATTGATGTAGTAATTTTCTGCACTGGATTCAAACCATCTTTAAAACACCTTGAATCATTACACGTGATAAACACAGACGGAAAAGCTGACACTATTGGAACCACGTCAAAGCAGGTTGACGGGCTGTGGCTTGTAGGTTATGGCAATTGGACAGGGTTTGCATCGGCTACCCTGATTGGTGTTGGCAGAAGTGCCAAACAAACTGTGGAGCAGGTAATTGATTTTCTTGCTAAGAAAAAAGAACCAGCAATTTGACTGTACCTTTGTTTCAACATGGAGGAAACAACCGATATACTTGGAATACCTGTTCCGTCAACAGATAGAGTCTTTCTAGCGTTTATCATTGTTCACATTTTTATCTCTCTACTATGTGTGATTAGCGGACTACTTGCAATGCTCTCTGAGAAAGGTGGGAAAAGACACTCCTTTTATGTGTTTATTTCTGGAGCATGCTCTCAGCTTTTACAACAGTCATTATTCTTTCCTGTTAATAAGTGCGCCTATATCCTGTTAAATGTGAGATTATTGCAACGTCATGTTCATCGCTTGGGCTACCAGTTGGCTAAAAAAATCTGAAGGAGTTGGATGGCTCCACACTGTCTTAATGGGATTGTCTTATGTTTTCCTGCTTACTGGATTTTGGTGTACTTGGGCGTCTTCATTTATGACTATTTGCATAATGGTTCTTTTGGATATTTCAATTGGCACAAATTTGATCTTTAGGGTCCTTAAAACACATCCTTTAAATAGGATGGGATCAAAATAACCCTTTCATATGAACCGATCGCATTGTTATAAAAAAATGGATTGCCCCTCGAGGAACATATTATTCGTCTAAAACTGGATAGCATTCCAAGTACTTTTAATTCTGACATCCCCAATAGAAAACTTACGGTGACACACAATGGCAATCTCTCAACAATTCAGCAATCAATCGACTCGCTTAATTTCAATTCATCTCTCTTAACCTTGAGAAGATAAATTTTATGTCCATTGCCAAAGGCGAACAGGCATCGCTGCTCTGGAAAGTGCTTTCAATCAATTTCGGTTTCTTCATGCTGGAAATGATAACCGGCCTCATCTCACGATCTATGGGATTAGTGGCCGATAGTTTAGACATGTTAGCAGATGCTCTTGTTTATGGATTAAGTCTACTTGCAGTTGGTGGTAGTATGAGCAAGAAAATGAAAATTGCTGGGATCAGTGGTTACTTCCAAATGACACTGGCAATTGTGGGTCTAGTTGAAGTCGTTCGAAGATTTCTCGGATACGAGGAGGTTCCTGATTTTAGAGTGATGATTGGTATTTCTGTTTTAGCCCTGATTGCAAATGCCCTGTGTCTATACCTTCTTCAAAGATCAAAGAGCCAGGAAGCGCATATGAAAGCAAGTATGATATTCACTTCCAATGACATAGTTATTAACTTAGGAGTCATTATCGCAGGAGTGTTGGTTTTTTTATTCAATTCGAAGTATCCGGACTTAATAATCGGGTCAATAGTTTTCATTATTGTTACGAAGGGAGCACTTTCAATTCTCAAGCTCTCTAAATGATTGAGATTAGCATGCCAACAAAGAAATGAAAACAAATAAAGAACTATAAAATGTTTCGATCCTTTCTTCAATTAAGCCTTCGTAACCTGTTTCGCAAAAACAGGCTGTTCACATTAATTAATGTAAGTGGGCTAGCAATTGGGTTAGCCTGCGTTTTCCTTATCGCGATTTTCATTTACGATGAATATACTTTTGATGCGTATCACAAAAATGCTGATCGCATCCATCGTATTGTTTTGGACTTCTCGGAAGAGGGCAACACGGTAAATTGGGCGCGAACGAGTGCCCCGATTGGCCAATACCTGAAAGGTGCTTATCCTGAAGTTGAACAGGTAGTCAGGCTGCGAAAGAATCCTGGAACTGACCTGTTGAGTCGCGATGATGTCAAATTTTATGAAGAAAGAGTATTCTTTGCCGATAGCACACTGTTTGATGTCTTTGATATTGCGCTTTCGCGCGGAGAAGCTGCGTCAGCGTTGAGAGATAAAAATTCAATCGTTATTACTGACGCCTTCGCCAAAAAATATTTTAACAATGATGATCCACTTGGAAAATCGCTTCGGCTCAACAACACGCTCGACCTGAAGATCACTGGCATTATAAACGAGATGCCTGCCAACTCACACTTTGTTGCGGATGCCTTCGTTACTTTTTCTTCTCTTGATGAACTGCTGGGAGAAAAGCGACTTAATCATTGGGGGTGGATGGATCATTATACATACGTATTGTTGGCACCAGGATCAACCGCGGAGCAGCTTCAATCAAAATTTCCCGACTTCATAAAAAAGAATGCACCAGAATGGGTACCAGAGAAAGAAACACTTTTCCTTCAGCCATTGAAATCCATTCACCTGCACTCAGACCTAAAGGACGAAATAACTCCAAACAGTCGCGAGAGCTATTCGTATGTTCTGGGCACCATCGCGTTATTTATTTTGCTGATGGCTTGTGCCAACTTTATTAACTTATCCACCGCTACATTAACAACCCGCTTCAAAGAAATTTCTGTGCAGAAGGTTCTGGGTGCAAGTAAATTTCATCTGTCTGTTTACTTCTGGATCGAGTCTATTCTGATTTGTGCCATCGCCTTATTGATTGCCTTTGTCCTTGCATTTATTATCGAGCCTTATTTTAATCTTTCAACCGGAAAACAAATTTCAGTATTAGGCAGCCCGTGGTTGATCGCACCAGCCTTCATCCTCACTGCCATCATCGGCCTTCTTTCGGGTATCATTCCCACGATTCAAACCGGAAGACTAAACATCCTGAATGTGATGAAGCCTCAGCATAACCTGATGAGTAAGTCGTCTATCCGGACAATACTGATCACTTTTCAATTTTGTATTTCCATCTTGCTTATTGCAGCGACCTGGATTGTGTCAAATCAATTTAGTTTTCTGAAATCTTCGAGGTTTGGATTCGCAAGTGAAACGGTAATGGTGATTCCAGTAAAGGATAGATCACAGAACGAGAAGCACACAACATTTGTAAATGAGATTAAAAAGTTACCCGGTGTATTAGATGCGAGCTACTCATCTAGCATTCCCGCGATTAACAATGCTTACACCTATACCTATACCTTTACAGGAAGTGAGGCAGGTGAGCAAACGATGGCTGTCTTCCTGGTTGATGAGAATTTCTTTAGTCTCTACAAGGTGAATTTAAAGGAGGGTCGATTGCCAGATTTACAACGAAAGGACACGCTTGCTGATGTGATACTGAATGAAAGCGCTATAAAGCAACTTCAACTGAAAGACCCCATAGGCCAGCTTGTGAACGGCCAGGTAAAAGGTCGAATAGTTGGGGTGATTGAAGACTTCAACTTTGCAACGCTTCATTCACCCATTCAACCTGTGATCATGTATGCGTATCACCAGAACTTTCGGTTTGTTTCGGTGAAACTTAATGCAGGTGACAACAAAGCACAATTGATGGCTCTTGATAAGAAATGGCAGGAACTGTATCCAGGCTTTCCACTAGAATACTATTTCCTTGACGACAAAATTGAACAGTTGTACGGAGCCGAATCTAAACTAACGAGTGCCTACACTTCTTTCTCTGTTGTAGCAATAGTCATTGCAGGCATTGGCCTCATCGGACTTACCACATATTTATTGAATCGAAAATTGAAAGAGATTAGTATCAGGAAAGTCTTTGGAAGTTCGACTGCACGACTTGTAATCTGGATTTATTCTGGTTACATAAAAGTTGTGCTGATAGCTGCCCTCGTTGCCTGGGGTTTGGGGTACTACTGGATGACGCAATGGCTAAATGGTTTCGCGTATAAAACAGAGCTGCATAGTTTCTATTTTATTGTTCCCGCGTTAATAATGATTCTGATTTTACTCCTGAGTACGGGAATTCAAACCTTTAAAGCCTCCAGAACTAACCCAGTTGATAATTTGAGGGATGAGTAAATAAATTAGAAAAACCAGAGCCTATCCGCGCGGTGCATAATAAATGATTGAAACGCCTATCAAAACAATTAGCGCACCTA
>JBGALL010000042.1:0-16035 GCA_044223895.1 Candidatus Woesebacteria bacterium
ATACCAATTACTTAGAAATACTCAATTTCTTATGTTCCGTTTCCAATACTTTTATGAGGTAATTTCGACTCCATAATTTTACTCCGGTACCAAAAGCGACTTTCCATGCCATCGAAGTAAATTCGCTGTTGGTAACAACAATTGCCTCATCACATCTATAGAATACTTTACCTGTATGCACTTGCTGAACAGCAGCTTCTCCTACATTCCCAGTATATCTTTTTGCTTGTACAGCAATTTTTCGATTATCTTTTTCTATTATTAAATCAACCCCCGCATCACTTGTACGACCTGTACGTCTAACTGAATAACCTAAGTTTTTAAAGAGCACTTCTAATCTTTCTTCAAATTCTTCTCCGCTCATTTTATCTATATCAAATATCCCTGTCTTTGAGAGTCTTTGATATTTAACTATTTGTATGATTCTACCAAGAACAATTAAAACGATACCCAAAACAATAAGGAAAATAACAAGATGATTAAGATTAAATTGATTTGTAAATGTCATTCCTGTTGTTGTGGTAATTAGTTTCTGGATAAATAAAAGTCCAATAGCAGCTATGACAAGTGTGAAAAGTAAATTATCAGAAGCTCTTTTGTATGAATATCGCCTATATGACATAAAACTAATAAATTAAGGGAAATTATTCCAACAAGTTCAACATCTTAAGTGTGTGACAAGCACAAATATCTATCAATATGGTAGTATTATTTCTTCTTCGAATAATACCGGATGATACTGGGGACGAAGAGACAGAGTAATGAAAAAAGAAAGGTCTTGGTGGTGAAGAATTGCATGCTCACCATGGTTAAATCGAATTTACCGGTAGAGATAAAGGTCAGCGTATTGCTAAATACAAAGATAAATCCATAGATAAACACCATAAATAGGAAAATCTGAATACCAATATGAAGTTTTAGTAGTCGTTGGCCGAGGTTTTTCATGGTTCTATTATATCAAATTCAACCTCTTCTGATCTTTTTATGGAAGTCTACCACTCGCTCATCGACGATAACATCGTTGGGATAGATCGGTCGGGTAAGTGATAATCCTTCTAGAGTTCTCGCCCGAGATAAGGCGACATAGGTCTGTCCATGAGCAAACGGGGAGCGACGAAAATCGATGACAACATTATCAAAAGACATGCCCTGACTTTTATGAATAGTTATCGCCCAGGCAAGTCTCAAAGGATACTGGGTCATCTTGCCAACCACCTTGGTAGTTATATTCATGGTATCTTCATCATACTGATAACGAATATTTTCCCACACTTCTGGAGTCACCGCGACCAGTTCCCCAGACTCATCGAGTGTTATATGAATCGAATCTTCGGTAAGTTTGCTGACAGTTCCCAGAGTTCCATTCACCCATCGACCCGCGGGATCGTTTTTCAAGAACAATACTCTCGCCCCTTTCTTTAGACGCAATTCCATATCCACAGGTAAGGCTCGCTCTTCAGTAGGGAAATCCCCTTCCACCTCCGCCTTGTACATAAATTGTGGTTCTTCTATCAAAGCCAGTTTACTTTGATTTATGGTATCGACTGCATCATTGGTTGGACAGAGTATTAAATTCTTCCCCTGACCGGCATCAGGTTTCACTCTTAAATTTAATGAATGTAGATCGGTTCCAGAGACCTCTCCACTACGAATGAGATTAAGGATTTCAATAAAGTGTTGCTGTTTCTGACGAAAGATTTGTTCAAACTCGCGTAATTCAAATTCTGCTTGATTGAAAACATCAGCACTGAAAAAATACGGCGTTTCATAAAACTGACGAAAATAACTAGCCTCTTCGTTTTTTAAGATTGGTGGTAATTGATAAATGTCCCCTACTAAAACCATTTGGACTCCCCCAAAAGGACGATTCCGATCACGTCCATTGATCCGTAAAAAGGTATCAATAATATCCAACATATCTGCTCGGACCATCGAAGCCTCATCGATGATGATGGTATCGACATTCATATACATACTAGTGTTGTTTAACCTTCGAATATCTTTTTTTTGAATCATGCGTGGAGGTAAACGAAAGAAAGAATGAATAGTCTGCCCATGAATATTTAAAGCGGCTAATCCCGTAGGTGCAAGGACAACTACTTTTTTCTTAGTAGTATGGCGAAAATGTCGGATCAGGGTTGATTTACCAGTTCCTGCTTTCCCAGTCAGAAATAAATTTGCCGTAGAACCTTCGAGGATAGATAGAACTTCTAAATGCTCTTCAGAAAAAACAATTTTTTCTGGCTTAGAAATTATTTGTTTCACCAAGGCTGTCAGAGACTTCATTGTCTGATTATACAGTGGTCGTGCAAATCAGCCAGATGTATGTATACTACATACTGTAGTATGAATAGAACATCTAAATTAATTACAGCTATTCTTGGAATCATTCTGCTCATCGCGGGGGGAAGCATCTTCTTTCTTAATAATTCAGTCATCCGTCTGAATCGAAAAGCAAGCTGTAAACCAACGTTTGCCGATGGAGACGGTCCCTATTATCTTCCCAATGCCCCCTTTCGTGATTCACTTGCTCCAACCAACAATCACGGCCAACCATTAGTGGTAAGTGGAACTTTACTACAAAATGATTGTCTAACTCCAATTAGTGACGCGGTTATAGATATCTGGCAGGCCAATGAAGACGGTGTCTATGTAGACGATTGGTATCGAGGAAAAATCCGCACTGATGCCCAAGGAAAATACCAGTTCGAAAGCGTGATGCCCAAAGGCTATGGAGAGGGTACAGCCCACCGTCCCCCCCACATTCATGTCAAAATATATCTCAAAGATCAATTGATAATTACTTCAGAGATGTTCTTCCCAGAGGTAAAAGGAACCCCCGGATTTGATGATGCCTATATCATGACCACAACCATCAAAAAGAAAGACGGTGTAGAGACTATTTACGGCAATCATGATCTGGTACTGCCATAATTATCACTCTATTCACAAGACTGCTAATTTGAGGTAGACTATCTTCATGACCTTAGAAGAATTTGAAACCCTCGTTGGGGAAGCATTGGACAGTTTACCTCCTAAATTTGGTGAGAAGTTAAATAATGTCTCTGTCGTTGTAGATGTCTGGCCATCACAACATCATCTTGCAGCGGGGAGAGTCGCTCCAGGTATGACCTTATTTGGACTCTACGAAGGAATCCCTCAGACCAAGCGAAGTCAGTATATGGCAGTACTTCCCGATAAAATTACTATTTTTGCGGGACCAATCGTCTATGCAGTGGGAGATGATATCGAACGGTTGAGAAGTCAGGTAAAAAAAACTGTCCTCCATGAAATAGGACATCACTTTGGAATGAATGAAGCAGAGATCCGCAAAGCTCAAGGGAATTAAACAGCTGCTGTTCTTTTTCTAAACAAGTTAACTTCTTTGGCAAAGGCAATGGCCATTCGCGTTAGAAGTTCATTAGGTCGCTGTTCGTTATCCCAGCGATGCAAATGATCACGCAATACTCCCAAGACATTATATTTATGCTTCGATTCTGGTTGGTTATTATCAGTTTGCCACTGAATATGTTCATTTTTAAACATCATTCCTGTAGCGACTTCATCCACCCCTTGATGTGCTTCATGAGCTAGGGCCGCTTCTGCTACTACAATCGGGTAATCAAACGAGAGTTCACCATGGGGGTCCTTCTTCATCATCAGTTCTTCTAGTGAAGCTATTTGGAGAGATTCATAATAGTCTGGCTCTAATAACGCTCGGGTAGTTAAATATGATAAGACTTCTTTGGATTGATAGGCTTCACAACAATTTTTTAGCGCGCCTGCCACTCGCGGATCAAGTTTTTTAGTGTCAGCATTAAGCTGATTAGCATTATGTAAAAGTAAAAAGGCTTTGTTTAAACTTCCAGCTGCAAACGCCAATTCGAGGACAGCATAGTTGGTAAA
Source organism: Candidatus Woesebacteria bacterium (assembly GCA_044223895.1). Lineage (GTDB taxonomy): Bacteria > Patescibacteriota > Microgenomatia > UBA10105 > UBA927 > CAKZSU01. Next base: position 3,907 of record JBGALL010000042.1, read on the forward strand.
ATAATCGACACTACGGATAGAAGAGACAAAAGAGGCAGAATGTTTAAAGCGCTTTAATTTATCGAACTCCGATAATCTCGCAAAGTGAGGATCGTTCCCTGATTCAATCCGAGCAAAGTGTAAATAGCTAGCGAGCAAAGAAAAGGTATCTGCATGAAGTTCTTCTAATAAATTATCTCTGGCATGAGACATTTCATCTAAACAGAATTTTTTTCCTTCATCAGTAAATAAATAGAATTCAAGTATCCTTCCTCTGAGATCAGCATGAAGATTATTATCAAAGGTCTGCTGCAAAAATTTATCATATTCTCCACTATCTATATCCAAATCAAATAAGACAGCTTCATACCCATCTCGTAAATTCGCTCGTAAACACTCAACTTTATCTTCATTTGTATGGTCCGGAGCTATCTCCTCATACATGTTAAAAAAGGTAATGTGATCCATCTCCCGATATTGTCTCATGTATTCAGCTAATACATATGGATTTCTGGCCATATTGCGATAAATCAAGTCGAGAGTTTCCCTCGTATCCAAACCACTTACTTCAGCCGCTTCATCCATACTTATATCTATCTTTCGGGTTAGTATCAGATGCGCATACGAGTTAGCCAGAAGATTAAGGTAAAAATCGGATTTTTCTTTGAGAGGACTGATACCCGATCCATTGGGAATCGCTTGTGCAAAAATACCATTTTTAGAATCTAGGAAACTTACCAGTTGGGTACTGGCTCGTTGCTGTGCTGCTCGTTCAGCATCGCCCTGTTCATACCCAGCTGCCATAAGATTCTCTGTATGTAGTCGATAAAATTCATCGCCAGTCACAAATTTTATCGAGAATAAGTAGGCTTTGGGTATCTGAGCTTCAGGAGGAAATGAATCATATATTTTCTGAAGATTATCTTGAGCTGTTGAAAAAGAAAGCCTATCAAGGTCTACGGCAAACTTTTTAGCATCTTTACGAATTCTGTTTTCAAAATACATACAACTTTATTATATCAAAATATATCATTTATAAAAAATAAACCAAAAAATTATCTTCGCGAGAAAATTATCACGCTGTCTCCAGGATGAATACTTCCATCGGTAAGTATTTTCCCTCGTACCCCACCTTTATTTCGAAATTGTTTTTCAAATCCTGGCTTACCCGACAAATCACCAGGACGTTTACAAGGAGTACATTCTTCAGTAATTTCTATTTCAACTTCTGGGCCGATTTTAATAATTTTTTTGAGGCTATTATTCAATTCTTCCGCAGGAATGTTAACTACAAAATTTCTACGTGTTTCGCAGGCACTGTAGGAAGAGCTATCAATACTATCAATGGAGATAATACTCACCTCTCGAGGAATTTTTTTCCGTTCTGGTGACCCATGAGTTTGCCAGAAACCATCGCGGTTATAATAACGATCGCCAATCAGTCCTCCAGGAAACTCTCCTACTCCAACGCGAGCTTCTACCATTTCTACTAATTTCATTGCTTCTCCCTGTTTTGGAGTAATAAATACTGCTAACACTTCATAATTCATGGATGGCAGTATACCAAAAATTATCCTATAATTATAGATAGTAATCTATGAAAAACACGCCAATTCCCCTCAATACTCGCTATATCCCCCTTACTCAACAACGCTGGTGCTGTGTCCCTACCTGTATCCAGATGGTAATGATCCGTCATTCTATTCCCCTCTTACCTGCAGAATTAATCGGTTATCACCTGGGATTGATTGTCCCTGAAGATGCCCAAGAGCTATTCTGGAATCCCCGGACTGGAGAGAAACCAGGTGCAGGGTTCGGAACCCAAGCAGGAAAAGCCGAATATGGACCAAATGCAGTATTTAAAAAATTAAATATTCCCCTGATGATGACCTGGTCATTGATAAACAATTTTCCTGACCTTGAAACTTTTCAAACCTATCTTATCCAACGGGAGAATATGAATACCGATACCCTCGTCTGTTTTGATTGGGCCAGCCTGTTCGAGCCCTCATGGAAGGAACACAATGGTCATGTATGCGTACTTGATCGTGTTTTTTCAGCTGAAAATTCTGTTCGACTCATAGATCCTGATCCTTTTGTAGCCAAATGGCGAACTGTATCTATAGACCAGTTATATCAAGCCATGAAAGTTCATGGAAAAGAACATAGTGGAGGTTTTTGGGAGTTGTCGCTAAAGCAGTAGCAAATTACCTCTTTGAAATTCAGCTCTTATATATAGTAAGCTGATACAAGAGATTATTGTCTATTTATGGAACCTGCCACTCCCCAACAAGAACAACACGAGAGTCAGACTCCTTTGCCAGAAAACATTCAGGTTCCACCACCATCATCACTACCCGAAGAACCCCCACCCATACCAATGAAAATTCAGACTCGACGTTCACCGTGGGGAATAATTATTGGATTCGTTGGTGTTATTTGTCTGATAATTGGAGTGTTTGTTGTTTTACGAACCTTTAAGAAAGTAAATGTCGAAACTCAAATGGGTCCTTCAGTCGTAAGCAGTATAAAAAAGAAAGGTAAGATTGTGATAGGAACTGATTCTACTTTTCCTCCTATGGAATTCGTCAATGATGCTGGAGAATATACCGGATATGATATTGAACTGGGCCGTCGGATAGCCGAAAAGCTCGGGGTTACTCCAGAATTTAAACCGATTTTATTTGATAATTTTATCGATGAGCTGAAAAATCATACTGTAGATATAGTTATGTCATCAGTCAGCATTACTGATGAGCGCAAAAGCCAAGTGCAATTTTCAGATCCCTATCTTTATGCTGGTCAGGTAATTCTTACCAGAAAAGATAATACTTCGATTTCAACAACTGATGACCTCAAAGGGAAACGCATCGCGGTCCAAAAAGGAACAACCAATGAACAACAAGCACGAGAATTTACCTCGGGTGAATTAGTATTACTTTTTGATGATTATTCCCTAGCCACTCAGGCATTGCTATCTGCGTCAGCTGATGCAATCTTTTCTGATCTCACTGGTGCCAAAGGAATTATTGACGCCAATCCCGATCTAAAAGTTGCTAGCGAGCCCTTTACCAAAGAATCATATGGCATTGTATTTTCACCAGGAGAAAACGATCTCATCCCCGAAGTAAACTCAATCCTCAACAGTCTCCGCCAGCAAGGAGTTCTCACTCTCTTAAAACAAAAGTGGCTTGATTAATAGCCAGTAATGAAACTACGACTTTCTATCCGCTATAAAATACTTTTTGGATTTACAGTTATTCTTCTGTTATCTCTACTCACCTTTTTGATTGGCTTTAAAATCACCGAACAATTAATTCATGTACAAACAGAACAACTGCTCAATGAAAAAGCACAGGCAGCAGGTGACCAAATCCAAAACTTTTTTTCAAAGATAGAACTCGATCATTTGGGAATAGCTTATGTCTACAATCAAGAAAAACAGATCAGTTCTCCTAAGCTACTCGATACTGTTTCGTTTACCTTACGACAAAATTCATTTTTTGAACGCATCAGTATCCTTTCGATGACCGGAAGAGAACTGCTGAGAGCGGATCGCTTTGGAATAACCCCTTCAGATAAGTTGTATTTAGAAATTCCAACTGATGCCTTTAACAAAGCTGCTTCAGGTCAGACAGGTATGTCGAAAGTCTATTTTGATGAAAATAATGCCATTCCTCAGATAGATGTTTTCTCACCTATCATTTCTGATCGTGGTACGGTCCATGGAATTATCAAAGGACAGATTCGCTTGGATCGTTTGTGGGACGTTATCGCTAAATCAACTATTGGCAAGCAAGGTTATGCTTATGTAGTTGATGATGAAGCAAGACTTATTGCCCATCCTGATATAGATTTTGTAAAAACTGCGCCAATTTTATCCAAAAGAGGGATTGTTACTGCTGTATTAACGCAAAGTGAAGATATAAGTTCGAGAGACTGGAACTATTCTAATGAAAAGAACATCGAAGTCATAGCTTCCGGAGTAAAAATCCCCGGCCTGAATTGGGCAGTACTTACCGAACAGCCTATTATCGAAGCCTATCAATCGCTAAATTTAGTAAGAAATATTGTCTTTGGTACCCTGATAATTTCCCTAGTTTTATTAATCTTTTTTTCGATCCTACTCAGCGAGAGTGTCACCCGACCGATACATACCTTAAGTAGATTTGCAGAGGGTATCAAGGAAGGCTCATTTGATGCCCAAGTCAATATTCACAGTGGTGATGAAATCGAAGGACTCGCCAATTCACTGAATATGATGAATCATCAACTGAATAAATATGTCAGAGAGCTGAGTGAGAAAATTGAAATGCTCGAGGCTCAAAAAAGAAATTTAGACGAGTCACGAGAGATTATCGAAAAACGAGAAGGACAGGTCCAACATATCAATACAGAGCTAGAAAAAGAAAAAGAACTTATCTCAGCCGAGCGCAACAAACTAACGGTAATTCTATCAGGTATTGAAGACGCAGTTGTCGCTGTTGATTTACAACGACGCATAGTATTGTTCAACTCAGCAGCTGAAACAATTACAGGATACACTGCCAAAGAAGTATTAAATAAGCCAATCAATGAAATATTACATCTCTTTGACGGCAATGATGAGATCCCCGCTCCAGAATATGCCCCTATACATGATGATACCTTTGAAGGTGTGTTATATCAAAAACCCAAAATTTCCCTCAAAGCCAAAAAGGAAGATCTCGTAACTGTGAATCTGATAACCGAAAAAATCGCTGAAAGCAAGGCAAGTAATGTCGGCTGTATTTTAACGCTACAAGATATCTCCCAAGAAATTGCTTTAGAAAAAATGAAGATCGATTTCGTCTCGATGGCGGCTCATGAGCTTAGGACACCTTTAACAATTGTCAGAGGCTATACCCAAATGCTTGAAGAAGAAACAAACCCTCCACTCAATAAAAATCAACAAGAATATGTGAATCGCATCTTAATTAGTGTCAAAGCGCTCAGTGATCTCATCGATAACTTACTCAATGTTTCTCATATTGAACAAGGCAAATTCAAAGTTAATCTTTTTCCTTTACAGATGAAAGGGATTATCGATGAGACCGAACGATCGTTCCAGAGTTATGTTCACTCTAAAGAACAAACCCTCGAAGCCCATATCGAAGGTGAACTACCAGTAGTAATGGCTGACAAAATTAGAATTACTCAAGTACTTTCAAATCTGGTAGCGAATGCTATTAATTACACCCAACCCAAAGGTCATATATCTATTCTAGCTAAGGTTATTCATGACGAAAAACGGGAGGCCAAAGATTACATCCAAATTGCCGTCAAAGATACCGGAGAAGGAATCCCCAAAGATGCCCTGGGACATTTGTTTACCAAATTTTTCCGTGTATCAGGCATCCTAGAACAAGGATCGAAAGGAACTGGTTTAGGATTATTTATTTCAAAAACCATTATGATGTTACACAACGGAGATATTTGGGCGGAAAGTGAACTAGGAAAAGGCAGCACATTTACCTTCATAATCCCTGTCGCTAGCGAACAACAAATACAATCAGCTCAAGCACCCACCACAGAAACAGAGAAACATGGTATTATTTTAAATCCACAACGGTAATATGAAAAAAGTACTAATAGTTGAAGATGAGAAATTCATTCAAGACCTCTATGTCTTAGTATTCAAACGGTTTGATTATGAAGTTGATACTGCTTCAGATGGACAGGAAGGTGTCGATAAAATAAAACAGCAGCCGTATGATGTAATCCTTCTCGACATTATGTTACCCAAAATGAATGGGGTTGATGTTTTAAAAATTATTCGTAACCAAGAATCTCCCAACAAAAATACCCCTGTTTTCCTAATTACCAATCTCGGGCAAGAAAATATTATTAAAGAAGCGTTTAGTATTGGAGCCGATGGATATTTATTAAAATCTCAGGTAACTCCCAAAGATGTTGTAGCTGCAGTGACTACCTATCTGGAAAAGAAAGCTATATCGTGATATAGATAATCTATGGCTAAGTCATTCTCATCACGTCTGGCCCGCTTTGAAGAAAAGAGACTCAGAACCCGCTTAATATTTGCGATTATCGGAAGTTTAGCGGTAGTGACCTTCCTGGTGGTCTTTGGATTCAGATTATTTATTGGGTTTTTCGTCTTTTTGGATAAAATGCATGGAAAAGAAAGTTCAAAAGAGGTTAAAGCGGCACTAGTAATCCCCCCCTATCTTGACCCATTACCATTAGCTACCATGTCAGGACAAATAGCAATTAGTGGTAGAGGACAAGCTAATTCAACAATTATCCTTTATATAAATAGTGAAGAAACCAAAAAAATTAAAGCCGCCGATGATGGGACATTTGTGATTAAATCACTGAATTTACCCGAAGGAACTCATACTCTCCAAGCAAAAGCTGCTGACGATAGCGGCAATAAAAGCGAATTTTCCAACAGTGTGTTAACCACCATCAAAAAACATCCACCCAAATTAGATATTACTTCTCCCAACGACAACACCACGGTAAATGGTGAAACTAATATTGTGAATCTTGAAGGGAAAACTGAACCAGACAACGATATTCGAATAAACGATCGCTTTGTTGTAGTTCGTCCAGATGGGAGTTTTAGTTACCCCTTTCCCCTAGCAGAAGGTGATAATACCCTTAAAATTAGAGCAATAGACAGAGCTGGAAATAGTACCGAAATTCTCCGGAAAGTTAGCTATCAGAAATGAGTTTTTTTCCCTTTGGCTGATAGATTTCTCTTTTCAATACTTCCCAAAAATATCCATAGCCATATAAGTATCCAAGAATAGAAGAAACTATTATTAAATAGGCTGTGAATTAATATAGCTATCAAACAAGCAAGTCCAACGAATCCCAAAGTATCTTGTTTTCCTACGATTAAGACAAACATCCGGTACAACAAAAAAATAAAGGCGACTAATCCAGTAATTCCCGTAGTTATTAAGACTACTAAGATACTACTGTTGAGACCACCTGCGTCCCTGGAGGTAATACCATCTGAATCAAGAATTTTTTCTCGTCCGGCTAAATAACGAAGGGTGTTAAACCCAATTCCAATGAATGGAGATTGTTTCACAAAGGCAATATCTTCCGTATAACTATTCACTCGAGCACGGGTAGAATCTAAACGGAAAAGTCGATTTACATCAATTCCGTGAGTTGGAAGGCCAGCATAGATTAAGGCTCCCAGAACTAGAGCTATTAATAAAGTTTTCTTTTTCGACAAGATGACGAACACCACTAAACCAGCAATAAATGCAAGAAAACTACTTCGTGAGTACGTCAGGATAAGAGACATTCCGATTACCAACTGTCCAATACGTATCTGAGTTTTCCATTTGTCGGTATATAAATATATTCCCAAAAAAAATGACAAAACCAGAAACAATCCCGTAAAGTTCGGATCCAGTAGGGTTGAGAACAACCGATAAAAATGTTCATCCCATCCCTGTGAGAGCATACTTCGTAAACTAGGATAGAATATGTACTGTATAAATCCTAAGGCGGCAATACCTACGCCCACGTAATAGAGTCCTTTCAACCAAAATTTAACACTCAGGGATTCATTACGAACTACTACATATAATCCTGCGTACAACAACAGTCTCCAAAGGTAGAGAGAGCCCAGAAACAGTTGAATATACGAAAAATGCAGTACATTTATCAATAATGATACGATTGCAATACCGGTAAATATGCCTAATGGTTGTAGAAGGTTTCCTTGTATTTCTTCTTTTCGCTGAAACTTCCTTACTAGGAAAAAAATAAGCACTAGTCCTGCAAAAATATCATGGATAAAAACAGTTACCCCTGGTAATAATTGAACCCCACCAAACTGACCAAATAATAATGTAATAAAGAAAATAGATACCAGATTTATCATACCTTTGCTTCTCCCTGGTAGGTTAAGGTATATAACTTCCCTTTTGCCAAAAAAGAATGCAAGCTCATCATCAAGGCCATTATTGCACCAGGTGTACCATCCCTAAACCCCTGTCGAAAAATATAATTTTGAATGAATTTTGCACAAGGATAGATGACGATCTGCCAGGCTGATACTTTTTTCCCTTGTCTGTAAAACTCTTTTGCATGGAGGGTCGAATAATAATTTATATCTTCTATAAACTCTCGTAAACTTTGATGAGGATAATGCATCAGAGGATGTTTTAATTCTCCGATTGTACCAACAATCTCCCAGGTTTCATGGACAGATCTACTCCATGATCCAGCATCTTTTCTAGCAAGTCTCAAGAATTTTCCTTGGGAAGTTTCTCCATACTGGAGGGCGTTTCCAAATAAAATATCCTGCCGTCTGAGAAAATATCCTTGGGCATCTTTTTTACCAATTGCGTCCATAATTTCCTTGGCAAGATTTTTGGTAACAATTGAGAAAATATCCTTGGGCATCTTTTTTACCAATTGCTTCCATAATTTCCTTGGCAAGATTTTTGGTAACAATTTCATCACTATCGACGTATAAAACCCATTCGTGTGTCGCTTTTGCAAGAGCAAAATTTCGCTGATCAGCAAAATTATCATTCAGACTGCGGAGAAAGAGCGTTGCCCCAAAGTTCTTTACCAGAGGTTGAGTTTGATCGGTTGAATTATCGTCTACAACTATGAGTTCATCACACCAAGACAGAGATTCAAGACAGGGAAGAATACTCGAGTCATTATTATGAGTAAGAACAATTGCCGAGATCATACCTTCATTCTATCATGAACTCAATAGTAAACCTCTACGATTCATCTTCAATAAAATGAGAAACAGGATCACTATGATCTTTCAGAAAAACAATGCGTCCTTTTTCATTTCGATAGTACGACTTATCAATTGCCAAAATGCCTCCATTAGTAAGAATTCTGGAAGCATTCGCTCTAAGATTCATTCGTAATCGAACAAGTTCGCGATGATCACCTGATAATTGTCCTGTAGGTTTATCAACCTTCCCGTTTTTTAATAGCATATTTTCCAAGGTTGGGGAAGCATTATTGCCCAGAAGGTTAGATACTTCAATCAGATCGACCTTCCCCAGATATTTATCTTCAACTTGATAGAATAAATTTGATTCATCATTAAGGAGATACAGGACATCACCATTATGATAATCATGTTCATAGAGTTTTACTGCTCTATCTGCATCTGATGGATACCCTATATCATAATTTATAACGTAATTTGCGCCTGCCAGAGCAGCGGCTCTGGGTAGCCAGGGATGCCAAGTAATCATTTCTCCTGGTCCACCTCCCAGCACGACTATATTACTCCCCTGAATTTTTTTGCCAAAAGGAGCCGATTCACCCATTAATGAAAATATATATTCTAATCGTTTATTTGCTTTGTCGAATTCGGTTAGACACTCTTCTCTATGTCCAAAAGACTCAGTCACCCAAGCTTCTTTCAGGGCAATGACTGCGTGTTCCGAAAGTAGTGGTTCAAAGTTCATAATCACTTTAGTCTACCCAATTATTCCATAAGACAAGAACAGCAGAAGCACATAATACTGCAGCAGTGACCATTGGAGGGACAGTGAGTCCTGCAGAAACTCGTCCTACCAAGTCGACACCAGTTAAGTGAAGAAATCCCCAATTGAAAGCTGCTCCAGCAACGATAATCAGAGCTAGATGATACAATCCACCTCGTAAAAACGATCTTCGTCCTCCAAATCTCATAATATATACTGTAGCATACTTTGTTTGTATTACAATTTTTGAAATGAAATAATGCTATATAGTTGGGGTTTATGATTATGTCTATTAATAAATTATTTCTCATTCTTTTTTTTGTATTTATCGTTCTTTTTGCAGCCAAGGCGATGTATTTGGGAAAGACAGTCTATGGAGATGGAGTGTACTACTACTCATGGGTTCGATCTCTCGTGGTTGATCACGATCTTTCTTTTGCAAACGATTATCAATTGTTAGGTGGCGTGCAACCGACTACACCGTTAGGATTGATAGGAAATGTCTATCCTATTGGACCGGCCTTATTTTGGCTGCCTTTTTTTCTGCCCCTGTATAATTTTCTAGGAGGTAATGGGACTTCGATAAGTTACCAAATGAGTGTTGGTCTAGTTTCCTGTTTATATACAATTGCTGGATTAGTACTACTGTATAGATTGTTACTGAAATATTTTCCGGAAGAAGTATCTTTCCTAACAACCGCAGCTATTGGCACTGGTACCAACCTTCTTTTTTATGGATCTCTGGATACTGTAAATTCTCATAGTACATCTTTTTTTATATCGGTAATTTTACTTAGCTTACTATTAGAAAAGCGCTCAATGTTCATAATTGGATTTTTTACTGGACTGCTCAGTTTGATGAGAACCCAGGATGGGATTTTTGCTATCTTGGCTACGGTATTTGTTCTCATGGAATATGATTCCCATCAACTGATCTTGAAGAATTTACAACAGATATCAAAAAAAATGATGGGCTTTTTTCTTGGTTTAGGTATTGCCTTTTCTCCCCAACTTTTCGCCTGGCACGTATTATACGGTACCTTTCTCAAAAGTCCTTATCTAGATGCCTACCATTATTTTGATTTTATCCATCCACATTATTTGGAAGTATTATTATCGAGGAACAACGGATTATTCTTTTGGACTCCTCTAAGTGCCATCGGAGTTGTAGGATTATTCTATCGCTCCCAGTTAGGGAAACGAGTTCAATATATCTTTCTTTTCCAATGTGTTTTGCAATGGCTACTTATTTCTGCTTGGTCGTTTTGGTGGCAAGGTGCATCGTATAGTGGCAGAATGTTTATCAGCGTCTTACCTCTCCTTGCTTTTGGATTAGCCAATGTTCTCCAGCGATACCTTTTCCTAACCAGGTATACCATCGTGATACTGTTTTCCTGTGTGAATATCCTCGCTATTTGCATATTTCTTCTTCAGTCCTAATGTGTATATAATTCAACGTTTATATGTTTCCTAAAATTCGAGCTCCATTTTTTATCTTTGTGTTGACCTTTTGTCTGTTTGGATTGTTCTCACTTTTTTTAATTGATCCCCTTCATGATGCAGTAGTTATAATTCCAGCAGTTGATGTGTCCCACGGGAAGGTATTATTTCGAGAAGTCTTTACTCAATACGGTGCACTGTTTACCTTTACGCAAGCATTCGCACTAAAATCGTTAGGTATCCACATTTATACAATTCGCTTTGTAACCCTTCTCTTTTATAGTGGGACAGCTGTACTATTATGGTCGATCTATCGTCGCTTTCTTCCTTTTAAGTGGAATCTTTTGGCTTTTCTCTTGTGGCTTGGGTTGTCACCAGTATATTGGTGGTATTTCCATTCCTGGTCTTCGGTTCCCGCAGCTTTTTTTCAATGTCTTAGTTTATTGCTCTTTTTATGGTACGTTGAGAAACCCAAAAACACCTATCTGGTTTATTCTGGAATTGCTTCGGTCATTTCTTTTTGGTACAGACAACCCGTGGGAGCAGTAAATATTGCGGTTATTAGTGTGGGGGTTTTTATTCTTCTGGTGACCAAAACGTATAGAAAAAAAACTTGTATATCAGCATTATTGTACTTTTATCTAGGGGTAATTATCGGATTCCTACCTCTATTTCTCTGGCTCGTCAAAAATAATGCCTTGTATGATTGGTGGTTACAATCAATTGTTATGGAGATCCCCTTCGTACGAACTGTTCGAGGAACATCAGCATCTCAGGTGGTTAAGAGTTTATTAATATTGAGATATAGACGTCAGATATTTACCCACGGAATTTGGTTAGTTATTCCTCTTAGTGCTATTGGTTTGACCATTTATTCAACCAAAGAACTTTTTCTGAAAAAGTTTAAAAATAATTATACTATTCAGTTATTATTTGTTGGACTGGTAGGTATAGGTTCATGGCATCAATATTATCCAACGGTAGAATTACTTCATTTCTATTGGGGTTGTATACCAATGATCGGTTTATTTGTTACCGGCGTATATCTAAGCCTAAAAAAATATAAACCTCTACAAATGAATAGAGCGCTATCTTTGTTGCTTTTGGCTGTTTGTTGCCTATTGGTTATAGATATGGTTGGAGGGGTTAGAAGAGTTTCTGTTGCCCAATATACAACCGATGTCCTCCCCTTCTTAACGGGTATTCCGATAACCAAAGCAGACAAAGAATTTTATGAAGATGT
>JBGALL010000043.1:0-15657 GCA_044223895.1 Candidatus Woesebacteria bacterium
CAATTGTTACCACTGATGGAGAAACTTTCTCTACCACTCCAGTTACTACTGATTCCTCGTTAGTAACCCGAATATTTTCGTCAGGTTTTATCTGAGTAGGTTGAGAAGCTATCTTAGGAGATGCAATCTTTAATTTAGCAGCTTGCTGTTGGATCGTATTCCAATTTACTCCCGTTATTCCTGAGCTGATTAGTCCTCCTACAAATAGTATTATCACAGCTATCCAAAGAAAAATATTTTGTTGTTTCATATGTGTAAGACTAGTGAAGAATACTGAGAAAAAACTGAGTTTTTATTTATTTAAGAAGTACCTCAATCGCTTTTGATAATTGTGAATCAGCATTGGGATTTGAATAATCAAAACCAATTTGTATATCAGGATTGATACCTTTTTGACTGATTGAGTCTCCACTTGGAAGGAGCCATTTGCCAGTCGTGATATGGACACTTGCCCCCTGACCCAGTTCAAATGGTGTTTGAACAGAACCTTTTCCAAACGATGTCTCACCAACAAGTTTGGCTCGTTTAAAATCCTTTAAGGCACCAGAAACAATTTCGGCAGCGGAAGCACTTCCTTTATTTATCAGAACTACTAATGGCATGTCAGTTAAATTACCTTTGCGACTGACATTTAAGTTTTGAATACTACCATCACTATTCTTTTGAGATACAACTGTCCCTGATTTAATAAATTCACTAGCAATATATACTGCCCCATCGAGATACCCACCGGGATTGTTTCGTAAATCAAATACCAGACCACGCAATGGACTTTTTTTATTTTCTTGAACAATATCAGCAACTGCTTTACTCCAATCCTCATTACTATGATCGCCAAAACGAGACAATTTGATATAGGCTATTCGGTCGGATTTGGTTTTAAAGGCTGCAGATTCAGTAGCATTCTGTATTTCTGTAACTTCAGAAATTGATTTAACCCAGCTCTCAACTGAAGGAACGGTGATAGTATTCCTGATTACAGAGATGTCTACAGGAGCCTTTCCATCATTGTGAAGAATATTTAGTTGGACAGTACTTCCTTTGGGACCACGAATTTTGTTTACAGCATCTTGAACGGTCCACCCGGCTGTATCTGCACCATCAACTTTCAAAATATAATCCTGAGGTCTAATTCCGGCAGCTTCTGCAGGACTGCCCTTCAAAGGAGCTGAAACAATAATCCTTCCTTCTTTCAGATCCAATTGGGCTCCAATTCCTTCGAATTGCCCACCGATATCTTGCTTAAAATCAGTGTTTTCTTTTGGTGGGAAAAAACTCGTAAAGGGATCACCAGCTGCGGAAACCATGCCAGTAATAGCACCCCAAACCATTTTCTGTGAATCAAGTGTATTGGCATCTATATAGTAATGAAACATTTTTTGCCAGACATCCCAAAACAAAGAAAAATCAACGGTGGTTGATTCTGGTGAAGTTGTGTTTACTAAGGTCTTTTGCTGAACAGTTCGCACTCCTGAAGAAAATTGTGGAAAAGCATTCTTTTCACCTAATCTATACCCTATTCCCCCAGCCAAAAAAACAAAGGCTAAAGCAACAACAAATGATCGGATTCGTGAAAAAGAAAAAGATTTCATTTCAATGAATAATCTCAATTTTTTGGACTATAGAAGATAGTGTATTACGTCCGAACAATAAATGGAAGTAGTGCAAGATGTCGTGCGCGCTTTATAGCGATAGTCAACATCCGTTGCTGTGTACTAGAAACGCCGGTCTTACTACGAGGCATTATTTTCCCTCGTTCTGAGATGAATTTAGATAATACAGCAATATCTTTGTAATCAATTATTTTATCTGCTGCTATTGGTGACACTTTTGGTGTGCGAATTTTTTTTACATTTCTGCGTTGTGGTTTCATAATTTTTTAAATTTAAAATGGTATATCGTCTACATTTACATCTTCAGACCCTGTTGGCTGTGCAGGTGCTTGATGTGCTTCAGGCTGAACTGGTTTAGTGGTTTGTTGAGGAACGAACTGAGACCGTTGTCCTCCACCATTCTCTGAACCACCCTGACTTCCTTCTTCAAATGACTTTTTCGAATCGAGAATCATCATGTCATCCATAACGATTTCTACGGTTGTTCGTTCTTGTCCATCTTGTCCCGTCCATTTTCGTGATTGGATTCTTCCCTCAACGTATATTTTTCTTCCCTTGCCAAGGAGTTGACTACATAATTCTGCAAGTTTACCCCAGGCAACCAATCGATGATATTCAACTTCTTCCCGTTTCTCACCTGCTTCGGTTGTCCAACTACGATTGGTTGCTAAACCAATAGTACAGACAGCAGCACCAGTAGGCGTATATTTTAATTCCGGATCTCGCGTTAAATTACCAATCAACAATACTTTATTCAAACTTCGTGATGACATACTATATTAGTCTACGGAATTTATTTAACTTTCGTCAATAAATAACGAAGTACGTTTTCTGTTAGCTTTACCTGTTGCTCCAAACGAGCAATATTCATTGTTTCAGCTTCGATTGTAGCCAAAAGATAACATCCTTCTTTTTGCTTTTCAATTTCGTAAGCTAATTCTTTCTTACCAAAATCATCTACTGTCAATTTTGAGTATTGTTGTTCTGTCAACAACTTTTCGACAAAAGCTGTTCGCTTTTTTTCGTCTTCGTGAGCGAAATCATTTTTTACCACGACCATAAGTTCGTACGTACGCATAATGTATGAAATGATACCAGAATCAGGCTCGTCTGACAAGAAGGACATAATACCTTCAACCTAATCAGAACCAAAGCCTGACGGTGACAGAGTGTCAGAATACGATAGTATTACGCTCAATTAGGGTACCAGTTTCCTAGAGTTACGGTGATTTCAGGATTACCAGTGTATACCAATTCTTTAAATTTGTTGATGTCTGAAAAGCCATCTTGGGTACGATAGTGATAGGGATAAACCTGTTTTGGCTTGAAAGCTAAGACAGCTTGGGCAGCATCTTCGACACTCATCGTGTAAGGGAGATTCATAGGAATAAAAGCAACATCTATATTTGATAAAGCCTTCATTTCTGGTGTTCCCGCAGTATCACCAGCGATATAGACCCGTTTTCCATCTTTTTCGATAAGATACCCATTCCCTCTTCCCTTAGTATGTGGTGCTTCTGATGATTCTGGGAGGTTATACATAGGAATAGCCTGTATAGTAAACCCCTGTTCGGACGTCGATTCACCATTTGCCAGCACCTTGGCTTTTACGGCCAGGTTTTCTGGCAAGGCATCCTTAACAGCCTGAGGAACTATCAAGGTAGCATTCCCCAGCACCGTAGTGAGTGTATCTGCATTCAAATGATCCCCGTGGATATCAGTCACCAGAATCAAGGTAGGAGATGGCTTACCATCATAGGCTTTGTTACCTCCTGTGGGGTCTGCATAGATTACCCCGTCACCCCACTGCAATATGAGCGATGCATGAGATATTGGCATTACAGTTACAAACGTCTGTTCATTTGGGGCAACTGTAGTTGTTGGTGTGCCTTGAAACACCCCAGGATTGGTAAAATTCAATACTGGAGATTTTACTTGTACATAGGCTCCCACGGCAATGACAGCTACCAAAACAATAAGTATTAATTTATCCATACATTTATGGTATTAAGAATTTACTACAAAAGCTGGTTACTTCCTTGGCGATTTTTTCCAGGTTTTTATTATTTGTAATTTCTTTTTTAGCTTTATCAATATACGCTTTGCGCTCTTCTTTATTTGCTGGTAATTGATAGATCTTTATCTCTTCAAGAACATCGGCAATCCAATTGCCAATCTTTTTCATATCAGCTTCTCCCATACCTCTGGTAGTTGCTGCCGGTGTACCTAAACGTAACCCGGATGGATAAAAAGGTGAAGACGGATCTTTGGGTATCGTATTTTTATTCATCGTCATGTGAACTCTATCCAAAGCTAATTGTCCAAAGATTCCTCCACCAGGACCCACAAAAGGTACTAAATCGATCAGGATGAGATGATTTTCAGAGCAATTACCTACCAAGGTTACTCCCCGCTTAACCAAGGTCTGAGCCAAAATTTTGCTGTTTTTTACTATTTGTTTGGCATAGGTACTAAATTCTTTTGTCGATGCTTCTTTCAAGGCGACTGCAATTGCTCCGGTCTGATGATCGTGTGGCCCACCTTGTAACCCAGGGAAGACTGCTTTATCTACCTTATCTGATAGTTCTTCGTCTTTGGCGAGACCTTTTTTGGTAACCAGTATCATTCCACCTCGTGGTCCACGAAGGGTTTTATGAGTTGTTGTGGTTATGATATGAGCATAAGGGATAGGACTCATATGGGCTTTCCCAATCACCAGTCCAACAATATGGGCGATATCTGCAGCTAAATAGGCACCTACAGAATCTGCAATCTCCCCAAACGCTTTAAAATCTATTTCAAAAGGATAGGCTGTTGCTCCGCACCAGATTAATTTTGGCTTGTGTTGCTTGGCTAATTGTTTGACTTCATCCATATCTATTCTGCCATTTGCCTGAACATGATACGGTATACAGTTATAAAACATTCCGGTAGCTGATACTTTCCATCCGTGCGTAAGATGTCCTCCATCAGTGAGATTTAAACCCATGACCGTGTCTCCCGGCTGACAACAAGCAAGATACACCGCTAAATTAGCCGGTGAACCTGAATATGGTTGGACATTTACATGAGGTACACCAAAGAGTTTTTTGGCTCGACTTTGAGCCAACTGTTCTATCTGATCAATATATTCATTTCCACCGTAATATCGTTTCAAAGGATAACCTTCTGAATATTTATTGGTGAGTACGGATCCCATCACCGAACGGACTGCTGTGGATGCGTAATTTTCTGATGGAATCAACTCAAGCCCTTCTTTTTGACGTTTTTCTTCGTTCAAAATAATCTCTGAAAGCTCTGAATCGTTAGTTATGGTTTTCCATTGTGTTGTAGATTGTAATTTCATGGGTACTCCTTCTTTGATTCGCTGAAGCCATAAAGGCGAAAGCGAGTACTATACATTATTATATAAACATTCCCTAGAACGTTATTTTTATACCATAACTCCTCTTTTCTTCAGTTCATTAATAATTTGGGCATTTATTTGGTCTTTTGACAATATACTCTCTTTTTCTACACATTCAATACAAAACCAATGATCGTATTTTTTGCAGAAACTGTCATATAATTCTTCGGTGGTTCGCAACAAGGCAATATTTTCTTCGTACTGATCTTTCTTTTTTCCGTTGAGATAGGATCTTTTTTCTTTCTGATCGATTAACTGTTGGGAAATTTCTACTGGTACGTGTAAATAGACAACCATATCTTCTTTGGGGATAGCAAATTCCTGATATTCTAGCTCAAATTCCCATCGTATAAACTCTTCACGTTTTTCTGGAGGTAATTTTGAAGCCTGATAGACTGCGTTAGAAGGTGCATAGCGATTAATAAATACTAATTTTCCTTCAGAAAGAGCAGCTTCTATAGCAGGTTTAGCTTTCCATCTGTCAGCCGCATAGGGAAGAGAAATTAAATACGATGATATTTGGTCAGCGGAACCATACTCGCCACTCAAAAATTTTCCACACATTGATCCAAAAAAGGTTTTTTCGTATTGAGGAAAATCAAAGACAGCATATGGGAGGGAATGATTTTGACAGTACTCTACGAGTAGTTCTAGCTGGGTACCTTTTCCGGCACCATCACTTCCTTCAATGACGATAAGCTTTCCCTTGTCCATGAGGACATAATGCCACTCTTGAGCCATTGCAAGCAAGTATCAGGAATTGGTATAGATTCGTCGTTTTCGAAGGGTCTGTGAGAAGAATGAAGACTCGAGAAAAAGACTTGAGAGTAACATATATTGAGGGAGTCTTGGAGCAAGCTGTTCGTAAATTATATTTAGATAAGAAAGCATGATTGAAGCGAATTCAGAAATCGGTTGCAAGGGTATCGTTGAATCAACTTTACTTGAAGGGGTAGAAATTTTTTGAACTTTTGTATAGGTATTTATTCGAAGAGCATGCCATAATCCTTCCGTTGTATATTCCGTAGCCTTGTAGCATGGAATATATCCCAAGCTACGAGACTCGGAATAAATCAGATTCAGATCGTTTTGAGAATACGCAGGTTCTCTGCCTATTCCCTGTCGATATGAGACAACAAATACGGATTTTTTTTCATTTTTTAGAAATTTTTGCAAATGCAAATTATTTATAGTTGGGTCTCCCAAGGCATGATTTTCTATCAAGAAATAATCCAGAAATTTTCTAATATCATAGAGATCATAGCCAAAATAATACGGAGCACTATGCCGGAAAGGATCATACAAATTAATCCCAAAAACTTTTCCATACGAGTGGGCTATTTCAGCAAAACTTGCAATAACCTCCTCTACGGTTTTTCGTCGGAACATTAGATAATCGGCAATAACTTGTTCAGACTTTTTTCTCCCTAATGTTAATGGATAGCCGCTAAATTTTTTAAAGGCTTTTTGGCAATACAAGCAGGAACATCCAAAGAAAGAGGTTTCGTTAGTATATATATACAGAGGTGGCAATCCAAATAAGAGATTATCTACAAATATTCCCTCAAATTTCTCTGCAGATGCCTGACGGATTCTATCTTTGATGATTTTTATTGCCTGAGGATTATTGGGACACGTAAAAGCTCTGTCTTTACTGTACATCAAGACATCCCCATAGGAATTTCTACACCACAGATCTTGCTCAGGGAATTCGTTATAGACAAGGTTGAACCCTTGAATATACGCATATGTTTTTATGTCTTCTGCGGCAAAGTTTTTCAGACGAGATAGGATAAATGCACGATCTTCACGTTCCGTTTTATCTGAAAACCCCCAAGAATAGGTTACAAACATATCAGTCGTTCCAAATATTTGTCTCGCTTTCTTGAGAAAATCTGGCTGATAGATATCACAAAAGCTTTGCTGATGTACTTTCGGTGAGAAATATTTTGTCTTTAGCAATCTCACCGTTCCGGGTCCTCCCCAGGCATATAACGCTGATCTCATAGAAGAAATTATTCCTGCTATTTTTTCCAATATTCGTTATGCTTTTTTCGAAGAATGTCTATTTGTTGTTGATATTTTTTCTCAACAAATTGTAAAAATAATTTCATATCCTCTACTCCATCTGTGGGGAGCTGATACTTTTCCCTAAGATAAAAAGAAAAATCAGGTAAAAATTCTCCCGAATCTTCAGCTAAATCACACTTTTGTAAAAAAGAAATTACTGGCATTTCAAAAGCCTGAGCCAATTGTTCAATAATACTAAATTTAACACTTTTATAAGTACCTGATTCAAGTCTGTAGAGAAAAGACGGAGTAATTCCTACTTGATCAGCAAATTCATTGAGTGAAAGCCCACGTTTTTCCCTTTGATATTTTACATATTTTCCAATTTTCGTCGCTGATTCAGTTGGATACAGATCTTTCATATTGACACGAGTATATTGATGATATATACATAAATCAATAAGATGTTTGATTTTAATCAATAAAATGACTCATCCATCAATTCGCGTTCCTACTCACAATAATCAACTATTAAAACAGATTGTCGACGTCGTCAATGCCAATGAAGAACTGGTAACCTTATGGAATATCCTGAATATTAATGCCATGAATCGACTCCATATGACCGATCATGGACCAGTACATTTTCATATCGTTGCCAATAGTGGTCTCCGGTTAGCTAGAATTTTACATAATAAAGAAATCTCCATGTCAGTGTCTACAGATTATGAACTTCCCTATGAGTATGCAGAAGTTATAATTTTTCTAGCTTGTGTCCTTCATGATACAGGTATGTCAGTGAATCGCGTAGGCCATGAGGAGTTTAGTATCCCCATAGCCTATACACTAATGAGAGAGATGCTTGGATTTTTGCCAGTCAAAGAACGGACCATTGTGATAGCAGATACCCTCCATGCGATCATCAGCCACCGACGAAGTGGTACACCTCGTACCATAGAAGCCGGTATCGTCAGGATCGCTGATGCTCTCGATATGAGTCAGGGACGTTCGAGGATTCCTTATGATGCGGGTGCAGTCAATATTCATTCCGTGTCAGCCCGGGCGATTGATAAAGTTACCATCGAAGAAGGAAAAGAACGACCAGTAAAAGTAACCATATTTATGAACAACTCGGCAGGGATTTTTCAGGTCGATGAATTATTAAAAGAAAAACTTTCTGGTTCAGGGATAGAACATTACTTCGAAGTTACTGCAAAAACAGAAGGTAAAACAGAGAAAAAACACATATCAGAGTTCGTTATAAACGGGGTAACGCGGATAAATAAATCGCACTAACCGTTCCGGGGTCTAGTTCTTTGTATGACAAGGAATATGACCCCTTAATCGTCTGTTCGGTTGACTTAGATACAAAATTTTCGTACAGTACTACCATCTCTATGTGTGGAATTTTCGGATATATTGGACCCAAAAAGAATGCCTCAGAAATAGTTTTAAAAGGTCTAAAAAGCCTCGAATATCGTGGCTACGACTCCTGGGGGGTGGCCATAGTCCCTCTGGCTAAAACCTCCGACAAGGATGTCAAACAACAAACCATCCAGGTAAAGAAAAAAGCCGGAAAGATCGGCGATGCTACTGTCAAAGAGATGCCAGAATCTTCCTTTTCCTTGGGACATACTCGCTGGGCTACTCACGGTGGAGTGACTGATGTTAATGCTCATCCTCATCTCGATTGTACAAACAAAACTGCCGTTATTCACAATGGCATTGTGGAAAATTATGNATTCACAATGGCATTGTGGAAAATTATGAAGAGCTCAAAAAACAGTTAATCAAACAAGGTCATACATTTGTTTCCGAAACAGATAGTGAAGTTATCGTCCATTTGATTGAAGAATACGCCAAAAAAATCCAATTCACCAAAGCGGTCCAAAAAGCTTTTAATGATTTAGATGGATTAAATGCTATTATCGCTATTTCTTCGGAAGAACGACATTTTGTGGCTGCACGAAATGGCTCTCCTTTGGTTATTGGGTACGGAACGAATGAAAATTTCTTGGCCAGTGATGCATCCGCCATCCTCCCTTATACGAAACAAGTTCATTTTTTGGAAGATGGTGAAATGGCAATTGTCGGTGAAAACGGTGTTGAAATTTTTGAAGCAAAAACAGGACACGAAATCCATCCTCATAAACAGACCTTGACCTGGACAGTCGATCAAGCTGAAAAAGGATCCTACCCACATTTCATGCTTAAGGAAATCCATGAACAACCAGAAATTTTCTTAGATATTGCGGTAAACAGTACAGGACATGCCGAAAAATTAGCCGCAATAATTGAGAAATCATTTGGTGGCTATATGATTGGATGTGGCACAGCTGCGTATGCCTGCATTGCGGGAACCTATTTATTTTCTAAATTAGCCAAGCGTCATATCAATTGGGCGATTGGTAGTGAATTTGAATATCAACAAGAATTTTTGACCAATAAAAGTTTAGTCATTGCCCTATCCCAGTCCGGTGAAACAATGGATACGTTAGAAGCTATCAAAAAAGCCAAACAAAAGGGATCCAAAATTGTCGCGATGGTAAACGTTTTAGGATCGACGCTGTACCGAGAAGCAGATTATAAAATTCTCTTGGGAGCAGGACCAGAAAAAGGTGTTGCTTCTACTAAAGCATTCACCGCAAAATTAGCGCACTTGATACTCCTCGCCAATGCCTTGGCTGGTGATGTGAATGTCGGAAAAGAATTACTCTTGCTGGCTGCCAAATCATCCCAAACAGTGGTATCTAAAGATTCAGTAGCTAGTATCGAAAAACTTGCCAAACATATTTCTCATGCAGAACATATGTATGTTATTGGCCGTGGGCTTTCGTACCCGGCATCACTTGAGACCGCACTCAAGATTAAAGAAATTTCCTATATTCATGCCGAAGGCTTAGCTGCGGGTGAATTAAAACATGGACCTTTAGCACTGGTTGAAAAAGGTACCCCCTGTATCGCCTTTTTGCCGAATGATGAAACCTATTTTGCTAATTTAGCCGGAGCAATGGAGATGAAAGCTCGTGGTGGATATATCATCGGCATCTCTCATAAACCTCACGATATCTTTGATAGTTATCTCCATGTTCCTGATGCCAAAGAAGCTACTATTATCCCCAATGTCATTACCGGACAATTATTGGGATATTATTTAGCAGTGATAAAGAAACTCGATCCAGATATGCCTCGAAATTTGGCAAAAAGTGTGACGGTGAAATAGATAAATTTTCCACTTATAACCCACTGGCATCTTTTTGAAGACTTTGGATATCAGATACTCCAGCATCATCAGAGGTTTGATCTAATGTCTGTAACATTCCGTTCACATCATCGCCAGGTTGTACAACTGGAGCATTGGCGGCAGTATTAGAAAATCCTGCCGATGGGGCCTTACCAGCATTACTATTTCCCGGGAAATTGTATTGTTTCAGTATATTTTGTTGTTCAGCAGCTCGAGGAGCTCCTACCATAGCTTCGTATGAAAGCGCTCCAGTGAGAATTAGAGCAACGACAACAAATACAACGATAAGAACGGTTTTCATGTTTTTCATAGGTCGCATCTCCTCCTTTAGTTACTTGGCTGTTGTGTTTCAGGTGTTTGTCCTGAAATTAAGGCTAATTCTTTTAATACTGTTGTGATTGATTCACGAGCATTCTTCAAGGTTGTGGCGGTTGCTTGAAAATCTTTTTGCATTGCTTGGATAGAGCGCCCAACGTCTTGTCCGAGATTGTTTTCTGAAGTAACCCCAATAACATATTCTTTTGAGGCTTGAGCTGACACTGCAGCTTTGGCTAATGACATTTTGGATTGTGCATCAGACAAGGCACTTTGTGCTTTCGAAGTGTCTACTCCTTGTGCTTCTAAATCGGTTAATTTGGTGGTAATTTTGGTGATAACCTCATCCATTTTATTCAGGTTTTCGGTCATTTGTGTGGTTCGTTTGGTGTTTGTTTCTGACATTTTAGTGTCTACGTTAGTAACTCGTTCTTTTTTGGTTTCATCTTTTATAGTTTCTAGACGTTTTTTGAAGGCTTCTCTTTGGGTTTCGAATTGAGCTTTGGCTTCTTCCCGCTTATTTTCGATATCTGCTTTAAATTTTTCTTGAAGCTGTTTTCGTTCTTCGAGCATTCCTGTTCGAGAAGCCATGCCTGATTCTCGTAATTTATCTGGAAACTGTTTGAAATCTTGAATGTTTTGCTTTACTGAGTTTTTTAGATCGGTTTTCTTTGCCTGGGCTTCTTGCTTAATCATCTTCATTTTTTCGGCAGTTTTGGCTGTGGCTTCTTGCGAAGCGACAGTTTGGGTATCCTGATCACCTAATACTGAAGGTGGCACTGCTGGAGTTTGTAAGCCAAGGCCTACGAGGATAAGGGCAAGGAATTGTTGCATCATATCTATCTAGTATGTGGGTAGAACTAAAAAGTTGTCAAGTGAGGATTACTTTTCATCGCCTATCTTACTTGCAAGCGGTGCCGTCTGACCCACGTATTTTGCAGATTTCTTTTTGTAATATGGTACATCTGCTGGGGTGGTAAGTTGTTCAAACGATAATGAACAAATACGCATACCTGGATGTAACATCACCGGAATTCTCCCCATATTAGCTAACTCTAAGGTGATATTTCCTCTAAAACCGCATTCAATGTTAGCTGCTGTGGAATGAACGACTATACCTAAACGTCCGATTGATGAACGCCCCTCTAATCTACCGGTCAAATCATCGGGCATTTCGATATATTCCATAGTGATCGCCAAAACGAACTCACCTGGATGGAGAGTGAACGTTTCTCCTTCTTTCACAACAACTTCGCTGGTTACATCTTTTAGGGTTGATTGGTTTTGTGGGTCTAGGTACGGAGTTTTACTGTGATTAAATACTCTGAATGTAGGTCCCAGACGTAAGTCTAATAAACACGAACCAAGTTGGGTTTCCAGATCAGGAGAAGGTTTAATAACTATTTTTTTATCATGAAGGGCTTTTTTGATATCACGATCAGAAAGAATCATGAAGGTAGTATATAGCATATATCTCAATAGTCAACGAATTGACTACTCAAATATGCATTCATTCACCTACGTCAACTTTTTTTCTACGACCGAACCGAAGTTCAAGCGACAATGAGTTGAGATAGATATTCGTGAATGAATGCGTTCGCACATCTGATACATTTCGGAGTTAGGCGGCTAAGTTGCGTTGTATGCTGCGGATCAATTCCTGATTTAAGACTGGTTTCGGTATTACTTCAGATACCCCACTATCTTTCATGCGTTGAACAAACTCTGTCGTCAATTCATCGCTTGTCGCCATGATAATAGGAATGTTAGCAAACAGTGAGTCAGCTCTTACCCGACGAGTGAATTCATCGCCATCCATAATCGGCATACGCATATCGGTGAAGATTATCCGAGGGCGATTTTCATCATTCGATTCATCCAAAACTGCCAGTGCATCTTTCCCATTGGTTACATGGGTATAAATAGCTCCGGAGAGATCGAGGAACAACTTCATGGTTTCAGCAATTGTCCAATCATCTTCCAACATCAAAACTCTTATTCCATCTAACGGTTTCATTGTGTTTCCTTCCTATTGAATTAATCGAGATCACCGGGATCATACACAGTGATAGCACTGACGAGATCGTGAGGCGAAAACGGGACAGTAACCAACGTTATGCCTAAAATTTCCAAAACTTCAATTGGACCGATTGTGCCTTCCTTACTAAGCGCAATCATTTTTGGCAGAGGCTCGAACATCGAAATAGCTTTACTGAATACTTCGAAGCGTTCGTTAGCTTGGGCACCCGATATGTCGATAATTACGATATCGAATGGACTCTTTCGAGCCGCTTCAAGCATCGTGCAAGCCTGTTGTGCATCCTTTGCCTGAAATACAGTAGCACCAGCCATGAAATCTACGGCGTGTACAACTGCTTGGCTAACTTCTGGATCGGGAACCAAACTCAACACGTGCTTTCCTAACAATGGTGAAGCGGGCATAATTCCTTTAACTCCTTGGTAATGTGCGGACGAAAATTCGTCGGGGAAATTGTAGCAGAAAAGTAGCCGAAATTCAATTTATATAGGTTATGTATAATTCTTCAAGAGTCAACACATTGACTCCTCAAGAATCCACTCATACACACAACCACACTTTTTTAGCTTTCGAACCTTGCGGTTCAAATAAGAACAATGTAAGGCTAAGATGTGATGTGTTTTTTTGTATAAGTGGAAGCAACAATGAATGGTGATCAACTAGACCTTGGTCAGACGCTCGACGTGACCAAATAATACGGGCAAGTCAATGGGTTTACCCATCGTCTCATTTGCCCCAGCCTCTACAGCTTGTATGCTTATTTGGCTGTTCATATTCGCCGAGAGTAGAATGGCTGGCAGGTTTTGGTAGGCGGGTATTGCTTTGACTTTTTTGATGAGATCAATTCCGTTCATACCCGGCATCCGCAAGTCGGTGATCAGTCCATCGTAATGCTTCGAATTGATCATTTCTAAGGCGCTGTCACCGGAATTCGTGGTATCGACTTCGTACCCTCGATTCTCAAGGAACACTTGCACCATTCTAGAAATGAGAACTTCATCATCCACCATTAAGATGCGCTTCTTCGATTGTTCCACGGTCCTTACTCCTGTATGTTAATTATGCTGCTAATTAGTGTTGAATCACCACGCGAAGTATATCAAAATTACCCTCAAGAGTAAAGCTATAGGCTATATTGAAATTACCAACCTTAGAAGGTATGGAGTTTGTGATTAGGACTAACCTTGATGAAGTACGCAATAAACACACAGACACCAATAATAATACTACCAAATAGAAATGGCATTGGAGCGGCGAATTCGGCCAAAAAACCACCCAGAACTGGTCCCACAATCATTCCCACGCTGACATAAGATTGATTTAATCCCTGCATCGATCCCTGAGATAAAGCATCAACTTCTTTCGACAGTATCGCTTGAATTAGTGGAGCGACGAACTGCTTGCCATAGCCTGGACAACACAGATGCGTGAGAACCAGCATCACAAAACTATTTACTAAGAAAAATCCAAAAAAAGTACATACTAAGATCATTAATGAAAGGATGAGTGCACGTTTTTCTCCCAAGAATTTGGTGACTTTGGGAATCACAAAGACTTGTGACAACAACCCAACTAAGCCAAACATGGTAAAGGTAATTGAGATCTGAGTCGCGTTGAGGTGGACAACTTTTACTGCCACTGGTTGAAAGGCATAAATGAACAATCCAAAAGCAAAGGAATATAGCAATGATACAAATAAGGTCATCCCCACTCGCTCATCGGTTACCGCGAATAATAATTTCTTAACATCAATCAAAGGTTCTTTTTTCACTTGTCCCAAATGTTTATTGGTTTCTGGCAACATATACCAAGTCATAATTACTGCAATGACAGAGACAACTCCAGCAATAATAAACGGAATAGCCGTCCCATATCCCAAGGTCAAAGCAGAGATCGCTGGTCCAAAGACAAATCCAAAACCAAATGATGCCCCAATAATACCAAATCCTTTTGCACGATCTTTTGGTTCTGTAGTGTCAGAAATAACTGCTGAAGCTACCGGAATATTTCCTGAGGTTAATCCATCTAGGGCTCTGGCAATAAACAAGAAAATGGCCGACGGGGCAAAGGCCATCATAAAAAAGGAAATAGCTGTTCCTATGAGGGAAATTAACAATAATGGACGTCTCCCGTATTTATCAGATAATCGTCCAATCGCTGGAGTTGCTAAAAACTGACAGAGTGAGAATATCGCAAATAATAATCCATTTTGAAAATCAGTAAGACCAAATTTCTGACTATAAGAATACAAAATAGGGATGATAATTCCATATCCCAAAGCATTCACAATAGCTATAACAGCGATAACAAATAAACTCTTGTTGTTTTTAAACATATAGGGATCCTGTAAGTGGTTCAGGACGACGATACACGAGAAGATTTACGGTACATGTATATAAAAGATAATACCTGAACCACCCCGGCAGTGCCAAGAAGCAAACTCCAGATATTTATCTCCTGCATCGCAACGTGAAGGAACATAAACCAGATAATTGCATAGGTTAAGCCATGAATTCTTCCCCACCATATTCCTAACTTATGAGTACTCAGATCGTTCGAAGTCACAGTTAACAGCAAGATACAAAAAAAGGCTATCATTCCCGATATTTCAAAAACCATTAAATTGAGAAAGGGATTCCACGTGCGAAGGAGATCTATGCCCCGCTCCATCATATAGTGATAGAGGATCATAAAAAACAACAATATACCAATGTATCTGCGATAGATCATCAATAAAGAAACCAGTTTATGATTCTTGCGAAAACGACGAAAAATTCCTGGTATGATTGTCAAAATATAGACCGCAATGGAATATTCCCCCATTTCCCCTGCCAAACTTAGGAATCCTGCGTAGTGCGGCAATCTCAAATAAACGTACACCGAAGCAATAACGGTCAACAAAGATATTCCTATATAAAGAAGTTTAAAGAAAGTAATGATAGGCTCTCGTTGCTTAACACAGACTAAGAAAAAAGAATCAATAATTTTGTTCATACGAACGGCTCCACAATCCAATCTATTTTAACTCTAG
>JBGALL010000044.1:0-15102 GCA_044223895.1 Candidatus Woesebacteria bacterium
GCCGAACAGTTACAAAAGTTATTGAACCGAGTAGGGCTGCATGTGCGCATCGATGGAAAAGCAGGCAAAATAACATCCGATGCATATTTCAGCATTTCAGGAAAATATTTAAAAGGAGACACACGCAGATAAACAGTATTAATAGATATGGAAGTAGTGCAGATGAAACAACTAGAAAATCAATCATTCTTTAATTGGAAGACACTGGAAGAACAACACAAGAATACTTTTAAAAGAGAGTATGTGGCCTGTCATGAACCCTATGAGTTCAATTGGATAACGGAACATGTGCTGGCCGTATTTCCGCAATTCAGAAAAAGCATGGTGGAGCGAGCGATAGAAGAGGTATGCCAGGAGATGAAGCACACACCGCGCAAGCGCCACGAATTTTTTGAACGGTTGCAAGTGGCCTTAGAAACACAGAAGCTCACCACCAAGGAAGCCTTAAAAAAAGTGAGCAAGCTTTAAACATACAACGGAGTAAGCCGAAAATCCGAAGAAGAGTAGGCGCTGAAAGATAATTACAATGGGAGCATTTCAAATTCTAGATTTAATCATTGGAATGGCCTTCGTCTACTTTTTATTAAGCTTAATCTGCGTAGCTCTTCAAGAAATTAAAGCAAGGTGGCGAAATGAACGATCAAACAATTTGAAAAAGTGGATATACGACACTTTTCAAAATGAAGGAGACAAAAATGAATTAGGTAAAAGGCTTTGGGATAACATTATAATAGACGGATTGACACAAGAAGACAAGGCTGCCTCTTACATACCGAAGGATGTTTTTGTAAGTGCCTTGTTTGATGAAATTCACTACAATTCAAATGATAAGGAAGAGAGAAAAAAAGGTGGAATTGGTGAAAATGGCTCAACCAAAGAACCCTACGATTTTAACTCAATTCGCGAATCAATTGAGACATCAACATTGTTGCCCAACCGGATAAAAAGAGTGCTGCGACAAATTCACAGCGAGTCTTATGGAAACTTGGAGAGTTTCAAAGACAGACTTGAACGTTGGTTTGAAAATGCGATGGAAAGAAACGCTGGCACGTTTAAGAAAAATGCTCAAAAATCAGTCTTGGTTTTTTCACTGATTGTAACAGCAGCCTTAAATGTAGATTCTATCAAACTGATTAAATATTTCTATGAAAATCCAGCCGAAGCGGCAAGGGTAGCCGATGCCACAGAAAAGATGATCAACGATTCCAAAACAAAGCAAGCATTGGATTCCATCGATAGTCAATCTGTAAAAAGCCTAATTCAAAGTGTAAACACAAATATCGAAAATTTGAATAGACTAAAGCTTCCCATGGGGTGGGACGGCTTCGCATGGAGTGATTTTGTGTGCTCAACAAAAGGTTGGGAAAGTATTTCAATACTAGGTTGGTTAATTACAGCCATTGCCGTTTCCTTAGGTGCTCCCTTTTGGTATGATACGCTCAATAAGCTTGTAGATCTCCGTTCGGCTGGTAAAAAACCAACGACAGCAACAGCATCCAATACTAACACCTCCCCCTCTACCACTAACGATAACACTATAGGCTAATGAAAGCAAGAGTTATATCGAAGCTCAATAAAAGGTTGTGGCCTAGTACCAAGAATACACCGCTTCCGAATCCACTCAATCCCAATGATATAATTGAGATTGTTGAAGAAGTCGATGGAGAAGCTGTGATACCAGTAAACAATAAATGGTATAAAACGGACAGAGGATTTTATGTATGGAGTGGGGGTATACTAAAGGAATCGGCAGATATTGCCTTAAGTTCTAATCAATACTGGTTAAATCAATATGGCATTCAAGATATTTGGAAGCGGGGCATAACTGGAAAGGGTGTAAAGATTGCGATACTTGATACAGGTGTTGCTTATCCCCATCCCGATTTGAAATTAAATCCAGAAATGTTTCATGATGTAACAGGAAGCCAGACAGGAGTAAAGGATCTTGATGGTCATGGCACACACTGTGTTGGAATTATCTGTGGTGGAACATCAAATAGACCATATGGAGTTGCATATGAAGCAAGCATTT
The DNA here is from genome assembly GCA_044223895.1 of Candidatus Woesebacteria bacterium. GTDB lineage: Bacteria > Patescibacteriota > Microgenomatia > UBA10105 > UBA927 > CAKZSU01. Next base: position 2,033 of record JBGALL010000044.1, read on the forward strand.
ATGTTTGCAAAGTAACTCATGACTTAGCTGGTGATGATGACTATTTTCTCAAAAAGGCCGTTGATTGGGCGGTCGAACAAAAGGTCGATATTATATCAATAAGTAAAGGGCAGCCAAATGAAAATTCAGAGTTAGAAAAGTCATTAGAAATAGCTTTAAAAGATAAAATTCTTGTTGTTGCAAGCGCTGGAAATATCCTAGCTGGGCTTCCTAGTAATAACATCTATTACCCTGCAAGATATAAAAGCGTTTTGTCTGTTGGTGGGCTTGATTACATTCAAAAACCCCTAGAAGATTCAATTTTATCTGGAGAAACCAACTTGTTTGGACCGGGGAAAAATATTTTGTCATCAGATATTAATCTTGGGCGTAAGATACGATCAGGATCAAGCCAAGCTGCGCCATTTGTAGCTGGGGTTTGTGCATTGTTACTTCAGCAGTCTAGAGTATTGAACCAACCTATTGATCCAATTGAAATCAAATCGATTTTAATTCGAAACTCCAGTCATTCAAAAAAAATAAACATTCTAAACTTGAACAATCTATTTAAATAATGATTTATGAAAACTCAGCTAATCTTGCTTAGTCTTACGCTTCTTGTCTTAACAAACGTATTCGGGCAGTCTTCTTATTACGATGCCGTTGAACTTGGGAAATTAAATACAACAGACGTTGGGGGAAAATTAATTTTCTCAAAAAATGATAGCTCTCATTTAGTAAAGGTTTTAAAAAGGCTTTACCCAAATTCGACTACATACTCTGAACTTGCCAATAAATTCTCCTCAAATCCATTCATCAGATTACCAGTTCTGACAAATATGTCTTCGAGAACGCCATATAATATCTCGTCCATAAATTCCGAAAGGATTAGTTTAGGATCTCTTGGCGGCCTCGATGTCACCAATATTGCCGATGGTATTGCTCAGTTTCTTATAGAACGTGCTAATGAAGAAATTAACGTCTGGTTTTTTCAGAAGTTCAAAGACGATCTAAAAGCCAATGAAGAGCTAAGGACATTGTTCCCAACAACAAATGGATTTATTCAAGTAACGGAACCTTACCAGTATGCGCAAAATTTGCAACTTCTTCACGAAGCCTTCAAGAAAGATCTAAGTGCGATCATTGAAAATTTGGAGACACTAGCAACCTCAGCCAAATATCAAAAATTGAGTGAAACTAACATTGAATTAAAAAGTGCCTTGTTAGGATTAGCAGGTGCCAGTATTGTAGGCAAATTAAAGAAAGGGATTCATCCGGCAGACGTTATAGATTCTCTAGGTCAAAAAAAATACCTTAAAGGCGTTGGGAATAATTTATATTCAAGTGTTCGATTGCTTTCAATTGCTTCGCAAAGCTTGCGTGATAGTACAAAAGGCAAGGGCTACATTAACGCCAAAGCTTTTAAGGAAAATGTTCTTAATGAAAAAATTACGTTTCAGATTTATTTAGGACTACTTTATCAAGAGCTTGAAGGTGTCTACTTTTATAAAAACGTAAGAAGTGTTGGTGATTCTATAAAAATCCAAGATGTTCTAAAGAATAATGCCAAAATTATCTTAGACACAAAAGACTTTGGACTTGGTTTAGTAGCTAGGCTCAACCAGTTAGAAAATGATTTGGAAAAATTAAGAAAGAAAACTGACACAATAGATGTCAAGTACACTGACTATTACAAGTTTTTTAATTCAACCATTGATTTGGTTGAGTTTGGAGTGGACGCTAATCACTTCTTCCCAGCTTCATGGCTTCCCATTCCTACTGAAAGAAAAAAGGAAATCAAAAATTTTATTTATGTAGCACGGCAAGGGAATGAAATTTATAAAAATGTAAATGAAAAGAATTATAGCCTTGCTGTACTTAATTTCTCTCTTGTTTATGATACTCTTTTCAAAAAATACCAAGATAAACTAAAGCTAGTTTCAACGCCTAAGTTTATCAAGTATGCTGGATTTATGGCCGCGGTGGCACAAGCCGAAACACCTACTGATGTGAAGGCTGCGCTGAAGGCGGCAGCTTTGCCAGCGGGCAGTGCATCAATAAAAAAACAAACTCCATGTAACATTTCAATAAATAGTTACCTAGGGTTTCATTGGGGAGACGAGTACTTAGAGAAGACTACGTCTTCAAATCCAGGGTGGAGTTCAATTTGGGGAGTCTCAGCACCTATTGGAATTGCTTTCAGCAAACAATTGAATTTTCCGTTCAAAAATGGGTCTATAAGCTTATTCACATCTATTATCGATTTAGGTGCTGTTGTAAACTATAGACTGAAGGATGATAAAACGGCTCAACTTCCAGAAATAAAACTTGAAAACATTCTTGCTCCAGGTGCTTATTTGATTTACGGCATTCCAAAGACACCCATTTCTTTCGGGTACGGTTGGCAAAAAGGTCCTCAATTGAGACAGGTTAACATACCAGACCCGAATAACTCAGGGCAATTTAAAAACGATGTACTAAACGGTTATCGTTGGACAATCTTTATAGCAGTAGATATCCCTCTTTTTAATCTATATACCAAATCAAAATAATGGTTGATGAGTACAATTACAAGTAGCCACCCTCAACTTATTCCGGGAAAACCTCGCATGTTCAATACGCACGCGCATTGCTTTACTATTAAGCATGTACCAAATTATTTTGCAAGAGGTTACGCGTGGATACCTATTCGCATCTCACAACTTATCAAATGGGGCGTGTTAAAATGGGCGATCAATAAAATGCCCGGATGGTTGCGCAAGCCTGGTATTGACCGGCTTATAACCTTGCTCAAGTTTATGGACATGGATACGCAAGAAAAGATTTTTAAAAATCTGATGCAGTTCTATCCACAAAACACAGGCTTAGTCATGCTTACTATGGATATGGAGTACATGCAAGCCGAAGAGCCTCCAATAAAATTTAGAGATCAATTAGAAGAGTTGGCTATTTCCAAATCAAAGCCTGAATACAAAAACATCCTCTACCCTTTCGTATTTGTTGATCCAAGACGAGTTGCCCCCAAACCGAACACATGGGAAGTAAGTATTGAAAATACTTTTATAGGAGAAATATTTTTAAACAAAATAGAAGAATATGTACAGCAGGGTATTTACCAAGGCATTAAACTTTATCCTGCCATTGGTTATTTCCCGTTTGATATTCGATTGAGGCCCGTCTATGACCTTGCACTAAAATATAATCTCCCCATTGTCAGTCATGTCATTGAGGGGGTGGTACATTTTAGAGGTGAACAAGAATACCCAATTCATCCTTATACCCAAAAGCTGTTACTCGGAAAATCCGCAAAAGAATTACAAACGCATTTTACTAATCCTCTCAATTTTGAAATTCTACTAAATCCACAACACCTATCAAAGCATTGGAATATTTCAATGGCAGAAGCAGAAAAGTACAGTAATCTTAAAATTTGTTTGGGGCATTTTGGCGGAGAAGATGAATGGGTCAATTATATCAGAAACCCTTGGCTTCCATCAACCACTCAAGAGTTTGCATCGCTTGATCTCGAGCATTGGAATCCTGGCAGCAAGGAAAACTACAGTTGGTTTAATATCTGTTGCGATCTGATGAGAAAATATCCAAATGTATATGCCGATATCAGCTACACTGGGGCATTTCCATCTGTATATAATTTACTGAAGATTATGTTGCAAACCGATGAAGCCATACGCAACAAGACTCTGTTTGGCACCGATTTCTACGTAGTAAGTAAAGCTATTTCCGAACGAGAGTTTGCACTTAACATCCGGGCGGCACTAGGTGAAGAATTGTTTCACTTGATAGCTCGTACAAATCCCGTAGTTTTTCTAAGCAATCAAGTCCATGTAGTGCCCTCTTAAATTTACAGAATCATGGAACACAAAGAACGCGATCTTGGATTTTTCAATGGAATAAAAGCTGAGCTTATTCCGCTGATCATTGGTCTTGTCTCATTTTCATTAGTCGTAGACAGTGCGCTCAATCAATTGGAATCACTTTTCTTTATTGATGATGAGTCAGGCATTCATCTATTTATAATAGTTTATTTCTTATTCCCCGTTGTGATGATTCTTGGATGGCTATCCATCATGAATCACCGCGATGGACTAAAGAATATTCTGATGAAAACCAAAGGGGCGACTCTCACGATCGTGCTGATCATATTCGCTGGTTTTATTCTATTGTTGCTTGCCATCTATACACTCAACGTTCAACAATTTTTGGTAGCTGCTCTCCTTCAATTTGGTCTAATCCTTGTTTACCTTTTACTGGTCAGTATATTTGATCGGAAAAGAAATTATAAGTACAAACGCGAGTACCGACAAGCCGGCATGCAATTGGGCATTGTCTTTACTGCACTTTGCCTTTTCTGGACACTTTACTTTAGCGCCAGCATTTATAAAGGTGAATTCAAAACACAATGGGAAAATCGCGATACAACGCTAAATGTACTCATATCCAATGGTGCTAAAGAACGCACGATTTATGAATCTAAGTCGAAAGCTGCTAAAGAGTTAGTGAACTATCTTCAAGACTTCTCTTTATTGCCCAAGCACCCGGTTCCACTATTAGATGTACAAAAACTAAGCTGGCAATACGTCACTGAAAAGCATCACCTTCAGTTTCATACATTGCTTGGCAACGATAGTCTCAACAATCTGGCCGACCTTGCCGTTGATGAGTTTACCACTAGACGCAAAGTAAATTTAGATAGTGTCAAGTATATCGTTAACCGAATACAAGATCAGGCGTTGCATACGTACAAAGCAGCATGGGCGCCCTGGCTTCGTGTTATTCAGTTTGAGGGGTTAATAATCTTTAATCTGCTGCTGTTATTTTTACTCGTAGTCTGGTATCATGCATATAAAAGCCAACTCACGGCAAACGACTCCAACGATTACTCAGAAATTACTATATCAAAAATCAGCATCTATCTGTTATTTCTTCTCATCATTCCATTTTTCAAACCCATACAAGAAGAAACCATCAGCTTTGGCAAGCCATACGTAGGCAATGAAAACTCCATTGGCACAATCATTAATAACAAATACGAAGTAGAATCCAAGCCGTGCAATTGCCCAACACCACAAAGTATCGAGTATGACACCCTGGCAAAAAAGGTGAAGAATGAATTGAAAAAAGATCTGGATGAAATAGATGAGCAATTAAAACAAGTGAAAAAATATCCCCAAAAGCAGCAAGTGCCATGAAAAAAACGATCCTTAGTTACATCACCTGTTTTATTTTTTCAGTAACCTTCAGTCAATCTGATCTTGAAAAATTGGAAGCAATTGAAAAAGATTATGCCAACATTGATAATGCAGTTTTCTTGATAGAAGAAATCTCCACATTGGGTTTGAAGGATGGACTGAAACAAATCCAAGATTGTATTCAAAATGAAAAATTGGCTCCTTTTAAAGATCGGCTAATTAAACTAGCTGCATGGATGGAAGCACATACCACACAGTCCATGATAAGCAAATCCATTAGTAGCATTACATCCATCTACATAAAGAATAAAATCGATCACTATAACTCATTCACCAACGGATACTACACTTTACAAATCCAACAACTCTATCACCATACAAGGCGGTTATTTGAGATGGTGGTTGGAAACGAAAAAGTGTTTGACGAAAATAGTCTTAGTATTTATTATCAATTTCGAAACGAGCTGCGGCAAATGATAGAAAACGAACTAACGAAGCGCGAATTGACTCAGCAAATATCCACTCTTCAAGGAGAAGTTCGAGCGCTTCAAACATCCATGAACATATTAAAAACAACTGTGGATAAAAATCATAGCGAATTAAAATCCAAGTCCAATACAATCCATCAGCTTACCGATGATCAACAGCGCGATGAGCGCGTAGGGCAACTATTTAGAAGTCGAAAATGGCGATACTCAGCTATACGATTTACAAAACATCAGATAGATTCCATCACGCTTGGAAAAACTCGAAAACTAGCACGCAAAGATTTGAAAAAAGCGTTGAAGAATTAACCAAAATTTTTTCATGCCCTTCCCCATCCTCGACATACACGTTCACTCTACACTCAAGCCATTCGGGCATAGCTTCTATGCGAATGAAGATGCAAAGGATGCAGCCAGTGAAGCGTGCATCTGGTACAACGATCCGCCATCGGTGGGCGATCAACTGATTGAAAATGCCATTGGCTTTCCGCGATTCCGTCAATCAGACTTTACTTCATTGGCAAAAGGGGGTGCGAACGTAGCCATCGTTTCACTGTATCCCATCGAAGTGAATTTTGTGAAACCCAAAGTATCACCTCTGATCGCGAATTGGCTTGTCAACCTGATCTCGCTCTTTGGAAGAAAAAGAATTGAAAATATTAAAGCAGTTTCTTTCAATTACTTCAAAGACTTGCAAGAGGAATACAGCTATCTGTTGGCATTGCACAATAAGCAGGCACTCAATACCACGCGCCAATACAAACTGATCGGCAGCGGCAATGAACTGACAGACGATGCTAAAAACACATTGCTCATCATCACATCTATTGAGGGAGCACACGTATTTTGCGATGGCAACAATGTAGAAGACGATGCCGCCTGGCAAAACCTTGCAGCCAATGTTGCACGTGTTAAACAATGGCAGCATCCTCCCTTCTTCATTACACTCAACCATCACTTCTACAACGGACTTGCCTCGCACGCTAAAAGTTTGTACGACATCGTAGCGAAGCTGCTCGACCAAAGTTATAAGATGGATCAGCCCGTGGCCAACGGCAACTACATCACACCGCGGGGCTATCAACTGATCGACCTGCTATACAGTCCGCTGAATGGCCGCAGAATTTTTATCGACATCAAACACATGGCCAAGGCTACGCGACAAGAATTTTATGCGTACCGCAGATTGCACTATCCGGAAGCGCCCATCATCTGCAGCCACACGGGCGTGCAGAAATATTATGGAGAGAAGATTAATATGGACGATGAGGACATCAAAGAGATTTTCACTTCCGGTGGGCTGATCGGCATTGAGTTAGACCAACGCATCTTAGGTTACAATGCTCTCGGCCACCGATTTGTAAATTGGTTTAAAAACATTTTCCGCAGCAAGCGCCAGAAAGAATATGTGTGGGCCGAGTGCTTTTGGAAAAACATTTTGTATGTGGCCGAACAATGCTACACACTCGACCCACAACAAAATCCATGGAAGATTATTTGCCTCGGCAGCGACTTGGATGGCGTGATCAATCCCCTCAACCAATTCCGTACCGCCACCGACTACCAGCGGCTAGCCGATGCTTTGCTCCTACACGTGCAAGACTATTGGAGCTCCGGCTCCAGCAAAATACCGAAATGCCACTTAAACCTAGATGCACACAATGTAGTGTACCAGATTATGTATAGCAATGCGCTGTATTTTATAAGGGAGAATTATAGATAAATATTAACTTAATACGATAGGCAGCATCGTGAGTTATAAATAGAAATTAAAACCAGAATATCGCTTAACAAAAAAGTAATAGCCGCAGTTTTTTTAAGTATTGCATACAAATGTTCGCAAAACCGACTGCGTTTGAATGATCATTCATCAAAATACATTAAATTCAATATTCAAAATACTGCCTTAGTCTTAATCCTTTTCAAATTTCGATGAAATCTATCAAAATAAATTTTCTACCATTCAAGAATCAAGATCTAGGAATAACAGTATTTAGAAAGAAGCTCGAGTCTTGGGTCTTTCAGGATAACTTAAGCTACTATGATTTCCCAAATGCGTTTGGAAAATTAGAAAAATATGAAATTGTACTGGACCCATCACCAGGGTATGAGGAATTTAAACTCCCTGCTTATTATAAAACTGGATTAATCAGCAAAACCATAGTCAAGAATCTAGAAAACGTTAATGGTCTATTTAGGCTAAGTGACAATCCCGAAATATTTGATAGAAAACTTTATAAAGTACTTGAAGATCACCCTAAAGGAAGGAAGTGTATCTGGATTGAGCCATATTTTCTTAAAAGTAAAAATATTTGGGGCATTCAGGTAGGATACAGATTTATCGTTAATGAAAATCTAAAAACAAACGGCAAATTTAAACTTGATAAAGATATTCTAATAGCCAGTGGATCTCTTAACAATAAAGGGTTAAGCAATCTTGATTTCTACCTTTTCAAACATAAGTGGATTACATTTTTTATAAAAAACATCGTGCCAGAGATCAACAATGTATCATCTTACAAGATCTCTTCAGATTTATTTGAGATCGGAAGCCATTTACTGAAGCCAAAGCAATATGTGTTTGGCAATAATAATTCAAGCAATTCTGCTTACTTAGGTCTCACACAAAATTATCCTCTGGAAAAAATAAAAAATGACCTATATTTCTTGTTCATTTATTTAAAACAAGACAGAGATTTCGCTGCCGCATTGTTAAAAGGATTACGTGGAGAATCATTTCCAAATACTTTTGGGGGTCTGGAGAAGGTTTTTAAAATTCCTTTTACGAATGAAAAGATTAGAGGTGTTTCGGTTGATGATTTCGAAAACTCATCGCTTGACGTTCAAATTTCTGAAATTCAAAAATCAGATAAGGCTACTATTCCAATAATTATCACACTGACAAAGAAAGATGAAGAAAGTGACGAGTTGTATTTTCGATTGAAGCACAGGTTTACTAAAGCTGGAATACCCTGTCAAGTTGTAACCAAAGAGCTAATAGCAAACGAGTATTCAATTAAATACTCACTCAGCAATATTGCACTTCAAATATTTGCTAAAGCAGGTGGTACTCCATGGAAAATGAAGCCTGCCAGTAATGAATATTTAATTATTGGAATTGGACAATCCTATAATATTGAAAGATCTTCGGATGGTAATTCCATTGAAAAAAACATCACATACTCAGTACTCACTGATTCAAGTGGGATTTTCAAAGATTTACAGGTACTAAGTGAGGGAGTTGAGACTGATGATTCTTATTACACCAAACTTGTCGCAAATATTTCAAACATTGTGATAAATTCTGGCTACAAAAAGGTTGCTATACATGTACCGTTTAGATTAAGTAAAGATAAAATTCTTAAAAAGGTTGCATCCAACATAGGTAATCAAATCGAATTTACTGTTCTTGTAATCAATAGTAAAACTGATCATTTTGGTTTTGATTATGAAAACAATGGCCTTGTCCCCTTCGAAAGTACGTTTGTTAAATTGGCTTCAGATGAATACTTGGTCTGGTTTGAGGGGCTTTCCGCAGGTAATCCCAAAATAACAAAAAGATTCTCAAACCCATTGCTAATATCATTCTGGTATACCAACAATGAGAAACTATTCCAAAATTATGATTATAAAGAAAGTTTGCTTCAAGATTGCATTAATCTTTCTGGAGCCAATTGGAGAGGTTTTAAAGCTAAACAACTGCCTGTTTCTATTTTCTATTGCCAGCGAATTGCCGAATTCATAGGCAAGTTCCGAGAGTATAATTTAGATCATATCGAAATAAATAATTTAAAGCCTTGGTTCCTATGAGAAAGCAATTTGCAAAGGATAAGATAGTAATCCTATTGGGAGCAGGAGCCAGTTGTGATGCTGGTATAAAGAATTCTTTTCAAATGATAAGTGAAATACAGAATTCGTTACAGAATGAATGGAAGGATTACAAGGAATTATATGATTATATTCATAGCTCTCACTACCACTTGGAGAGAATTAAAGGTTATGATTCAAGAGATATTTCTTTCAACATCGAAAATCTAGTTGGATTGCTCGATTCTATAATTAAAATAGCAACGAAAGACGTTGATGTCTATCCATTTATTGGGAGTTGGGAAAAAGAACTACACATTGTTGCTGGAACAAAACTTGAAAAAGCTAAAGGCTTCAAGGAAGTGATTTTAGAAAAAATGAAAAATTCATGGTTAAGTCCTGAAGAATTTGTTTCAAAATCCGCTTATTATAAAAAACTCAAAGAGATAGGATACAACTATCCATTAAAAATATTTTCACTGAATTATGACATGTGCGTAGAAAAAAATCTTGATGGCATTCCACTTGAAAGAGGTTTTAACGATCACAGAATTTGGGACTATAGACTTTATGAACCTGCCGAAGAGAAAGAAATTAATTACTTTCTATACAAGCTTCACGGCTCACTGGATTGGAAAAGGGATAAGGAAAACCGCCTAACTTATACTGATAATATAAGTAATGTTGAACCGAGTAAGATGGAAATAATTTTCGGTGTTCAGAATAAACTCCAGTCTTATGATCCGTATTTGTTTTACTTTTATTCATTCAGAGAAGCATGTATTGATGCCGAATTAATTGTGGTGAGTGGGTATGGATTTTTGGATAAACACATTAATGATAATATAACAAGTGCAATTAAAAATGACCCAGCGAAAAGGCTTCTGATAAATGCTTATGAACGTGACCTGCAGCCATTTGAAAATAAAGTCATTGAAAAAACCAGTATTAAGCGAGAAAATTTAGTCATCTTAAATATACCTGCTAAAAATTTTTTTACAGAGAATCTTAATCTGGAGTATTTTTCCTCTCTTTTTACAGAAGACAATGATGAATCAGTGTTGGGTTAATTTCTGTTACGTTAAGACACTCATGAGCAGAACAATGAATATGATATCAATCTATTGTTACTCTCCCTAATAATAAACTTAGTACGACATGGAAATGACATGGAATAATTGTTTTTCACCCAAAAGATTTGGGAAAGATGATGGGCAAAATGATATACGAAATGAGTATGAACGTGATTGGGACAGAATAATTTTTTCAAGTCCCTTTAGAAGATTACAAAATAAAACCCAAGTTTTCCCGCTTCCAAAAGAAGCATTCGTTCATAATAGGCTAACTCATTCTTTAGAAGTAGCGAGCGTGGGCAGATCTTTAGGTAAAATCATAGGGGAAAAATTGTCTGAACTTGATGATATAAAAAAAGATGAAAATACTCATCACTTTTATCGTGATAGTTTAAAAAGTGTGATTTCTGCTGCGTGCCTTGCACACGACCTAGGCAATCCTGCTTTCGGTCATTCCGGTGAAGAAGCCATCTCAAAATATTTTAAAAGACGGGATACAAATAAATCAGAAGATCTGGAATTCAAATCAAGGTTCTCTCCCGAAGAATGGAAAGATCTTACAACGTTTGAAGGTAATGCCAATGCTCTAAGGATACTTACAATGTTGCAAAATGGCCGAATGAAAGGTGGATTCAGACTTACGTATAGCACGTTGGGCTCAATATTAAAATATCCATGTGAAGCATCTGCCTCAGATAAAAGATTTGTCCATCGAAAAAAATACGGTTTTTTTAAAATTGATGAAGACATCTTTCTCAAGATCGCTCAGGAATTGAATATGATACCCGATAATGTTGAATCAAGGGTAGTTTACAAAAGACATCCGTTTGTTTATATTGTTGAAGCTGCCGATGATATCTGTTACAATATCATCGACTTTGAAGACGCACATCGTTTAGGCATTCTATCGTATGAAGAAGTTCGTGATAACTATATTAAAATAGTTGAAACCAACTTGAAGGAAGATATTGAATGGGTGAAAAATCAAGCCGATCTACTAAAGACAGATTTAAATGAATCTTTAGCATACCTAAGAGCAAAATCAATCAATACTTTAATATATAAATGTGCTGATGTTTATTGGAACTATCGCGAAAATATTTTACTTGGCCAATATAATAAAAGTCTAATTGAGGACATTCCTGAACTCACAGGTGTTCTTAAAAACATTTCTGAAATTTCTTATAAGAGAATTTATAATTCAAGAAAAGTAGTTGAGCTTGAAATAGCCGGTTTTAGAATCATGTCGGGTCTAGTAGAAGATTTTGCAACCGCGGCACTAACAGATGTTGATAGGCGTGAAAAAGAACATAAAAAGATTTTAGAGCTATTGCCAAAACAATATATTTTCGATGAATCATGTACACCCTACATTAAGGTAATGCACATTATAGATTTTGTATCTGGCATGACTGATTTATTTGCTTTACAGTTGTATAGAAAATTAAGAGGTATTGAAATCTAATTAAACTTAGCTCAGCGTCATTGCTTTGCCGTTGTTAGTATCTCTTACTAACAAACGACATGAGTGTTCCTAACCAATTGCCTAACCCATACAGTTATTATCTTCACTCCTATTTTACGGCTTTATACTCTTGTATTAATTCTGTAAGCGGTTACGCTCTATCTGGCGTATCGCAACAATGCTAGCGCTGTGGTTTATCCTTTTCTTTGCAGGGCTGGGCAGTTGTTGTATCTCTTTGATCAGTACTAAAATCAGAAAAACATCAGTTCAATTACGGAGACACTTAAACAAGTGGTTATTACCCACCACAAAACAAAACAACTCGAGAAAGCACTCCTTGCCCGTGCATGTGTTCTTCACTGGCAATTCGTCACTGTTCGCCTTAGGTGCTAAGCCTTCCATTCACTAAATTGTACGGAACAAACAGGCACGAATATTCTCCCTTATTAAAATGCTTGCCACCAACATCCCGCAACTGGCGCGGAAATTAATTCCGTGCTCTCTAAATCAAATGTCTGGATTACGCCTCCTTTGATTCTCTTACCAATTGTTCCAGTCGTTACAACAATTGCTTCCCACCCCTTGCTATTTGCGTAAGTCGTGGCGAGAATTCTTCCTCCCGTTTTAGAACTCGCGTCAGTCGTAGCGAAAACGACTCCTCCTGTTTTGGCATTTGCTCCGGTAGTAGCGGCAATCGTTACCCACAACTTGGCAATGATTCCAGCCACAGCGGCAATCGCTTTCCACGTCCTGGCAATGCTTCCGGCAGTAGCGGCAATCGCTTTCCACGTCTTGGCATTTGTTCCGGTCGTGGTAGCAATCGCTCCCCACGTCTTGGCATTTGCTCCGGTCGTAGCGGCAATCGCTTCCCACGCCTTGGCATTTGCTCCGGTCGTGGCGGCAATCGCTTCCCACCTTTCGGAATTAGTGCCGGTTACACCGCCAGCAGTTACCTTACCTTTCCTATGAGGGAGGATAAATCGAATTGCGAAAAATAGTTTTCGGATTTTCGGAAAAGTCGCATCTCAACGTGCCAACCCGCTTTCGGTTA
>JBGALL010000045.1:0-15678 GCA_044223895.1 Candidatus Woesebacteria bacterium
ATTTCAACGACGCGAAATTCAACAATCTTTGGTATCCATTATAGATCATGTCAATGATAACGAGTTTCTCAAAAAGAATTTTGGTGGTTTTGTTAATGCTCCTTTTTTTACAGAACTTACCAGATCTATTAAGCAGCAAGCTAGCCAAACACCACGAGGTTCTTCGGGATTAATGAGTATGGTTTCTGGTGGATCGAAAGTCTTAAGCGACGCCACCAATACTATTACTTCGGCTGGTTCAGCAACGCCTGAAATCTCGTTGGGGGCTGGGGGTTCTACTGGGATAGAACAATCTCCGGCATTTCATTTTCTTCTTACAAGTGACCGTCTGATGACTCTTTCCAAAGAAAACCCAGCTATTTATAAACGTCTAATAAATATTGTACCTAAAGAAACGGGAAAGTTTCCCCAACCTCAAGATGCTATTCAGACTATGTTCGCTCTGGCTATCGCATCACAGGATCCCCATAAACCTTTGGATATTAAACAGTATCATTCGTTAGTTGAATCTCATTTACAGACTTTACACGCTTCCGATAAAAACTATCTCCTCTATGCACACTTACATTCATATTTAGAAAGTTTACTTTCTTCTGAACAATCTCAAAAAAATGTACCTGATGGATTCCGTGGATTAGCACAAAATTTTGTTTCTAAAACCTATCTCGTCTATCTTTTCAGTACCCACCCTGGTTTTTCGGTTGATTTTTTACCAAAGGGCCTCAAAAATCTCTTCGGCCAAGCATTCTCCTCAATTTCTCTCGTCAATTTTTTGGGTAAAGGAGAAACTGCTGTACTTTCTAGTGGCGCTACAGCTCTGGTAGGTACTGGCGCTCGGGCTGGTATTATGACCCTGATTCGTTCCAGTAACCCTGTGATTTTTGCGGCAAGTATTGCCTCTTCAATTGCTGGGAGAGTTTTGCGCTTTGTAGGTTTGGGTGGTAGTGGAGAATCTGGGGAAAAGGGGCGAAGCTGGGGTATGATTGGTGCTATAGCTATGATCCCCATCATGTTGTTGTTAATGGGAAATATCAATAATCCTAGCGATATTGAACGTATTTCTAAACCTGTCTTTATTGACGGGGTAGGACATGGATCGAATTTTGCTAGTGGCGAATCTGGTACAGAATGTCCTGAAGGATCGACAAACCCACTCTGTCAATTTGAACAATGTAAAGATGAAAGTGCTCAAGGTGGGAGAAATTGTAAAGCTCCTTCGTGTGGATGTGTTACTCAAGGGGTCAATGGTGGATATAGTCACGCTGGCTATAACGCTGTGGACATAGGAATTGGTGGAGGAGGTCGTGCAGGAACTTGTAACGGTGAACTCAATCCAGTGGCAACCACTCCGGTAGGAGGTACGGTAATTTTTGTGGGTATTGATGATTCTTCCTATGGTCATTTCGTGATTATTCAAACTTCTGAAGGGTATCAACTGTTATTTGGTCATTTGGCTTCTTTTGCAGTCAAACAAGGTGATACAGTGGGCCCAGGAGCACCTATAGGAAGAGTGAATAATACTGGACATTCTTCCGGTACCCATTTACACTTTGAGAGAAGAGATGCATCCAATGGTCTTTCTGCAAATCCTGTTTACAAAAACGCTCTCTCCCCTGTCTATAATTCGGGGTTGCCCAAGTCTCCAGCACAAAACGTCCGTTCTTTATTGCCAGCACAATCGTGTTTCTAAACTATGAAAAGACAAAATCTTATCATTATCATATTTATTATAGTTTTTATCTTGGTTTCTTTTGTAGTGTATTCACAGTCTTCTGGTTCTACAGAAAAATTAAAATCTAAAACTACAGAATCTACAGCCCCCAGGTCGATTTCTTTTGATAAGATTTCTCCTTTTCCTGCTAGTCAAACGTCTATCTCTTTTTTCCCTGCTCTTTCTACACAACCATCTTTTCCAGAAAGTCTTCCTTCTTTTTCAACATCCTCTTTTTCATTCGATTCTGAGGCAAAAAGAATAGCGACTGCTTTCTCTTTTACTGGTGAGCCTGTCGTCTTAGACTCTTCTCCTTCTCTATTGCGCTGGAATAACAAGGATTTTTCTTTGCTTTTTATGGAGTCCACCAATTCTGTTGAATATAGTAGATTGGATACTCCTCAAACTTCAAAGGCTCCTTCTATGGAAGACGCCTCGAAAACCCTGATATCTTTTTTAAATGATAAAAAAATACTACCTGAAAATTTTTCTATTTCCTTTGCTGCTTCTTACCCAATTATTTCAACTGAAAATATGTTTGAAAAAGCTCCGACTGCTTCTTCTGCCAATGCTCTATTAGTACAAGGTCTTTTACTGTTTAAAAATCTTCCTTTTATAACAGGTTTTTATACATATCCTTCGTTCACAGCTATTTTGGACAACACAGGAATACGCAAATTAACGTTAGTTATTCCCCCACAATTATCTTCGACTACTCAAAACGTTACGTTGAACTCTAGTGGGGTTATTTCTAACATTCAAGCAAACCAAGGAAAGGTGGTTCTTGTGTTTTCACAGAAAGCAGTAAAAGAGACCGATACTCAAATTTCTATTGAGGCTGTTGGAGTACAGACTATTTCTGCTGGTTTTGTTTGGGACAAAGATGGGAAATTAGTAGAACCGGCTTTTATCGCCTCGGGAAGAGACAGAAGTACAAATAGTCTTATCTATTATCTCGTTCCAAATACTCCCTAATTTAAGATTGAACCCGGACAGGCATGATTATGTGAAGATAGGAAGGATCTTGGGGTACCAAGAAAACTGCAGGATTTAATGCTCCTGTCATCTGCAACACTAATTCTTTCGATGGGAAAGTGGATAATAAATCTAGCAAGAAGCTCCTATTTAAGGCTAAACTTCCTCCATCTCCTTCTACTTTTGCCTCTACATCAATGGTATTCTCCCCTACTTGCGGCGTATTTGCTGCCACACTTAAGCCATCTGGAGTTATAGAAAATCGGATTATTCCAGCACTATCCCGTGCAAAAATAGCTGCAGATTTAACTGCTTGATATAACTCCTGTGTTTCTATTGTTGTTTGGGTAGTATATGCCGTGGGTATAATCCGCCGATAGTTTGGATATTCACCTTCTATTCTACGGGTGGTTATTTTAGTTTCCCCTATGGTAAATAATAACTGTCCTTCTACTGTTTCAGACATTCGAACCACTGTTTGTTCCTTTTCATCTGAGGAAATTTTTAACACTTCAGACAAGGCTCGCGCTGGTATAACTAACTGACTCTCGGAAATTTTTTCTCCAGGAATTTTTTTTAAAGATAACCGATAGCCGTCCGTAGATACGAAGATAGTTCCTTCTGGCGAATTTTCCACCTTTATTCCGGTTAACAAGGGACGAGATTCATCAACAGCTGCTGAGAATAAAACCTGACCTAGTACCATACGTAATGTGTCGTTCGGCAAATCCACACCTTGAGAGGATGAAAATTCAGGTAAAGGAGGAAATTCAGTAGCTACTACTCCGGGCAAAGAAGCTTTAGTTTTTTGTGTTTGAACTATTAGCGATTCTTCTTTTGCAGTTACGGTCACTGTTTCTTTTGGTAAGGAGGAGACTAATTCATAGAACAATCGGGCGGGTACACATAACTCTCCTTCTTCTTCTATTTTCCCAGATAGAGAGATTTGTATAGAAGTTTCCATGTTGGGTGTGGTTTTGGTTATTTTCCCTTTAAGAGTAGAAATCAGAACGTGGGCAAGTATAGGAAGTTGAGGTTTGTTTACTAGTATACGAATAGTCTTTCCCAAATCTTTATGCAGGTTTTCTTGTAGTATTGTAAATTTCATATTCGTTGTTTTGTTTAATTTAATTAGTAGTTAATAATAGAAAGAGGCGTGGAAAAGTGTAAAACGAAAGCTTTGTCGCGTCAATAAGAGAAAACTGCTGGGGATAAATCCCGGATTTCTTGTTGATAAATTTGAGGATAATATTGTTGAGTTTGGGGAAAAGTGGAAAACTACTGCAGAGTTATTCATATATGTGGAAAAAGAGTCGACTTTATCAACGAAAGAGCCTCTCGTAAACGTGGATCATTTTCGAGCTCAATTTTAATTTTATCCACACCGTGCATAACCGTAGTATGATCTCGTCCACCAAGTAATCCACCAACATCATCCAAGGTAACGCCCAACTCAGTCATACATATGTACATAATTAGCTGTCTCGGTCTAGCAATAGGGCGATCTCTTTTCGGTCCCTTTAAATGCATAGGTTTAATGTCGAAGTACTGGGCAACTGCATCCAACACATCTGTGGGAGTTATCCTTGAAGATCGAACTTTAGGTTGATCCATCTCGGATTTAGGTAAAGTAATCTTTAAAATTTTAGCAACCAATTCTTTAGAAACTTGGGTCTGATTAATTGCTATCTCGTTCATTAACTTTCGCAAAAACCCCTCTATCGCCCGTGTATCTGTAAAAGAAGAAGCTATTAAATGAGCAGCGTCTGTGGGAATAGCTAACTGAAGAGCCTGAGATTTAATATTAATAATAGCCACTCTCAATTCAAAATCAGGAGGTGCCACGTCTACTGTTAATCCCCCTTCAAATCGTGATCTCAACCGATCTTCCAATTTGGCAATTTCTGAAGGCGGCCGATCACTGGTTAAAATAATTTGTCCACCTTCTCTATGAACTGCATTAAAAGTGTGAAAAAATTCTTCTTGAGCCGTTTGTTTACCGGCTATAAATTGAACATCATCTACTAATAAAAGTTGGGCACTCCGATACTTTTGTTTAAATTGACGACTGGTCTTGGTTTGAATAGCATCTACAATTTCGTTTAAGAACTCCTCCCCCATACAGTAGACGACGCGTAAGGTTGGTTTTGTTCTGAGTAATTCATTGGCCACAGAATGCATTAAATGAGTCTTCCCTACACCTACCCCACCATATAAGAACAAAGGATTGTATGCTGATCCAGGAGATCTAGCTACTGCTGTAGCTGCGGCATAGGCGATTTGATTTGTCGGAGAAACTGCAAATTTTTCAAAGGTAGCATCTTGTCGAATGTGTAATTTTTTCGTTAAGATATTAAAATCTATTCCCGTTGGTTTTATCTCTCGAGAAAATAAAGGACCGGCGTCTTCTTCTGATAACACATCGCTTTTGTGGATGATCGTAAATATAAGACTACTATTCTCTTTTGTATGATGATCGACAATACTTTTTACCAAGGAATAATACCGTGTTTCAACCATCTGTCTCATCATAGGATTAGCGATTCCTATCGTCGCTACCTGATTTTCAAACGATAACAGTTTAGATTTTGCAAACGCAGTTTTATATACAGCAGGAGTAATAGTTAGTTCAAGTTCTGATAGAACTGACTTCCATAAAGTTTCTAAATTCATATCTTTTATAAAGAAGTTTCCACTGGGGTTTAATTTGGCAGAAGTAAATGTGGAAAAAGTATCCACATCATAGTAAGCAATGCGGAAAGTTTCAAGTAGTAAAAGACCTGATTATTCAGTCTTTGGAGATTCATCTGCAGAAGCAGGAGTTTCCGCTGTAGGAGCAGCTTCGCCTTCTGTACTTTCAGCAGCTGGAGCTGCTGGTGCTTCTTCTTCAACAACAATGGCACCAATCTTTACAACCGTAAGATCCCCATCACCCAACAATGAAACTCCATTTGGAATAGTTAACTCAGACAACTTTATTTCTTGATCAACTTCGGTGAGTGAAGAGACATCAACTGTTATAGAGTCTGGAATGTTCGTAGGAAGAGTTTCAATTTCTACTTCCTGTAAGGTTATCATTAAAATACCTTTTTTCTCACTTACTGCTGGAGCTTCTCCAGTTACGTGAATAGGTACATACATCTTGAGCTTTTCTTTTAAGTTAACTGTTAAAAACTCGATATGAGACACAATTTGACTAATTGGATGTCTTTGAACAGCGTGGATAAGTACTGGCTGAGATTTTCCTTCTATAGATAAATCTACTAAGTGAGTCTCTCCTGCTTTTTTGAAGACGTTCGAAAATTCAACCTTTTCAACACTTAAGGCCATTGATTCTATTCCCTTACCATAGACTGTTGCAGGAATATATCCATTTTTACGAACGGATTTAGCTCGATGTCCAACGGCATCTCGTTTGGTTGCGGTTAAAGGGTAACGATCATTCATGGTTTTGTGCTGAAACGACTATAGACGAGTCACTATCAGTCCTCGTAGTATACTCAAAATTGTTAGAAACTGC
The DNA here is from genome assembly GCA_044223895.1 of Candidatus Woesebacteria bacterium. Lineage (GTDB taxonomy): Bacteria > Patescibacteriota > Microgenomatia > UBA10105 > UBA927 > CAKZSU01. The sequence goes on from JBGALL010000045.1 coordinate 6,207, forward strand.
AATAAACGTTGCTGTGTCCCCTTCATTTCCCCCCTCGAAGGCCCGTTTTAACGATGTGCTTTCTGGAAAAACACCCTTAACTTGCAGAGGTACTATCCCTGTGCCGGGTTGATTTCTGAAGCTAAATTTGTATTCCTTGAGGGCAGCATTAATTGGCTGTTCTTGAATTACGACTATTTCCGTATTTTTAGTAGAAGGGACGGTGAAGGCTACTCCAATTACCTCGGACAGAGCATTTTCTTGGAGGAATTCTACGTAAGGAATCTGTTTAGGAGTCATAGATTCTTCTGTAAAAGAAATCTCCTGTCCGTTTATGGAAATGCTCTTGATTGAGGTCTTTAAGGGGTAATATAAACGCAAATAACCTGTATAATCCCCGCCCCCAGGTGTTGATGGACCAGAGGTATTTGAAAAAGAGATGGTATCTGTGGAAAATAAAGTTGAAGGAGAAAATTTAAGGACCTTCGAGATATGTCGAGTCACTCCCTCATTCGCCTTGTTAACCCCCAAATTTGCCTCAACAGGGATTAGAAAGTCTTGTGTGCAGGAATTTGTTTTTCCATCAGAACAAGAAGTTGAGGGAATCAATGTCCCTGCCCATTTATAGGCATATAAAAGTTGTTGCGTTGTTTTATCTCGTGAGTACAGCTGGATGGTTTTTGTTTCTAAGGAATGTTCAATCGCCTTAGACAACAATAATGGATCTGCATTCCCCTGAGTTATTTCCTCAAGTAACTTTCTAAAAATGCTCCCAAGAAGATCTTTTTTCTGGGTAGAACCAGGGAAGAAATTTTCTTCTATCTCTTTATGAAGCACAGGAAACAAGCTTTCACTCGTAATACGTTCAGGAGTTTCAGCTATTTTAATTGGCCCAGTGGCTTTGAGAAGATCCTGTAAAAAGGGCAGAGTTATAGCGATAGTACCATCAACTTTACCTCCACCAGATTTTTCAAAAAACCAAGCAGCTTTTTCTCCGGAATGTTCAAAATCTGGATCCCAGTTACTGTCTCTAAGATACCAGTGTTCTTTTTGAAGCAACGTTCTTATGGGCAAAGGTGGATCCACATGACCTCTGAGTTGTCCATCATATGTATAGACATCATCAATAGTTACTTCATCCATTATGCCATTTCTCATAACAGCTCGACCTATACTTCCAATAAATCCACCGGTAGGCCTGAGTTCGTTGGAATTTTGAAATAGTAACAAATAAGAACGTGTCTCCCCTGGTGGGGCCATCAGTGGATAAAGTGTGGATAACTGTAAGACTGTTTGAACTAACTCACCGGCTTTATCTACATACTGTTCAACTTTTACTAAGGTAGAAGTTGTTGCTGGAAAATTAACCCAAGAACTTTCCTTAATAACTTTTATATCTGCCTCTAGTAGAGATATATTAGTCTTAATTTTTTCACCCTGCGAACGCACAGCCAGAATCTGGGCATACACAGAATTTTTTTCTGACGGCTGATTTAAAAAGAACGTTGAAGGTTTTAGAACATTTCTCAATTCAGTAATCTGTAAAAAAACCATTTCGCTTTCTTGGAGAACCGTTATCAATCTCTCATACATTCTCAGACTAGAAATTGGCAAAACAGTTACTAAAGGTTGTAAAGATAAATGTGCATAGTCTGAAGACATTTGTGAGCCAATTAAAAGTGGCTTAATTTTGTCTGGATAATTTCTAAATGCTATCGATCCAATAAAAAGACCAAGACTTAAAATAATTGAAAAAATATGAAAGAAAAAATAGACACTGAAAGAAAACAAAATCATTCGAGACAATGATTGAAAAACATTCCCTTTTTTCCTTTTTTTAGGATGTGTCTGGTAAATATTTTCAATTACTTTTTCTATTCTTTTTTCATCTTTTTCCCAGTAATCAAATTCTATATTTTTTTCAACAATTTCTGTGTTTATTCTTGGGGTAGTATCAACAATTTCATCTGGAGAAATCAAAATTGTAGAAGGAGTGTCCTTCAAACTTTCCTTCTGTTTACTAGTCCTCAGATCAATTACCGAATCTGAACTCCCACAAAGAAAACCAAATATGACGCGAGATTCTTCTTGTTCTATCAACCTCTCCCCAATTACCGCAACTTTTGCGTTAAACAAAAGACTCAAATTTAGAGCTTCCGTGGCTATGTCATCAAAGAGCAATATTAAGGTTCTACTAGCCTTTTTCCCTCCACGGGAAAAAATAGTTTTCACCTCATTTGAATCTGCAGCTACTATGTAATAGAGGCATTCCTTATCGGTAATCGAATTAATGTGAATAATGATTCCATGTGAGCTGAGAAATTCCCGAAAAGCTTCCACTCTCTCCAGTTTTATGCCGTCAATACAAGCCAAAGAATCAATCGATAGGTTTTCATTAGTCATAGCTGTGGCAGAGTCTGTCATATGGGTGCGGGAATGGTGTTAGTAGTAGTATGCCATACCTGGGATCCGAAAAAAACGGAATGTTACAATTGCCGCAACTACTCAAAAACAGTGAGCAACATGAGCACTTTATACAACTAAAAACAATTAAAAAAATTGGTGATAAAGCAGAAAATTATCCCCACATTATCCATGAAAAAAAATGAAGAATTATTTTGAAGAGTCTAGAACAGAATTTACAATTTTATCTGCTTCCCTATTCTGCTCTCTGGGGACATGAGTGAAAGAAATTGTTGTCCCCCACTCTTTTATTTTTTGTTTAATTTGCAGAGCTAAGTTTTGAAGAGTTGGTTCTTTAATTTTGTAAATTCCAGACAGCTGCCTTTCGACCAACTGTGAATCTAGATAAAAATGCACATCTTCTCTCTCCCCTGTTCCCCACTCCAAAAGCAAAAAAGAAAGTGCTTCCAAAACAGCGGTATATTCGGCAACATTATTTGTTGTTGCTCCCAAGTATTTTCCTAAGGTCCTCTTCCCTTGTGTCTGACTTTCTATAACGACACCAATTGCTGCCGGTCCTGGGTTTCCTCGAGCTCCGCCATCTGTATGTATAGAAATCATGGCCTAAGTATACGACGAAGATTAAGGGACATCTGCCTCACTTAGAATGACGAATTTGAAAGTAACAGAACAAAAACCCTCTCCAAAAGTTATCCACGCTGTTGCTAGTAAAACCAATTTGGAAGGGAAAATAACATTCGCTACGATATTTAAACCATCGACAAACCATAAGTATAGATAGTTACTAATGCAAACCATTTTTTCATGGTGATAAATATCCACATGGTTAAACTGGTTAAGAAGAAAAATGGCAAAGAAAACGACAAAATTCTTGAGACTTGAATGCCTGGAGAAAATTCTGGGTTAATAAGTGAAATTAAAGGGGCACTGAGCCATACGCCTAAAGCTGCGACAAAAGAAGAACCAAAGAGTACCAAACCTGCTTTTTTGGATAACTGATAAAAAGACTCTTGAGATTCTTGCTTTCTTTTTAATAACAACGGGTAAAGTGCATTCAAAAAGAAGAGGGGAATTACTAAGGCAAATTCAAAAAAACTGTAGGCTAAATTATAAACTCCGACATCCTGAGTTGATTGGGTGAGGGTGAGAATTATTGAATCTACTCGAAAATAAATAAGGTTAAACACTAAGGTGATTCCTAATGGTAAAGATGCATTGAATAATTTTATAAAATGCTTAAACGAAAAGAGGGGAAAGAGTGTCATTTCGAGCCTTCTGGCGAAAGGCAGCGCTATCGCTACGGTCGCTATGGCTCCCAATAAAAAGCATAAAATTGCACCAATAACTGAACCTGTACCAAATAAAAATGTAATAATAAGTCTGAAAACAGACCCTCCTAGTACTGCCAGCATGGCAAATTCATAACGGAGCTTTTCTTGAAAGATGGCATTCAGGGTGGTTATCAGACCTTGGGCAATTATACTCAGTGAGTACAGAATGATTCCTAGCCGGACAATAGAGGTATATCCTTGTTGATTACCTTGGGGAAGCAGACTAAGAAAGCTAATAGCAACAAATACTAAGACTGTTGAAACTAGCAAACGAGCACTCATTAAATGACGGAAGGTGAATCTTTTATCTTCTGTTTTTAGTTGTAAAAAGGCGGCATTCATCCCAAAATCAGCAAACAGATAAAAAAAAAGGAGACATAGGTGGTAATCTTTGAAAAATCTCCGTACCCTGGGAGCCTAAGGATCGACAAGGATAACCTGTAAGGATGAGGTTATTTGAAGAGCTTATCCGGCCCTATGAATTGAGTCTTATTAATCGTTACCTTGGCTGGGTAGGAGAGAACCATGGGTCTATTGTACTACGATTCGTTTTTTTGTGATGTACAAGGCTAGAATGAATATTATGTAATTGTCCTTGTTGAATATCAGTCAGAAAGTAATGACTGAACATGCCAATAACCAATAACAAGGCAATCCAAGTGAGACTCTCATTTTTCAATGACCAGAAGTCTTTGAATGACCCAGGGCTACAAGGCTAAGTAGTATAAAAGTCCCTCCCACACCAAGTCTCAGAGACTACTAACAGATAGATATTATGCAGAACAGGTTGTAGAAAATATACTGTGCGGGTTGTAATAAAAGAAGGAGAGCAAAAAAAGAAAATTGTTAAGACCGGCACCCCAAACAGGTAATGCTGTAGTATTTTGACTGCTGCTTGATTTAAAGATAGACGTATATCTATAGAATCATCATTAAAATAGGGGAGAGGGGAGAGTAAAGAAACACAGAAAAAAACTATCATCCCCATCAGGAGAACATAAAAGAGATGTTTTTTGTGCTTTTCAGGAACGATCCATATAGTGTAGTTGCTGTAATTAGTCCAACCCAAGCTGCCCTACTAAAGCTGATCAACAAACCTAAGGATGCAACACCAAAGGTAACAAATGATAAAATTCTTAATAAGAAAGGCGATTTTTTCACTACAGAATGGAATTTGGTTAGAAAGAATACTATATAAACGCCGAGGAATCCTCCAAAAACATTAGGATGGGGGAATGTAGCATATGGTCTTAACCAAGAAAAACATGAATACGCTTGAGGTAAACACACAATTCCCTTGGCGATATTAGGGGTACTGATGGTAAAAGAACGTTCTCCTAAAAACCAGAATATACCCCCCACAGTTCCTTGGTGGATAACTTGCATCATTCCTAGGCAGCAAAAAAATAAAACACTTAAAGAGAAACTGAAAAAGATAATCCGCAGAGAGGGATTGGTCTTTTTAATATACAGAAAAAGTAATCCACATTCGATAACTTTTATCCACCCAAAGACTGTTGCCCAGGGCTGTAAGGAGTAGAAAATAGTAATAATTATCCACAAGACAGATACAACTAGTGTTATTGGTTGCTTTGTGGAAAATTGGTGAAGTGCAGACTTGAAGTTTCTTCTGTCGGGAATTACCCAGGTTACCAATACAAAAAAAATGAGTATGTCTGTGAAAAACAGAGTGGGGGAGAGATAATCCACTCGTCGGCCCATGACCAGACTCCAAAATGGCCAGAAATGATAGCCAAGCTGAGTAGGAAGCAAAAGGACTAATAGAAAAAATAGTTTCTGATGAATGGCTATCCTCGTTATATCTCTCATCATTGTTATACTACCATTATGACCAAAGAACATCATGTTATTCTGATCCCAGGGTTAGGGGACGGAGAAAGAACCATAGAATTTATCAATAATCATTGGAACTGGAAACCCCATGGATTCAAAACTATTATGTATCCAGTGGGTTGGCATGATGGAAAACCATTTCACCTTAAACTAGAAAAGTTAACCCAAATAATTCAGCAATTACATAAATCTAAATCCTATGTTTCTTTAATAGGGATGAAGTGCGGTGGAAGTGCAGCTTTCAATGCGTATATTGCTAACAAGAAAGATATTCACCGAGTTATCAATGTTTGCGGTCGTTTACGGAAAGGAAGCTCATCTGATTTCGTTCCCTTTCTGAAGAACTGAACCAATCGTTCCTTTGCAGAGTCTGTTGAGCTTCTTGAATCTGAAGAACGTTCGTTAACCCCTTTTCGGGAAGACATTGGAAAATGATGAGCCATATCAGCAAGATTTGGTGATGAATTAGTTCCCTATGAAACTGTAGTTGTTCAGGGGGAGAAAACATTCAAATTCCAAGCGTAGAACATGGAATCAGCATCGCTTTGGCAATGACGGTATTTTCTAGATTTATAATAGAATTCCTTAGAGAAGATACTCTGCCTATCAACAAGAAAGATTAGCAAAATAGAGAAGAGCAATTTATTGCTGTTTTGGTTTAACGATGAGGATCCGGTGATCTCCTTCGCCTTCAGATTCCGTTTCCACGCGTTCGTCACCTGACAGGGTAAGATGGATAACACGACGTTCTGCTGGAGAAAGATGAGTTAATTCAACTGGTCTCCCTGATTCAACGACGCGGTCTGCAGTTCGTTGTGCCATATACATCAGAGATTCTTCTCGTTTTTCACGGTAATCACCAACGTTAACATATACTTTTGCCCAACCATTCAGTGCTTTGGCAACTATCATAGTAAGGATGATTTGGAAACTTTCTAATGTTTTCCCGTGATAACCAATTAACATTCCGGTTTCTTCAGTCTCGATATGAACTCGATAAGCATCTGTTTCATCAACATCAACACTGACATTGCCAGTAATCTGGAGACGTTGAAGCAAGTCTTCGGTCATTTGTTTAACTGTTTGTTTAGTTTCTTCTGTAGGTTTGTTTTCCATAAGAGTTTATTTATCTTTTTTATTAATATAGAGCTGTTGAATGATACCAAAAATCCCAGAGAGATTCCAGTAGAGAGCTAAACCAATAGAAAATTGATAAGCTAAACCGCCGATTAAGAGAGGGAAAACGAGCATGGTATTCTTTTGCATTTCCATCATGGATTCTTCCGTGCTCAATTCTTCTTTGGCATCCTTTTTAGCATCAATAGCGTTCTTAGTTGTTGGTTTTTTCTCGGGTTCAGCTGGTATAACAGCTTTTTGTGCTGACTGCTGATCCATCATCAATTTTGTCTGATACCATTGTAAGGCAGCCGTGACAACTGGCACAGCTAAAAGCCACCATCCTAAAGATTGCCATTGACTTGGTTTTATCCCTAAATTTAGACCAAAAAAGGAAAGATCCAATGAGGAAATTCTCAGCTGTGGATAATACAAAATGTGATTTATTTCTTCGATTACTTTAGAAAGATCGGTAGATGTAAAAATTTTTGAAAACACAGTATATAATGCTATGAGAATTGAGTTTGGGTAACATCGGCAGACGGCCTCCGTAGAGGTTAACGCCATGTTCTTTATATGGGGACCTGTTGAGCTTGAAACAATGCTTGACGGTCTTCTTTATGCTGCAATAGATCAAGATAGGGTTTTTAGTTTGGCCATTTTCCTTGAGGACTTGATCTGCGTTGACATGAAGGGTAAAGAACTATTCGAAACAAAAGAGTCATGGCGATAATGGCAAACCTAAGGTCCTGGGAAGTGAAGATATTCTGCCAGTTTATAGAAGGCAATCAACAGATTAGTAATTGGCCAAATAAGTATTTGATTCCAGAGAGTAGGATTGGTCATATAGATACAGGATCATACCCTCCCTGGTGCCAAGGATGACAACGTAGGATTCGTTTGATTCCTAATAAACTTCCTTCGTATGTTGCCATGTTAATTGGTACTTTTTGATAGGTATATTCTTCCATGTTGGTGTAAATCGACATCGGTGGTAGGAAACAGCGGGAGAAATAATAAGTTGGTAGATACGAATACAGGTCAAGAGTCCATTTTTAATCATGATAGCTGGATATTTTAATAAAAATTTCATGTATTTGTGATATAGCATCTGTAACTGAATGCCAATTTGTAGCATCTCGCACTAAAAAAACTATATCAGAGGGCTTTTAAGTTGAGATGGTGATGTTTTAACTGCTTGCCGAATTAAACGTTTTATTCGGTTGCGTCTTGTTGCTGTCATTCCTTTTTTTTTTTTTGGGGAACAATATAGCATATCTTGGAAGGCCCTGGGATGGAATACCTATACTAAGAACTCCATTGGTATTCACTCCGTTTTACACTGACCTTCTTGAGTACAGAAAGTAGCCCAGACTTAGAAAGACGATATTCCTTGGAAGCACTGAAAAAAATTAGATTGTAAGTTTTTTGCGACCAGTAGCTCTTCGTCGCTTTAATACTTTTCTTCCTCCCACAGATTTCATCCTCTCACGGAAGCCATGGGTACGGATGCGTCCTTTTTTCTTTGGTTGATAGGTGCGTTTTGGCATATAAATTCGATACGACAGTGAATATTATAGCGTTCGAGCAACCTCTCTTGCAATAAGGAGAATCCAGTACTTTATAAAGAAAAAATAACCGCGTATCAACTGCCAAAGATTTCCTTTTGGTGTATTCAATGTATCCTCTTCGTCCAGAGCATCAAGGTTGTTTGATGATAGCCTTCTAAAATCCATGGGGAGATAATTCCAGGAAGAATTTTTTCCCTCTCATGATGCCAGTTTTTCAGCTTACTAGCTTCTGTGACAGGAAGTGGACGAGGACCAATTAAGGCCATTGTTCCAAACAACACATTAAAAAGTTGTGGTAATTCATCAAAACCCGTGTGGTTGAGAAATTTTCCAAAAGCGGTAAAACGAGGATCATTACGCATTTTAAATACTGGCCCGTGAGCCTCGTTTTTCTTAAGAAGTGAGCCTTTCTGGTCTTCTGCGTTTTGTACCATAGTGCGAAATTTAAAAAGTGTAAAATGGTTCCCTAGCTTTCCAACTCTTCTTTGTAGAAAAAATACTGGAAATCCGTCACCTATAACAATACAGAGGCCAATGATAATCATTAATGGTAAAGCAAAAATTAGCAAAGACACAATTAATAATCGGTAAAAGAAATTCATAATTTATCTCAGGTGTAATGGGTTTATCTTACTCGCATTAAAACCTGGGGGGAAGGGGAGAGGGAGAAATGATATAATACCCTCTGAAATAGAAATAGGAGAGATCGCATAGTTGGTCTAGTGCGCGGGCCTGGAAAGCTCGTATGGTCGAAAGACCATCGTGGGTTCGAATCCCACTCTCTCCGCCTCCGTCCATATTTAGTGGCGGACAATGTCCACTGTTAGATTGCGAAGAGGGTATATTTACTAGTAAAAAGAAAATATTTTCTATGGAAATAACTGTCGCAAATCAACGTATTTTACTCTTTGCAGATCAACTTAGTGCCGAAGAAGCAAAAGAAAAATCCTGGCAACGAAAGATCGATGCCTTTGATGCTTTGAGCAAAGTGACTAGTTTTTTAAATCGTCCTAAGGATGATGATTTTGAGCTTGTTTATCAGGAACACAGGTATCAACCCTTCTGGCACGTTATTGCCAAGGCCCATTATGTATATGACAGAAATACTACTTATCATATACCCGTAAAAGGAACTGAAGTAAAGGCAGTTACAGTCTTAGGGAAGAAATATGATGCAGCAAATAATAATATTCACGT
>JBGALL010000046.1:0-13022 GCA_044223895.1 Candidatus Woesebacteria bacterium
CAAGGGAATATCGACAATTGTTCTACGGATAAAAAGCTTTTTTTCTATGGCCATTTTTATCACCCAGGCGGTCATAATAACCACTGTGAGTGCGTAGGTGACGATCATTTTGTTAAATTCAAAGAGTTCGTAATTCCAGGGGGTAAGAATCAGGGGGACGAGGGCAAAGAGCAAATAATAACTATATTTAATGATCTTGTTGCACCATTCAATAATCTTCATAAAAGATAGTATAAAGGAAAAAAAGCAAAAGGAGAACTATTATCCAAAGGTAAAAGCGTAGACTTCGACATTGTTATCCAGAAATTCAATATGTAAGGTTCCTTCTCCTGATTGAGAAAGTTTGATGAGATGGTACAGTCGATCGGCATCAATGGTGATCATACTTTCCTTAACATCATCACCGGCTTGAGTGGAGGGAACAGGGGAATCTTGGATGGATAATTGCACTCTGCCTATTTGCCCTGATGTTTTTGGTCTCATCACTAGGAAAACGTTTCTCGCGCTAAAGTGAATAGATAGTTTAGATCCTTGGGAAGGCATGGCCTGTTCAGGACCAATCTTCCACGATCCTTGGTAAGCGAAACGATTTATTGGTATTGTTTTGGGAGCAGTATACTTGGTGAGCTGATCGGGAAGAATTCTTTCTGGAGAGACACTGTATTCAACCCGTTGGTAACCTACATAGGTTTCCGGTGTTTGGGCTTGAATCGCATAGCTTGGATTATTTATTGTGTTGGTGATGGTCTCTCCCGTTTCCTGTAGAAGTGTTTGGATATTTTGTTCCGTTTCATCATAAGCACCTTCGCCGAAATGTTCATCACGAATATAGCCGTCTTTGTCGATGAGGTAATGTGCTGGCCAATAGTGATTGTCATAGTCTTGCCAGATACCATAATTATTATCTTGGACAATAGGATACGTCAGTTTAAAATCTTTGATTGCTTTTTGAACATTGGCAGTCGTTTTTTCAAATTCAAATTCGGGAGTGTGAACTCCAACGATTACCAATCCTTTATCTTTATATTTCTCATACCAGCTACGAATATAGGGGAGTGTACGGATACAATTGATACAGGTATACGTCCAGAAATCTACCAATACTACCTTGCCTTTCAGACTTTCTAGGGTGATAGGTTGAGAATTAATCCACTCCCCAGATGATTTAGAAAATCCTGGAGCTTTGGCTATCTTGGGTAGATTTGATCCTGTTTTATCTTGGATTTCATTTATTGGTTTTCCTGCAAGAGAAGAGGGATTGGGGGAATTAGAGGTTTTTGAAGGATTAGTGGAGAATTGTTGGAGTGCGGATTGGACTAGAGGTATTTCCTCAAACTTTGTTAACCCAACACCATAGTTAGGAAAGGTTGTTAGAATATATGTTTGGAATTGTCGATCGGCGTTAAAAAATATTCCTACTGCGGTGATAAACATTAAGACTCCAAAAACTTTTTGAATTGTCTGGGCTCTGGTTAGTAACCAGGGAACTTTGGCTAACAGAGCTCTCCCTCCAAAAGTTATGCCTAACATAGGGATGGCTGTTCCCAGTGAATAGGCTAAGGTAATAAAAAAGGCGCCGGTGTTTACCGTACTGGTTGCGGCCAAGGTAATTACTGAAGCAATGATTGGGCCGACACAAGGAGCCCAGATTAAGCCTAAACTTGCTCCAATAGGAATTCCACTTATAAATCCATTGTCTTTGTCATCCTGAGTGCTCTTACCTGAACGAAGGACCCCATTTGAAAGTAAGGAAGAAAGTTTTGAAAAAGCTTTTTCCATCAATACCTGAAATTGGGGAATAAATAAACTGGCTCCAAAAATAATTAATAAAATGACAGCAACACTTCGTAAACTATCTGCTGAAATATTGGTAGCTTTGACAATTGCTGAGAGAAATAAGGTAAAAAAGGTGAAACTAAGGACAAATCCAGTGACAATTCCGAACGGTCGCTTCTTTCCACCGGTGAGCGAACTCGATAAAACAATTGGGAGTACGGGAAGAATGCAGGGTGAGAGGATAGTCACTACTCCACTGAAAAAAGCAAAGAGAATCAGGATTAGCATAATAAGATTCTGTAAAAGATATAACTATTGTATATTGTTTATTAATTCAGTGAGTTGTCCACCATTCCATCGGGTTACTTCTTTTCCAGACTCATCGATCTGGACGAATGTATGTTGGTAGGTAACAAGATATTTTTTTGCTAATTCTTTTTCTTCTTGATCAGTATCCGAGTCGTTGTAATTTACTCGAATTAACGATACATCAGAAGGAATTTTTGATTCATTTTCCCTAAAGGCAACATCTGCAGGTCTACAGGTTGGACACCAATTGGCATAAAAGAACAACACTCGTTTGTTCTTTAATGAATCTGTCAGAGCTGTGGATGAATATTCACTATAGTGTTTTAGAGAATTCATCATCGATGAGTCCTCTGACTTTTTCATCATTGCTTCATCATCTTTTTTCATCATCATTTCTGGAGTAGGTGTTTCACCTGCCATTTTGTCTGGGGTCGAGGTATATGTTTTTGCAAGATATAGACCGATAAATGCAACAATAATTATTCCGATACTTATCAATATTTTTTTGTTCATTACAATCTCCTTGAGTAATTTAAGAATAGAGAATACTAGTATGGATGTCAAGTCGACTTTACATTATGAGGCAAAAAGTCTAATTTTTTAGACGGAGGTAGACACTACTGATAATTTTTACTAATACCATTGTTCCTAGAGCAAAAACCATCCAGGGATCAATGGAATGTTTCATTGTTTGGACGATAATTCCAGCAACTAACACTCCTGATCCAGCTAAGAAGGCGATACGTCCCACTATTAATTTATGTAAATTTTCGCGTTCATCACGACTTTGTTCATTCCAAATGAAGGCGGCAAATACTAAGAAGGTGACAAGAATAATTGCTGTTAACATCATGGTTGCCTGCATTGGCATCCAGAAGTCCATGGGATTGAGAACCAAGAGGAGGAGGATAAGCAAAATGGATGTAATAATGAGTTCGCCGATAAATAGTTTGGTCATATTAAAAATAAAACAGGCTTTCTACCGTTGTATCGAAAAACGCAGCAATTTTCAATGCAAGTGCCACAGACGGAGTGTAGTTACCTTTTTCCATTGCAATAATTGTTTGGCGGGTTACGCCGATATGTTGTGCTAATTGTTCTTGGGTTATTTTCTTTTTCGTTCGTAGTTCACTTAAGTGATTTTTCACAATATCGCTCATATGCTGCTCATTATAGTTGATCTGTAAACCATTTCGTCCTTTTGGACTCATCAGTAGAGATACACATCTCATAGTAGTTCTATATGGTACAATACACCGGTAATTATTCATACCTATGGTAGCCCTAGAAAAAGATATACCTAAAACACTGAAGCCAAATGTTGAAACGGAATTTTTCCCTCCGGTCTTGGAACAGCGTCCTGATGGTCGTACCACCACCTTACTTAGCCAATATACCGAAATCGAACGCGCCCGCCATCTGATTTTTAGTGGTGGAGCCTGTAATTTCATCGCTGTGAATGGCGAAGTTGTTTCCAAAATTCGTAATCCAGGAAGAGATCGTATCAACGATATCTTAGAGAGAGAAGGAATTAATACCTTTGATCCTCAAATTTCTGAAGAAAGTCACGGTAGAAATTATAATAGATTCACTGATGGAGCTATAGAATCAGCAGCAGCCAATAAATCTATTTGCGATCTCTACGAGTTAAATGCGAAGTCATTCGGGGCGATAACCCAGTTTGAAATTCTACGAGACATTTATAAAACTCCCGAAAATCATCGAGTGATCTACTGGAGCGATATTCCCGAAGGAGCCGGCCTGGACCAATTATATAATCCTGATGGCATCCATCATGAAAAAGCTGAAGTTCGCCGCAAAGCCCTGGAAGCCCACTATAACGAATATGGAAAAGCTTTAAAAAATACCAGAAAATATTTTGACAAATTTGCCAAAGAAATACCCGGAAATACCCTCTCAGTAGTAGAAACTCCTTTAGATCTAGATCGTCTAATAAGAGACAACGAAAATATTCATACATTCACTATTGCTGCAGGGAAAATAGAAGGGGCTACATTAATAGAAGCATATAATTTGGCAACCAAGGGGGAAAAAGTAGTAGTACTCCTTGAGGGTGGAATCTACCCTGAAGCTCCGCTTGATGCGGTAGACAAACTTAGTGATGATCAATTAAGTAAACTGGTGGCTGAACAGACCACCGACGGGCAAACAATGCGAGCAAAATTTATCGAAGTTATTGAAGCCCTACCTCCTAATGAATCAACTCTGATGACCCGCAGTGAAGATGCGGTAATCGATAAATTGAGATCAGTGTGGAACAGAAGAAATGAATTCAATACAGCTCCTGACAGAAAATATAATAACCTTATCGTAGGCAACGAAGTAGATACTGTTACCGAAGTAGTGTATTTCGGTGGAGCCGGGAATTATGTCGATAGAAATGGTAAACATGATAATACTAACAGAGATCAATTATTAGCACATTCAGAAAAAGCGAATATACCTGTGTATGAGTCACAAATTACCGAGGCAACTCATGGAGCAGGACGGTCCTACAATTTTGAAACTGATCATCCCAACGAACGGGCAGCTTTTGAAAAAGCTCCAGTTGCGGTCATGGAAGTAAACCCTTTGTCGTTTGGAGGACAAACAACCTTAGAAGTACTCTATCGTGTAAAAGTTTCTGGCGGTAAAACCATAATCTACGCAAATAATGTCGATACCGAAAAGTCAGGACATTTATTTACTCCCATAGATATTCTGCCATCTCCAGAAGATCCCAATGGAGACGGGCGAATGCTGCATTATCAAGAAATGGTCAAAGTGGGTAAAAACATGCGAAATTATTTTCTCGATCATATAAACGGACGAGCAGCGTTACCAATCACGGTAGTAACCGGTAGAGACGATTATAATGCCCATCGAGAAGATATCCTCAAGGATCCAGAGAACAACTTTGTGATCATGTCTCAGGGAATACATGCTCTTGATCTCTATAAGGCTTTCAAAAAAGCAGTCAACGGGCAAGCGGTAAAAGTCTATTTCCCCGATGGTACCAACTTTAATGCACCTGAGTATGATCCAAATAACGAGGTTACTCGAGATCAAATTAATAGACTACTCGATATTTATGTCAAAGAAGGGAGTGACTTAAAACGAACCTTTTTGGAAGATAGTAAATCCTACGAATCTATTGAAACGGTAAGTACAGAAGAAAAGTTAGAAGAAGCTTTAGATACTTCATGGGCAAACCGTAGTGCCCAACGCTACGTCGAGACCGGAAGTGGACATAACCTACTCGTATCTCTGGTAGACACATCGAAACGTGGACTATCATATCCAGATCAAGTAGGTCTTATATCTCGTATGGTAGTTAAAGGGCCAGTCTCTGGATGGATCGATAGATTAGGGAAGACAGTACCACCATTGACAGGTGAAGGACATATTATCTCTGGTCTACCTACATTTATAGATATTCCCAAGAGACTTCAAATGCGTAGTGCCATAGAGATGAAGGGAACAACCCGGTTTGGTTATGGAATGTACTTCTATGAACGACATCATGCAAACGGCAAAGTAGAACAATTGTCACGAGCCATAGATTTCGTTCCCGATTCTGTAGCTATGCTGCCAGTTATCACTAACAAAGAAACTGGTGAACGCTACATTATGACCAGTCAACAATTCCGTGATGGTACGGGAATGTTTCTAACTGCTGAAGCAGAAGCAGGATCACTTGATGTCGAAGGTGAGGGTCCAGAAGCTGCAGTGATTCGTGAATTAATTGAAGAATCAGACGCAACTATCGAAGAATTTGCCGATGCAAAAGTTGAGAAAAGTCATGGAGCTCTCTATATAAGTGCGGGAAGAAATACAGAACGTATCGAAGGCTATAAAGTTTCCATGTCTCTCTCCTCAGAACGAATCCGTAAGCTCGCAGACACGGCAGGTGGAATAGACGAAGGAGAAATAGTCCAACATAATTTTTATAAAATTCCTACTATGCCGAGTGACGATTCATTATCAAATCAAACGATCACCGATTTTGAAACGGAGTGGGGTATTTTTGTTTCTCAAATACTGGCAAATGACCAAGATAGTAAATTAGCCTTTTTAATAAGTCGATTGCAATTAGAAGAAGTTCAAGAGATAAATCGAAGGTATCGAGCAAAAGTTGATAGGTTAGTAAACACTTCCAAATGAGATTGATATAGACCGTACAAGGCAATAGTTCTGTGATAGAATTGACTTCGCATGTTAGACAAATTCTTCGGGCTTTTTTCACACGACATTGGTATCGATCTTGGAACGGCAAATACGTTAGTTTTTGTTCGTGGTAAGGGTATTGTGATTCGCGAACCCTCAGTCGTTGCTAGACATCGACGTACCAAACAAATATTGGCGGTTGGTGCAGAAGCCAAAAAAATGCTTGGCAAAACGCCACAGACAATAGAAGCCTTACGGCCATTACGTGATGGAGTAATCTCGGATTTTGATGCTACCAGTGCCATGCTTCGTCATTACATTCTAATGGTTCACGAACCGAAAAAACGTTCCTTACTTCCTAAAATTCCTCGTCCCAAAGTAATTATTGGGATTCCATCAGGAGTTACCGAAGTTGAGCGAAGAGCCGTCGAAGAAGCTGCCTTACTAGCAGGTGCCCGAGAAGCACATCTGATCGAAGAACCAATGGCTGCGGCTATCGGTGCCGATCTACCAATAGAAGAAAGTGCAGGAAGTTTTATCTGTGATATCGGTGGGGGAACAACCGAAATTGCTGTCGTCAGTTTAGGCGGAATTGTGGTCAACAAAAGTATTCGAACTGCCGGTGATGAAATGGATGAAGCGATTGTTTCTTATTTACGTCTGCGTAATTCAATGCTCATCGGTGAAAAAACTGCAGAAGAAGTAAAAATTGCTATTGGTTCTGCCTTTCCAACCGAACAGAACGAACGTCAAACAGTGGTGAGAGGAAGAAGTGTTGAATCCGGTCTACCACGTTCCCTCCGATTATCAGAAAGTGAAGTCCGTGAAGCTATAGCGCCTATTGTTCATGAAATTGTTGATGCTTTAGCAGATACTATCGAAGAAACCCCACCGGAATTAATGGCCGATATTATTGAACATGGGATTGTCTTAGCTGGTGGTGGAGCACTCATTCGTGGTATGGATCAATTGATAGCAACCGAGTTAAAAATGCCGGTATGGGTCGCTGATGATCCACTTACTGCAGTGGTCAGGGGAACTGGTAAACTGCTGGAAGATCCTGAGCTATTGCGTAAGGTACGGATCGCAGGAAGAAGATAATCGGGACTATTTCCATACAGATTTTTTTGTTATCTTAAGTGTATGAAACCCAAAAAGACGCCTGAGCGAAAGCGGGTTGTAGATCCCTGGCCCAAACATTTGTTGATTCCTACGATAATCTCGCGAGTTTTTGATCCTCCAGTAATCATTCCCATCCTTACGTGTATTGGTGTCATCAAAAGTGAATTAACTCATCGGGGGATGTTAGCGTTTGGGTTGCTGATACCAATTTTCTTGGGATTACCGTTAGCCTATTTCCTTTGGTCACTAAAAACTCATCACGTAAGTAATTGGGATATTACCAAACGACGAGAGCGGATAGTTCCACTGAGTATTTTATTAGGGTTTCTGGCAATGGATACGTTCATTGTTTCTTGGTTTGACAATCCCTTTTTGCTCAACATGTTTTTTATTTACTTTTTATGGACTGCAGGATTTCTCAGTATAACCTTATTTTGGAAAATATCTGGACATACCGGCATTGCTACTTTAGCAGCTGGATTATTGGCACTTTGGTTTGGTCATAATTTTATATATGCCTTCTTATTTGTACCATTGGTGGCCTGGGCAAGGATAGTTCGTCATGATCATACGCCACTTCAGGTAATGGGAGGCATTGTTTATTCACTTGTTGTTCTTGCTATCTTTTCTTCGTGGGTGTATTAGTGGATTGTAGACTTTTGTTCAAAGGTTGACATCATTCTATATACCTCAAGCTGTATTAAAAAACTTCTGTCATTCTGAACGAAGTGAAGAATCTCATACAGTGAGATCCTTTGCTTAAACAAACGCTCAGGATGACAATGTTGTTATTGAAATTTTCTATGGCTAAACGTTCTTTTCTCGGTAATGCATTTTCGGATAGTGTGACTGTCCAGTCGAAACCTACAATCAATTACAAAAAAAACACATCTTCGGCGTGGTGGCAGGGGACGGGAAGAATTTTATTACTCACCGTCTTCTTATGGATAGGATTATTTGTTCTGATTGCCCGTTTGTTTCAGTTAACCATTATTGAAGGGCATAGCTTTCGAGCCTTAGCAGATGAAAATCGAACCCGTGAATTGATTCGTCATGCGCCCCGGGGAGTGTTGCTGGATAGGACAGGAAAAGCCTTAGTCGCCAATATCCCCCAATTTCGATTATTATCTCCCTGTAAAGAAAATCAGGAATTGTGTATCTCTCGTATTAGTGAAGAAGAAGGTAAAAATTTAGAAACAAACGGATTGCCAGCACAACATTTCTTGGAAGTAGAATATCGAAGAAATTACCTTTTCCCAGAGTCTACAGCCCATGTCGTAGGGTATACAGGAGAAATTGATGAACATGAGTTAGGCGATGAATATTACAAACTCCATAAATATTTACGTGGCGATCCTATTGGTCGAAGTGGCAGTGAAGCAGTCTATGAAGAATCATTGCGAGGTAGAGACGGAAAAGAATTAGTCGAAGTAGATGCGCATGGCAAAATTCTTCGGACCTTAGGAAGGGATCCTGAAATCCCTGGTGAAAATATTAGCTTATCCATAGATGCTGATCTTTCACAAAAAGTAATGGAGGCATTCCCAACTGGTAAAAAAGGAGCGGTCATTGTAAGTATCCCTCAAACTGGTGAGATTCTTGCGCTGTATTCGAGTCCTACGTTTTCACTCAATAATTTCTCTCTGGGCATGACCCAAGAGGTATACCAAAAAACAATCAATACTCCGGAACGTCCATTATTTAATAGAGCTATCGGAGGAACCTATCCTCCTGGCTCTACGTACAAAATTGTTTCTTCAATTGCTGGTTTAGAATCAGGGTCAATTACTCGTGATTGGAAAGTAGAGGATACAGGGGTGATAACCATTGGACCATTCAAATTTCCAAACTGGTACTTTGTCCAATATGGCAAGACTGAAGGAATGGTAGATGTGGTGAAAGCCTTGTCACGAAGTAATGATATCTACTTTTATAAAGCCGGAGAGGCGATGGGTATCTCTACCCTTGATGCCTGGTCTGCCAAATTGGGCTTAGGAAAACTATTGGGAATAGAATTACCTGGGGAATCAGAAGGACTGCTCCCTGATCCTCCTTGGAAAAAGGCTCACTTTACCAGTGAGGCAGATATTATTGCCAAACAAAATGAATGGTATTTGGGTGATACCTATCATATGTCTATCGGTCAGGGATATTTATTAACCACCCCATTACAGGTAAATTCTTGGACAAATGTCATCGCCAACGGAGGATATCTGTGTGAACCATCTATCAGAAAGGTTTCAGCAACTAATCAACAAGTTCTGAGTAGTAAAAATTGTAAGGACATGAATATCAAACAAGAGACCTTGAATTTAATTACTGAGGGAATGCGTCAAGCCTGTATTGAAGGAGGCACTGCCTATCCATTATTTGATGTAAAAGTTCCCAGCCTAACTCCAACCACCTCAGATGCATCTCCATCGGCTAGTTTTAAACATATTCCGGTTGCTTGCAAAACAGGTACTGCAGAATTCGGTGATCCAAATGGTAAAACTCATGCCTGGATAACCTTATTTACACCCATACCAGAGAAACTCGTACCAGCTTCTCAACGAAATGCGCAAACAATTACCAGTGAACCAGAGATATCAGTTACAGTCTTAGTGGAAGAAGGTGGAGAGGGAAGTTCAGTGGCTGCTCCAGTAGCCAAAAAGATTTTGGAATATTGGTTTTCCCGATGAGTCATGCCATAGTAACCTAGTTATGGAATCAGACCTGCCATTTATCATTGCTTTTAGTGTTTTTCCTGGTATTGGCCCCATGCGTTTCCGGTTACTGTATGATTATTTTGGTTCAGCAAAAAAAGCCTGGCAGGCGTCTCAATCAGAATTCACTGCAGTCGGATTAGGTCCGATAACTACTCAAAAATTTTTTGACTTTAAAGAAAAGTTTTCTATCGATGGCTATCTAGAACAGTTAGCTAAAAAACATATACGGACTATTAGCTTTATAGATTCCTTGTATCCCCAAAAATTAGCCCAAATATCTGATGCCCCCTATGTCTTATATTGTGCTGGTGACGCTCCGTTATCATTGTTATCCGATCTACAAATGATAGCGGTGGTAGGTACCAGAAAAATTACCCCCTATGGAAAAGAGGTTACTCAACGGTTAGTTGAACACTTAGTCCGAGCTAATTGTGTGATAGTTTCGGGAATGGCTTTAGGAGTAGATACCATCGCTCATCAAACTGCCATTGATTCAAAGGGAAAAACTATTGCAGTTTTGGGATGTGGGGTAGATATTATTGCACCTACTTCGAACACGTTACTATATTACAACATTCAAAAATCAGGTGGGCTGATAATTTCTGAGATGCCCTTGGGACACCAACCGAACCGTGGATTGTTTCCCGCTAGAAATAGAATTGTCAGTGGATTATCTGCGGGTGTCGAGGTTACCGAAGGGGCAGAAAATATTGGAGCTCTGATAACCGCATCAAACGCAGCTACCCAAGGAAGAGAGGTGTTTGCCGTACCAGGTTCAATTACCAACCCAATGAGCCGAGGTCCAGCCAAACTTTTGAAGCAAGGTGCCACCTTAGTTGAATCAGCGGATGATATACTATTACAATTGAATTGGTCCAATACTTCGTCATCCAAAGACAGTAGATCCTTTTCAAGAGACGAGTTATGGATAGTAAATGAACTTCAAAAAGGTCCGAAACATATCGATGAATTGATCCGTATAAGCACTGTTTCTCCTTCAGAATTATTCGTTTTACTCACACGTTTAGAACTATCAGGAATTATGAGAAAGGCCGACAGTGAAGCCTATATTCTGATATAATACATGACCTGAGAATTGACAAGTATGATAAAGTAGAAACCTATGAACTTAATTATTGTTGAATCACCGACCAAGGCACGAACCCTTACTAAATTTCTCAAAGGTAAATATGCTGTTGAGGCTAGTATCGGACATATTCGCGATTTACCGAAGAGTGAACTCGGTGTAGAAGTTGATCATGATTTTACCCCACGATATGTGATTCCGAAAGACAAAAAGAAGCGAGTATCTGAACTAAAAGAATTGGCATCCAAAGCCAAAGAAATTATTCTGGCAACTGACCCTGATCGAGAAGGAGAGGCTATCGCTTGGCATATAGCAACAATATTAGGAGATAAAAGCAAGCAAACAAGTTCCAAAGCTTCAAAGACGAAAACGAAAGCATCCCAAGAATCTGTACCGCCTGATAGTTTTAAACGGATTGTCTTTCACGAAATCACTGAATCAGCTATAGCGCACGCGTTAGAGACACCTCGCACCATTGATATGAAATTAGTTGATGCCCAACAAGCGCGCCGAGTTCTTGATCGTTTAGTGGGGTATAAATTATCACCATTATTATGGCAAAAACTTTCCCGTCGTTGGCTTTCTGCTGGTCGAGTGCAGTCTGTAGCAACCCGTCTGGTAGTCGAACGAGAACGGGAAATAGAACAATTTACCAAAGAAGAATATTGGACGATAGAAGCCATATTTAATTTACAAAACGTCAGTGCGTCAGAACATGAAAGTATTACTGCACAATTAGTTTCCAAAGAAGGCAAGAAATATGAAGAGACCTTAACTTTGGAATTATTTGATGGAAAATATACCACTACCAAGACAACCATTGCAGACGAACACCAGTCGGCGAGCATTATCGCAGATCTTAAGAGTCCATTTGTTGTCTCTGCAGTTGAAAAAAAAGAAGTTAAACGTTCACCACCCCCACCATTTACCACCAGTACCTTACAACAAGATGCTGGTAGAAGATTATCTTTCTCTTCCAAAAAAACGATGCAAACTGCACAACGACTTTACGAAGAAGGGTTAATAACCTACCATCGTACCGATAGTGTCAACTTGTCAGAAAAGTTTTTAGGAGAAGCCAGACAATTTATTGAAACGGAATACGGCAAAGATTATCTTCCTTCTGAACCAAGAATTTATACGACGAAATCAAAAGTTGCTCAAGAGGCTCACGAAGCTATCAGACCAACAGATGTGAACGTTCGTGGGGGTTCTCTGGAAGGTAGGGGAGAGTTAAATAGAGATCACGCTCGGTTATATGACTTAATCTGGAAACGAGCTATTGCTACCCAAGCCAAAGAAGCCAGGTTTGATTCTACGACCATCAAAATTAGTTCTGAAAACACCTACTTATTTGAAGCCAAAGGATCAATTATTGTGTTTGATGGATATTTACGAATTGCTGGTCGGGATTCTGAAGACGTTGTGTTCCCCAATCTTAACAAAGGAGATACGCTTTCACTGCTAAAAAATAATCCTACTCAACATTTTACCAATCCACCCCCTCGTTATACTGAGGCAAGTTTAGTAAAAACTCTCGAAGAAAAAGATATCGGTCGTCCAAGTACCTATGCTTCTATCATTTCTACCATCCAGGACCGTCAGTATGTCGTAAAAGAAGAAAAGAAATTAGTTCCTACTGATCTAGGGAAATCAGTTACCGATTTCTTGGTCCAATATTTCAAAGATATTATCAACCTGCCATTTACGGCTGGGATGGAAGGGTTTTTGGATAAGATTGCTAACGGTGAATTAGAATGGGTTCCCGTTATTCGTGACTTCTATCAATCGTTCACCAAAGACTTAGAAAATTCCTATGACATCGCTGAAAAAGTAAAAGTAGCTGAAGAAAA
>JBGALL010000046.1:13085-13975 GCA_044223895.1 Candidatus Woesebacteria bacterium
AATTAGGAGAAAAATGTCCGGATTGTGGAGGAGATTTAGTTATTAAAGTAGGCAAGTATGGAAAATTTGTTGCTTGTACCAACTTTCCAACCTGTAAGTACACACGACAATATTTTGAAAAAATAGAAAAACCTTGTCCAACTTGTGGGGGAGATATTTTGATAAAGAAGACTAGAGCAGGAAAAACGTTTTATGGGTGTAGCAATTACCCCAAATGTACCTTCGCCGCCTGGAAAAAAGAAGAGATAAAGTAATTGGAACAATTTTACAAATTACTTTTCAAGTGGATCCTTCTCATTAAAAAGAAGCGCTCAGGATGACATATAGCGACGCCTACATTTATATGATTTCGCATGATACTCATAGATCGCACTTGAGTTATTTTTGATGTTGTCATCCTGAACGTAGTGAAGGATCTCACTGGAATCTATATCTTTTCACATTTTAACTACTATCTTTTCACGGATTCTGTTACACTAATTATATCTGCCCATATGATCTATACGCCTGCCAATAGAAAACAGCGAAACTTTTTTTCGTTGCTCTTTTTCATTCGGAAATTTTTCTCGCGGAGAAAACGCCGTTCTCGAGGTTCGGTTACCTATGCTTCTTCCTTTGCAATACCTCAAGCCCGAACAGTTCGACCCTCCGTAGCCCTTCCGCACGTTCCAGAATTGAGTATTCGCCAAATGAAAGCTGTACTCTATCTGATAGGAATTCTTATCCTCTGTGTATTGATTTGGCAAAGTCTTCCCAAACCCGTTATCAGTCCTGTGTCAAATCCTTCAGAAATTTAAATCATGTGGAAGTAACATTATGTTTTTCCGTTAGCTGGTCCGAATAATACTGAAGAACATTCTTTATATATCATTTTAACTTGAGTTACTGAA
>JBGALL010000047.1:0-14867 GCA_044223895.1 Candidatus Woesebacteria bacterium
TAACTCCTGTTGAACCGGTAGATCCTGTGGAACCAGTAGACCCAGTAGGACCTTGAACTCCTGTCGCTCCAGTATTTCCTGTTGATCCGGTTGGACCAACCACACCGGTTGCACCGGTAGAACCTGTTGCTCCTGTCCAACCAGTTGGTCCAGAAGCCCCAGCGACACCAGTTGCCCCACTGGCACCGGTTGGACCTTGAACACCGGTTGTTCCTGTAGAACCTGTGGATCCTGTCGAACCAGTAGGACCTTGAACGCCAGTAATTCCTGTTGGCCCGGTCGAACCAGTAGGACCTTGGACTCCAGTTACTCCGGTAGATCCCGTTGATCCAGTTGAACCTGTGGATCCAGTGGAACCTGTTGATCCAGAAGTTCCTGTAGCGCCTGTTGGTCCTTGGACACCTGTAGCACCGGTAGACCCAGTTGCACCGGATGAACCAGTAGATCCAGTTGCTCCAGATGAACCCGTAGACCCAGTAGGACCCTGAACACCGGTTACACCAGTGGGCCCAGTAGAACCTGTTGGACCATTAACACCCGTTGATCCTGTTGAACCTGTAGAACCTGTCGATCCGGTAGGACCTTGAACTCCTGTAGCGCCAGTATTACCAGTAGAACCAGTAGGACCGTTCACACCGGTAGCACCGGTAGCACCAGTAGAACCCGTCGATCCAGTAGGACCCTGAACACCAGTTACTCCTGTAGATCCTGTAGAACCTGTGGACCCAGTTGATCCAGTTGCACCGGTATTTCCGGTCGACCCAGTAGGACCTTGAACTCCAGTGATACCAGTAGAGCCAGTCGATCCCGTAGAGCCAGTAGCACCAGTATTTCCCGTAGAACCTGTTGGACCATTGACACCAGTTGATCCAGTAGAGCCAGTCGATCCAGTAGAGCCAGTCGATCCGGTGGATCCAGAGGAGCCAGTAGAACCCGTAGGTCCTTGAACTCCGGTTACGCCCGTTGATCCTGTAGACCCGGTAGACCCAGTAGCACCAGTATTTCCCGTAGAACCAGTAGGTCCATTGACACCTGTTGCACCCGTAGACCCAGTTGAACCGGTTGAACCAGTTGACCCTGTTGTACCACTAGATCCCGATGGCCCTGTGGGTCCAAGAGCACCTGTAGCTCCGGTTGAACCTGTTGATCCGGTATTTCCTGTAGCCCCTGTAGCCCCGGTTGAACCGGTAGGACCTTGAACTCCGGTCACACCTGTTGATCCAGTAGATCCGGTTGATCCTGTGACACCTGTCGATCCAGTAGCGCCAGTTGACCCAGTTGAACCAGTAGGGCCTTGAACTCCAGTGACACCAGTTGATCCGGTAGACCCTGTTGATCCGGTAGAACCTGTCGAACCAGAAGCCCCTGTAGCTCCGGTTGAACCGGTAGGACCTTGAACTCCGGTTACACCTGTTGATCCCGTGGATCCGGTCGATCCTGTTGCACCTGTGTTTCCTGTAGAACCAGTAGGACCTTGGACACCGGTTGCGCCTGTAGACCCAGTTGAACCTGTATTACCAGTAGAACCAGTAGAACCGGTAGAACCTGTAGGACCTTGAACTCCGGTTACACCAGTGGAACCTGTGGAACCTGTAGAACCAGTCGATCCGGTGGAACCAGAAGCTCCGGTAGCGCCTGTAGAACCGGTGGGACCTTGGACACCCGTAACACCAGTTGATCCTGTGGAACCTGTAGATCCAGTTGATCCAGTAGAACCGGTAGATCCTGTAGAACCAGAATTTCCCGTAGCACCTGTTGGGCCATTTACACCAGTAGCCCCAGTAGAACCCGTAGAACCGGTAGATCCAGTAACTCCAGTAGAACCAGTAGAACCGGTAGATCCTGTAGGACCTTGGACTCCGGTTACCCCAGTAGAACCAGTGGATCCGGTAGAGCCAGTGGCTCCAGTAGAACCGGTAGAGCCTGTTGGCCCATCCACACCTGTTGCCCCTGTAGAACCTGTTGATCCAGTAGATCCGGTAGATCCAGTAGCACCACTAGCTCCAGAAGGTCCAGTAGGTCCTTGAACACCTGTGGCTCCCGTAGATCCAGTGTTTCCAGTGGATCCGGTAGATCCAGTGGCTCCAGATGAGCCCGTGGAACCAGTGGGTCCTTGAACTCCTGTCACACCGGTTGAACCCGTAGACCCGGTAGACCCAGTGGCACCGCTTGAACCCGTAGACCCAGTTGGACCATTTTCACCCGTTGCTCCAGTAGATCCAGTAGATCCAGTGGACCCAGTAGATCCAGTGGTACCACTTGACCCAGAAGGACCGGTTGGTCCAAGTGCACCGGTTGCACCGGTTGCACCGGTTGATCCTGTTGTTCCAGTACTACCGGTAGAACCTGTAGGACCGAGGACTCCTGTCCCTCCCGTTGCCCCGGTAGATCCTGTCGTACCAGTACTACCAGTGGATCCGGTTGAACCTGTAGGACCTTGAAAACCGGTAACTCCCGTTGCCCCAGTTGTTCCAGTAGATCCGGTAGCACCAGTGGCACCCGTGCTTCCGGTTGGTCCATTTTCACCCGTAGCGCCAGTTGATCCAGTGGATCCTGTAGAACCTGTAGATCCAGTAGTACCACTAGATCCAGAGGGGCCTGTGGGTCCTAGTGCCCCAGTTGCTCCAGTAGAACCTGTCGATCCGGTTGTTCCTGTGCTACCTGTTGATCCCGTAGGACCATCTACTCCCGTTGCCCCAGTTGTTCCAGAAGAACCAGTAGAACCTGTAGCTCCAGAGGAACCTGTCGGTCCCGTGGGACCAGAAGCCCCTGCAATACCAGTACCACCTGTTGATCCCGTTGATCCGGTTACACCTGTAGCGCCCGTTGATCCGGTAGGTCCTTGAACACCCGTAGCACCCGTTGAACCAGTAGAACCTGTTGAACCCGTAGATCCTGTTGTGCCACTGGATCCAGAAGGACCAGTAGGACCAAGAGCCCCTGTGGCACCCGTGGATCCAGTTGATCCGGTTGCCCCTGATGAGCCGGTAGAACCAGTTGGTCCATCATATCCAGTAGCACCTGTAGAACCTGTTGAACCAGTTGATCCGGTTGCACCAGAAGACCCTGTTGAGCCTGTAACACCCGTTGATCCGGTTGCACCAGAAGATCCGGTAGATCCAGTTGGTCCATCATATCCAGTAGCACCGGTAGATCCGGTAGAGCCAGTAGAGCCAGATGCACCCGTAGAACCAGTTGGTCCATCATATCCAGTAGCGCCTGTAGAACCTGTTGATCCCGTTGATCCCGTTGATCCGGATCCACCAGTAGTACCAGTAGAACCAGTGGGTCCTAAGAATCCTGTTGGACCAGTCGTGCCAGTAGTTCCGGTAGAACCAGTAGGTCCTGCTTCTCCGGTTGCTCCCGTCGTGCCGGTAGTTCCTGTAGATCCAGTCGAACCAGTGGATCCTGTTGGTCCAAAGTCTCCGGAAGCACCAGTAGAACCAGTTGATCCAGTCGAACCTGTGGATCCCGTTGGTCCACTTGCTCCTGTTGCTCCAATATCGCTTGTACAAATCCATCCAGATTCTGTTGCCCACTTCATCACTTCACCATCACTACA
Organism: Candidatus Woesebacteria bacterium; assembly: GCA_044223895.1. Lineage (GTDB taxonomy): Bacteria > Patescibacteriota > Microgenomatia > UBA10105 > UBA927 > CAKZSU01. The sequence continues at coordinate 3,563 of JBGALL010000047.1, forward strand.
TCCTTGTAGTAATGAAAGACCGTCAGGGGTAACTTCTAATCCGGAAGCAGAATAGGCTGATCCTGTAGATGCAGGGGTTTCGCGTAGTTTGATAGCTAATGTTACATTTCCACTACTGCCGCCTCCTACGAGACCATCGCCAGCTGTTACTCCTGTAATGGTTCCTACTCCCACCTGAATCCAAGTAGTACCGTCGTATACCAGCACACGTCCATTGGTCGTGTCATATGCCAAATACCCTTTACCAGTTGAAGGGTTCTGTAGGTCTCCTGATTTAACATTGGGTAAAATAAATCCCATCTGACCATTTGAGTTATGCTTTATATTAGAAAGATCGATTAAGTCACTATTCGAGAAAATTAAGAGGGAAGAGAGGTTTGTCGCTGTTACGGAATTATCTGCGATCTTCGCACCCGTAACTGCACCATCGGCAACTTTCTCTGTGGTCACTGCAGTATCTGCTAGCTTGGCTGTGGAAATTATTTGATTGGCTAAATTAGCAGAACTGATTCCTCCTGGGGCAATGTCAAAGCGATTAATAGTCCCATCTTTAATTGAACCGCCTTCACCACCTTCAACAGCACCTGCAGCAATATTTTGGTAATTTACAAAAACATTATCATCTCCTCTGACAACTAAATCTCCAGGGCTCGTTCCAGGTTTTTTGCCTTGAATCAAATCAGCATTTAAATTTTCTACTAATTCTTGGTCCCCAATACTTAGACCTTTGCCAGATGTGTATTTCCATTTGTACAGAGGTGTTAAAAACCCTTCGGTGTCTACGGTTAGAATATCGTTTTCATCTTCAATCAATCGTTCTGCACGGGTTTGTTCATAGGCATTTGGATTGATCGCTTTTACGATAGCCAACCCAGCTTTTCCGAATGGATCAAGAAGAGAACCTAATACTGTCCCTTTGGCGCGAAGTGGTTCATACGCTGATGTTGCTCCGAGAACGTTTGGTCCGGCGTCTGCAGCTTGTTTGGTCACTTCTTCTATTTTTGCGTAACGATAGTATCCGAAAAATTTACTGGTCGCTTCAGGGAAGAAAATAAAGAAGATAGTTATTATAAAGGTTAATAATACAAAGGTTGTCGCTAAAAACATTCCAGATATATAAAACATTCGGCGAAATAATGAATTTTTCTTTAATTCATGCTTTTCCTCTGCAGGGAGTGTTCCGTTCACAGTAGAGAGTTTTTCTGCAAGTTGGTTAATTGCATCTGCACCAAAAGACGATATCATTCCGCCGGATGATGGGAGTGGTGATGGAGCGGTACCTGGAATTTCGCTAGATGACTGGGGCATAGATGGCAATACTGACCCAGTAAGTGGTTCGTTATTATGTATTGTTGATTCTTGATGATTTATCGACTGGATAGTATTTCCCCCAAATCCTCCAGACAAGGCTGCCATCTCTGTCCCATTTCCAACAGGAGTCATCATTGCATGAGACTCTTTGACATGATGGACGGTTACTTCTTTGTCTTCTGCAGTCGGATCGAGGGGTGCCAATATTTTTTCTTCTATTTCTTTTTGGCGGAGGAAATATTCAGAGTGGAGAAAATCCTCGATGCTTTTTTTGGTGTAGACTCTTTCGCCACTTTTGTCTCTTTCTGGTTTAATGAGTCCTTTCTTTTCCAAACGGCGGAGTGTGGTAGGAGACATCCCCAACGCTTGAGCTGCTTCTGAAATTGCTAGTGGCTTTTGAAACTTAATGCTTTCCAGTTCTTCGACAGAGAAGTACCTGTTTTTACCATCTGGGCGTTCGGAGTGGAGGACACCTGATTTATCCCAACGACGAATAGTGTCTATAGAGACACCTAAAATTTTGGCTGCTTCTCCAATGGGGACAAGCTTTTTATCTGGTGGCAGGCTGTCAGGCATAGGGCACCTAGGTATTGATTAACCCATGCATAGGGTAGTGTGCACATATCTAGTTCATCACAAGTACAGGTGAGCTTCAAGGGGCAAAAGAGCTCAAATAGCTTGTAGTATATTATGGTTTTTTAGTGGTAAATGTTTGTATATTTCTGTTTGGAAAGAAGACTGCTTGCGCAACAACTGCTAACGGCTTATGCTGACGAGCTATTAGCTTGTGTTAAATTTGCTTTTAATATTCTATTTTCTCTTCGTTTATCACTTTTACTTCTATTTTTTTTAGAAAACTGAGTTTTTAAAAGATGTCACCTTTTTCAGAAATCGGTTACAATAGCAAAAGTTTCGTAGATAATTTCGGGGACTAGCTCAGTTGGTAGAGCGTACGGTTCGGGACCGTAAGGTCGGCGGTTCAAATCCGCCGTCCCCGACAAAAAATAGATTCGTTTCTTCAAGAATCCAAACCCATATAACTCGTACTAGTGTTATCTCTTGGTATTAATGGGCTAACAATATAGGTTTTCTCCTTTGGTCGAAAACTACCTATGTATCGCTTAGGCTATGCATAGGTCTTTGAGTACAAGATGGCAGCCAACGATATTTGAAACTATAAAACCGTTTTAACAGAAGTATCTCCTGGTAGTCGAGTTTAAGACGTAAAGCATTATAATTACTTCCTTTGTTGCCTCTTTTTTTATAGCTAGAGAATTTTTGGCAAGTATTGTTAGTGAGTGCTAACCATTTATTAGCCGTAGTTAGTGGTCAGTTTCTGGGTATACCCAGGCTGATATCGTAGATGTTGCTGGCTATAGATTCCTTAAAGAATTAAGTCGAGATCTGTTATCATTGTTCTAACCGTAAAAGGTTTTCTACTGTACTATTCTCAATAGAGAAATAGTTCCTAGGAGTTGCTTAGCCAATGCATAGGTCAGGTGAACGTAGTAGAATATACAGACGCAAATGCCCCTATAGCTCAACGGATAGAGCAGGCCCGTCCTAAGGGTAAGATGAGGGTTCAATTCCTTCTAGGGGTACTTGAATTAACGAAGATTGACGGTATAAAGATTTGAAAGTGGTGAAGCTCCAGGGTTAAGATTGGTTACCACAACTATTCGACTTCCTCCTGGCCAGGGGGCTGCAAAATTTTCTTCAAAAGGGCCAGCGTATACGGTAACCCAGTTAGTTCGGTCATATTCTAAAATATCAATCTTTTTATTGGTCGTTAGGATAAGGTGACGATTGGTAGGGAACCAATAGATGGGGTAGTAGGTTGAAAGTTCTGTATTTAAAGTCGAGGCTTGCACAGCTGCTTTGCGTTGGCCTTTTATCGTTGGGGTAGGTGTAGGAGAGGGAATGAGTTCTTTGGTTTCTAATAGGAAGTAGTTTTTATCTTCTTTGCTGTCATAAACATACATCTTTCCTGGGCTAATTGATCGTTGTTCAAGAGTAGTATTTGTTCCAATCAGTGGTGGGGTAATAATCAATGGCAAGGTTGCCGAAGCGGTTGCTTCGTAGAGCACTTTTGTTTCGTCTGGTGAAAAAGAAATTATCTTAGCGCTCGATGTAGCAAGATTGATAAAGTCTTGTTTAAATGCTGATAGTTGTTTCTGTCTTTTATCATCTTCCTCTATTCGCCAGTCTGCTAACACAGTAGTTTTTTGTTGAGTGACAACTTGCATGTCATTTGTGCGGGCTGTTTTATATAAGCGAGCAATTGTCGGGGTAGAGAATAATAATTCGCTGGAATCAGGAGACCATTGTAAAGTAATGGTCTCAACTTGGATCGATGATTCAATGTCGGCAATCTTTCGGGGATCGCGATTAAAACCCAGAGTCTTGTCTGCTAACTCGTGAACCCATAAACTGTAGCCTTCTACCGCTTTTCCATTTACTTCTTTTGCCGGACTTATATAAACAATTTTGGTTCCATCGGGAGAGAGAATAGGTTTGATAATGCCGCTATTTGTTAAAGGTGAAAGACTTGGGTTTATAGGGAAGAGAAAAGCGTCTGCTCGGCTGACAACTTCTTTTTCTATGTTGATGTCTTTCTGCCAAGTGAGGTAGCCATCTTTAGCAATTCGTATGGTGTGTTTGCCAGGATCTACAGAGAACGATGTGTTGGTGGCAGTCTTCAAATTTCCATCGACGATAATTTGGGCTCCTACTGGGTCAGAGGTTGCACTTAATGTTCCTGTAGGTCCAACCATACTTTCACCATTGGTTCGTAATCGATATCCACGGCCATAGGCAATCACAAGTGCTGAAGTTCCGAGGATAAAACCAATCGTAGCAAAGGGAGAGATAACTGACCAAAAGGGAATTTTAAACTTTTTCTTTGTGGGCATACAATTAGTATAACTGACCTATGTTAGAATAACCATACGAAAGTACTTCTATGTTTTCAAAACGATTAGGTATCGATTTAGGGACCGCAAATAGTCTTGTCTGGTTGGCAGGAAAAGGGGTCGTGGTTAACGAACCTACGGTTGTAGCCGTAACTGAGGATGATGGTAAGGTGGTTGCAGTAGGGAATGATGCCAAAGATATGTTGGGTAGAACGCCAATCAATATCAAAGCAACACGCCCCTTACGTAATGGCGTGATAGCGGATTATAGAATTACTGAAGCTATGCTTCGATTTTTCATCGATAGAGTTATTGGCAAGAATAGATTATTTAAACCAGAAGTAATGATCTGTGTTCCCAGTGGGGTGACTCAAGTAGAACGAAGAGCTGTGTTAGACGCTACCTTATCAGCTGGCGCGAAAGTTGCCTATCTGATTGAGGAACCATTAGCGGCAGCAATCGGAGCCAAAATTCCTATCGCTCAAGCATCTGGACATATGATTGTTGATATTGGTGGGGGATCGACAGAATGCGCTGTTATATCACTTGGAGGCGTAGTAATTCATAAAAGTGCCAGAGTTGCTGGGAATAAACTTGATGAATCAATTGCCCAATACATCAAGAAGAGATACAACCTGATTATTGGTGAACGAACTGCGGAAATCATCAAAATGACAGTGGCTGATGCTACTGGGAAAATAAAAGTGAAAGCTGATGAACTGAGAGATGAAGAAAAGGACCTCAAGAAGAAAAAATCAGAGGGAGAAAAGCCATTGAAAGAGGATAAAAGTGATATCGAAGTCCTAGAAGTGAAGGGGAGGGATGTCATCAACGGCTTACCAAGAATGATCGAAATTACCCCAGAGGAAGTAACGGTAGCCATGCAACCAGTGCTGAGACAAATAGTTTCAACTGTTAAAGCTGTACTCGAAGAAACTCCTCCAGAATTGGCGGCAGACATAATTGACAAGGGAATTGTAATGGCTGGTGGGACATCTACCTTACGCAATTTAGATAAACTCTTAACCATGGAAACAGGAGTTCCTTGTCATGTGGCTGAAGATGCGCTGTTGTGTGTCGTCCGAGGGACTGGAATTGCTGTTGAAAATATCGAACTCTACAAGCGAAGTATTAATCGAAAATAGACATGCATAGTAAGTCTTCAATGTGTATAACAGAGCCAGAGAATAATCTCCTTTATCTTTTCCTTAATGTCTGGGGCTGCTGAAAAAATATGACGTCGTAATGATGATAATTGCTGCACCTAGGATGAAAGGTATCATCAACACTACGACGTCAAAAAAGATGAGCTATGGGCTGGAAGGAAAGTTTGGTACTGGCGTGTTTGAGAAGTAATGAATTACCGGCGGTGCAAAATTCGCGTCGATTAAGACTGCCAGTATCCCCAAAGCGAACAGTATCCAGGTAATAAATGCCCCCACCAAAAAGATAAATGCCGAAAATCCGATGCCGCTTCCGTGCCGATCCTGATATAGGTGTCTGTTGTAGAAAAACAACATCGTGAAGAGAATAGCAAAGGGGAATGGGCAACAGCATGATCTGGTGAGGATTGAAAAATTCGGATCGTGGATAATCTGTTGGATTGTCTGGTTCAAGGCGTTTAAGATCGTCGACTCTTGATTCATAATGTTCCTCCAATTATGTGCAGCTACAAAAAGACAGAATTATCTTCTTATAGCTGCACATATCTCCTAAACCCATCTTTGTAAAGTGCAAAATATCCTTACCTGAAGCGCTAAAACCTCAGTAAGGAGAACAAAAGTATATCATAAATAGCCTTAAAAATAAAATTATGGGTTGTTTGTTTTTGCTTGCTATTCCTTGATTTTTTGTGCATACTGAAGCTAATGAAGATAGCTGTTTTGGGGGTTTTATCCAAACCTATTACTACTGATTCTACTGGTGGCACAGAGGTGTTTTGTGCTTTATTGGCTCCAAGTTTAGCTAAAAAAGGTCATGAAGTAGTGCTTTTTGCTACTCCCGAATCCCAACTTCCTGGAGTTAAAACTCATGTTGTCGCTAGACACACACGTTCGTCGATTCGAGAAGATTTTATGAAGCGAGAGGGGAGAGACTTCCTTCAAATGAAGGGATAGCTATTGATGTGTCATTAGCAGGGAGATTCTCCTTCATTTGAATCAATCAAATGAAAAATTTGATATTGTTCATGACAACACCTCGGCTTTTTAACTGGTGCTTGTTCTGAGTCAAATCCCATATCCAGTAGTGACAGCAACCCACATGCCTCCGGAATACGAGTATATGACAATCCCTCTCCACTCATTACTGATCCTAAAAATAATTATGTAGCTATCTCTGGATATCAACAAAAGAAAACTCTCAGGCTAAATATTTTGTTTACAACGGTATCGATATTAGCCCTTATGCTTTTCATGACAATGGAGGCCAGGATTTGATGTGGATTGGAAGAGTGAGTCCGAATGCTGCTAAAGGGCTGAAAGAAGCCCTAATAACCACTAAAGAAACAAATAAAATCCTTCGGTATGCTGCCAATGTGAAGTAATAAACCATATTATGAACAAAATTGTTCCACATCTGGGACCACACATGCCCACGATGTTGGTATTTTACAGGGAAATGATAAACAGGAATTCTTGGCAAATGCGCGGGCAGGTTTATTCCCAATCATGTGGGAAGAACCTTTTGGATTTGTATTTGTGGAATGTATGGCTGTCGGTACACCAGTAATAGCCTTTTCTCGAGGAGCTGTCCCGGAAATAGTTGTGGATGGCAAAGCAGGTTTTATTGTGAATCCCTCTGATGATGACATCCGGTGAGTATATCGTAAAGAAAACCGGGTTAGCCGGTATTGCTGAGGCTATCGAGCGCGTCTATGCCTTATCTGATGAAGAATACATGGCAATGCGTCGGGAAAGCCGCAAACGGGTTGAGGAGCACTTCACTGTAGAGAAAATGATCGAAGGATATGAGAATGTCTACAAAGATATAATCGCTACATCTACTCACTAATATTGTCTTACATAACCCTTACGTTCTTCTTCTTTTTCTTATCAGTATTTTTTGTAACCTCTTAGGTGTTCTCCTCTTTTTTTACTTTCATCTGAGCGGTCTACCCGCCGGTAGTACTAGACAAAAATGAAAACGTGATATAATTCAATAAAGGCGCGGGTAGGTACCTCGTCTATACAAATTTCCTATGTTAAAACGTATTGCAGTCCTTACTGACCATTCAGATCCACTCGCTGCCCCAGGGAGTCTAGAAGCAGGGGGAGAAAACGTTTATGTGCTTGAATTGACAAGATCTCTCGATAAATTAGGCTGGATTGTTGATGTATTTACCCGCTGGTCATCTCCGAAGACTACGGAAATTGCCAAGATATCACCCAACGTCCGGGTTATCCGTTTAAAAGCTGGACCGATAGATCATATTCCTAGAGACCAATTATTCCCTCATATGAGTGAATATGTCGAGAATTTTATGAAATTTGTAAAAGACAATAAGATGGAGTATCTGCTGCTCCATGGAAATTATTATTTTTCCGGATGGGCAGGAGTCCAGATCTCCCGCCGCTTGGGTATACCTCATGTCAATACCTTCCACACATTAGGAGCTATCCGACATATGGTTTTGGGCTCTCGTGACAAATCCCCTAAAGAAAGAATCCGATTAGAAACAGAAGTGCTAAATAACGCAGACCGGGTTATAGCGACCTCCCCGCAGATGAAAGATGAAATGATTACCTACTATAAAACTTCAGCGAAGAAAATTGTTGTCGTAGCTGGAGGAGTCAACCTCAATAGATTTACTCCTACACCTCAACTGCTTGCCCGCAGGGTTATCCATATTGATCCGAATAGATTAATGATTTTGTATGTGGGAAGAATAGAGCGAAGAAAGGGATTGGATACCCTTTTATCAGCCATGTATGAATTAGCTCAGCGAATGCCTGAGAAACGTAAAGTTATGCGTTTATATGTTTCTGGTGGGGTCGCGCCTGCAAAGTGGGCAAAACTACCCGATGGTCCTGAGAAAGAAGAACTATTACGTCTCCAGGAAATAGTTAACCGATTACAAATAAAAGACATTGTCAGATTTATCGGACCTGTAAATCGTGAATATCTTCAATACTATTATTCCAGTGCGGATGTGACTGTGGTTCCCTCATTCTATGAACCTTTTGGGTTAGTTCCCTTAGAATCAATGGCCTGTGGAACCCTCGTCATCGCTTCTCGGGTAGGGGGAATGCAGTGGACTATAAAAGATGGCAAAACAGGTATCCTCGTACCACCTCAAGATCCGGTAGCATTAGCTGAAAAATTGTATTATGTCGTCAATCATCCTAGTGTCAGAAAGAAAATGCGCGAAAATGGAATAGACCGGGCGAATCATTTTTTCAGTTGGGATGTTATCGCTAAACAGATGAGTGATTTCTATCAGGACTTTTTGGTTGATTACTATTATCACAAAGCCTTACATACCAAAAAAGAGTAAGTATTAGATCCACAACTTCCCTAAATAACCTGCAGCATCTTCTGGAGGCACTATGTTCACCGATAATCCTGTCCCTAATTCAAAACCTGCTCGATGGATTAATCGGGGAATAACTCTGACATAAAAATTTTTCGTGTGGGATATGTAGTAGTTATACGCAAATACTTTATTGGCACGATTGAAGGCAAAATCTGGTTGGCTCGTAGCAGATCGAAGGGTTTGAAGAGTTTTTTGTAATAAAAATGCGAGGGCATTTCTCTGTTCTTCTGTTATGTCCGCAAAGCTTGATCCAACAGCCTTAGGGGCGATCCAAACTTCAAATGGCCATTGGGAAAATTTGGGACAATAGACATTGAAGTCTGCTGTTTCTTTGAGAATATGAGCGGGTTCTTCTATTTCGATAGCATCAAAAGGAATATCTCGAGGAACTACTACTAATTGGGCGTGTGGATGGGGGAGACTAGCCCCTGCTTCTTCACCATGATTACCAAAGATAATCACATTTCCGCTGAGTGAATGATGAACATAGCGCTGAAAAAACATTTTCATTACTAATTGAGCTTGTTCTAAGGATAGAAGAGAGAAGTCTTTGGTATGTTGGGTGCTGAGGATGATGACTTCATGAATATCAGTAATTGGGTACTTATTTGGAACAACTCGGACTGCCCATTCCGTTGAGTTTTTGGGAAGACGATCCACTTCTGGAGGCGTCATTGATTCATTGCCAGGACAAAATGGACATTTGTAGATTGTTGGTTGTGGCGTTTGAGGTTTGGCTTGATCGTTGGGGCGATTTTTACGCACTGGGGAAATAATTACATATCGCTTGGTCTTATTATCGGGAATATATGTGGGCATAGTATACACGTATGCTACGCACTTGGATATCTTTTTGCAAGTTAAATAATGATCACAGTTAAATCTTGTTTTAGATTGTCATTCTGCTTTGTTATACACATTTTAAAATTCATTATTGACGAGGAAAGAGAGGAGGTGTACAACTGGGACTATCGTTTTGCACATTACCATTCTATTTCTTGGGGCTGTAGAGGAAATAACTGATTGTTTCCTGTACGGCCCCAATGAACCATCATTGCGTGAGGGAATAAAGGATACTAGTAATGGAGGTGAAGCCAATGCGTGCTTTTAATAATAGCTAACGTACAAGGCAGAATCGCTTAGTCAGGATGATGACCTGACATGTATCCTTCCGCTGACATCGCAGCCAGGAGGACTGACAATTGTAGATTCATTGAACTCTGTCAGTTCTCCCTCGATAAAAAATAATACTTATAGTCCTTTAAAACCTCTATTAGTTGTAGTTCCGATTCATTATTTTTGAAATTAAGATGTGGCACTATACTCTCTCTGGTGTATGGATCAGGAAAGGATCTGGATTTTTCCCTCCCCCAAAAATTTCAGGTCACTTTCCTGTCCCCACAATGATGCTTAAATAGAAATTTAGATTGTGAAGGAACATCACTCTCTTAGGGATGTCACATAGTTAATAAACAATACATTACCGCGGCACGAGTTGTTTTGGCTGTATTCACTATGGATTTTGACATCCCTTCCTTCACTATAATTTTTTATTTTCACCGCGTCATTTTCTGGAAAGAACATATTCTTTGTAGAAATTGCGCGGTGAAGGAAATGGAATGTACAGATGATCGAAAATCCGCTCTCTTGGCAGGCGCCAGGAATACGAGCGGATTTTTTTGTGGGATTATTCTAGCTCGTTGCCAACGGTATGCACATGCACGAGATGAAGTAGGGCTGAAGTCTGTTCTGGAGGTATTATTAGTGATCGACCGCCAGCAACCTTTATTCTGGCAGTCCTGTCAAGAGAAAAGGCGATAGTTATTTTCCCCAAGGATTCGCGATCTACTTTCCCATGATCATTTTCATAAATTGCCGAGAAAATAAAGTCTGCAAATAGTGGCTTCATACTGTAGCTGATTTCGCTCATTTTTGATTTAAAAGCCTTTTTGACGGGCTCAGGAATTCCCTCTGAAGAATTTACAATATCCTCCCAACCATCATAGATTCGTTGCACTTGATCAGGATTTTTTAAACCAGTGGTATGGATAACAACTTGACTAGCTGGTGTTTCATAACTGGCTGTCTGCCGGAGTTCATCTAATCGCGAGGTTGAGTAAGTAATTTTGTCTTTTCCGATTTGGCTTTCTTTGAGGGTTTCTAAATCGACTAATCGCTTATCTTTCCATTCCAATATCGGATAAGGATTATAACTCTGAACTCCTGCGGTACTTTTTCCTTTTTTTATAAGATGTAATTGTGGTTCGCCATCGATTAAACCGGAGATAGCATTATCCAAAACGAAATCTATATCCTTGGCGCCATCGACTTGTAACAACTCAGAGCGTATTTGATTGGTAAATAGATCACGAAGGATGGATCGTTCTTGTTCGGATAATGGTTCAATTGATTGTGGTCTTTCGTTCCAAACTATTTCTGCAGTCATAGGTTATTCGGTCATTCCTACGGGAATTAATGACCAATCTCCATAGCTATAAGAGAAAATTAAGGTCGCATCTTGGTGTTTCATACTCAGTGAAGTCCCGTT
>JBGALL010000048.1:0-13990 GCA_044223895.1 Candidatus Woesebacteria bacterium
TATCTCTGCTTGGAATGCAGGGTGTATTTACGAAATGTCCGGCAGTCATGATGCATCGATGGTTATCGCTCCCTGTCATACTATGTTCCACATTAATATTACCAACGATAAATTGTCGTTATTATTGTACCAACGAAGCGCTGATTTATTTTTAGGAGTTCCATTTAACATCGCATCCTACGCATTATTAACCATGATGTTAGCACAGGTAACGGGGTATAAACCTGGAGACTTTGTTCATGTGTTCGGTGATGTCCATATTTATGAAAATCACTTTGATCAATGTAAAGAACAATTATCTCGAACTCCCAAACCATTCCCCACTATGAAACTCAATCCCGATAAGAAAAATATCGATGAATTTACTATCGATGATTTTACCTTGGAAGGATACGATCCTTATCCTGCAATCAAAGGAGATATCACAGTCGTGGGAGGATTTTAATGATCTCCCTCATTGCCGTTATAGGGAAAAATAGAGAGCTTGGAAAAGATAATAAATTGCTCTGGCATATTCCTGGAGATCTTCCTCGGTTTAAACAGATAACCTCAGGTCATCCGATAATTATGGGAAGAAAAACTTTTCAGTCCATCGGTAAACCGTTACCAGGCAGAACCAATATAGTGATTAGTTCCGATATGAAACTTATTCTAGAAGGGTGTGTGGTTGTTCCATCAATAGAAGAAGCGATACTTGCTGCCCAATCAGCACCAGGAAATGATGAAATATTTGTTATCGGGGGTGGTAAGACCTATGCCCAAGCAATCGAAAAAGCAGAACGTATATACCTAACCGTAGTTGATGCTACAGCAGATGCAGATACATTTTTTCCTGAATATTCACACTTTACCAAAGTTATTACCAACGATTTTCAGGAAGGTGGGGGATATAAATATACCTATCTCACCCTTGAAAGATAAGCAGATTTAACCAATACTACCCCTCTTTCAACAGATTTTGATTACGTAGAAATACTACAACTGCATCAGCTATCCCTTGAGCAGATTTTTCCGGATTTTTTACAATCACTTTTTGATCATCAGGATTGGTAAGAAATCCTGTTTCCAAAATAACAGCTGGAGTCATAGGATGTACGGCATGAGTATAACGCCACCAGGCGAAGGCATAATACCCGCGCATGTTTCTTGATATATTTGGATCTCTACTCAATCCAGTAGCTTCTCCGTACGATTTTTCTAAGAGGGAAACAAAGGCATCAGCTTTTTGAGTGAAATCTCGTCGGGGTGCTGCAACTTTAAAACCAGATACCGATGAATCCACATTACCGTCAGCATGAATTGCGATAAAAATATCTGCCGAATACTGAGGGGGAATAGTCGCAGGTAAAATATCGACAAGAATACCCATGGATTCAAGAATTTTTTTTGTTTCTTCAGCAACTGATTTATTAACTTCCCATTCTGATTTTCCTCCCCCTGATGTCCCAGTACTTCCAACTAACCGACTTAATTCTTCCGGAAGTTCTTCATTTTTCCAATGGCCAACTTGTAAACCCACTCTGGGAGGGCCATCATCACGGGTCCAATTTTTTATCCATGCATAGGGATCAAGATTTTCGGGAGGGTTTAGATCTTCAGCTACATACGGCGGGGCCCCTGTTTCAGTGTTCGAAATTCGATACCTGGTATATCCTAAAATGGCTAATGACGTAATGGAGATGACAAGCACCAGATAGATTTTTTTCATACACGGGAGTCTTTGTTTATATCAATAGATGCTGAAAAATTACTGAAATTACTAAGGGAGATGAGATAGTGCTTTCTGAAATAAAGGATTTTTATTATTGTATAGTACTGCTTGTTCATATTCTTTCTTAGCTTGGGATAGCATACCTTGTTTCTCATAAATCGTTCCCCGCATATAGTAGAGTTCTGAGTAGGCACGATTTTGATTATTAATAATCTGATTAGTGATGGCGAAAACTCTTTGATAATCACCTGTCGCTTCAATAGCTTGTAACGGCTCCAATTGATACCACAATGTCCGGGACGAAATCTGAGATTCAATGCTATTAAATAAACGTACTGACTCAGGATAATCTTTTAAATAATATGCTATCCGCGAAAGGGCAAAGATGAGTTGCCAATTTGTAGGATCGTTGTCCAATTCTACTTCCATTCTTACTTGGGCGTGTTGCCAAGCAATGTGTTCATCGAGATCATCTCTCAAAATAGATTCAACCAGCGTACGTTTTTCATCGGGGACAATAATCGCATATTCATAATTAAACGGTTTCCACAAAGTCATAAAATCATCATAGGTAAATGTAAGATTTTTTCCTTGTAGCGAATCATCTTGAATAATTTCTTGAGAAGTATCGTCATACCCGCGGATAACCCGATAATGGCCAATATCTTCGTTAACTTTCAACCAAGTACGAGTTATAACCACAACATCTGCTGCCAGAAATCGCTTTAATGTATCCAGAGTTCCATTGGGACGCAAATAGGCGACAAATCCTCTTTTTTGTGCTTCATCGACAACTTCATGAAGACTTACTGATTTATCATCATTATTTCCACCGGCCACCTGATAAGGTCGTAATTGATCACCCAATTCTTTTTGTGAAACTTGCTGCCCGAGGTAAGATAGAGCCATTGATAGGGTAGCTGGTCCACAATTGTTAAAGGTTTGAAAGACATGCAACTGTTCAGGAATAATATGACTGTTTGGAATTGAGACTGGGGGAATCGGTGTAGAATTTGATATACTGTCAGGACCATCAACTGTATCATTGATTTTTCGCTCAGCCGTTACTACCCAGAAGAAGAGAATCACACTGAAGACGACTAAGGTAATTACAAACCATACTTTCATTCGCGAACTTATTGTACTACACCATCGCAATAGACTTTGGATTTTTTAAAGATACTTTCTCAACAACCTATGAAAGCTAAAACATATATCATCATCGCGGTAACAATTTGTTTCCTACTATTAGTTGTAGGAATATTACTGTTCCACAAAGAAAACGCAACACTAATTGAAGAAACCAAACAGACTACAGAAAAAATAATAGCATCTCCTACACCTACACCATTCCAATTTGAAGAGTTAACCATTCCTTATCTTCGTGCCAAATCGTATCCAAGTAGCTTGGGAGAATTACAACCATATCAACAAAACTCTAACTACTCATCATATCTGACTACCTATACATCTGATGGATTAACTATCCATGGACTACTAACCCAACCAAAAGGAGAAAAACCGCCCGATGGCTGGCCTGCAATAGTTTTTGTTCACGGTTATATACCACCCACCCTGTACAAAACTACCGAACGATATATTGAGTATGTAAATTATCTCGCTAGCCGTGGATTTGTAGTATTTAAGATAGACCTTCGCGGGCATGGGGATTCAGAAGGACAACCTGGTGGAGCCTACACCTCTAGTGATTATGTTATCGATACCTTGAATGCTTATTCAGCTTTAGAAACATCATCCTTCGTCAATCCCAAGGCAATAGGATTATGGGGTCATAGTATGGCTGGAAATGTTGTCATGAGAAGTGTAGCCGCCAGACCAACTATTCCGGCTGCAGTCATTTGGGCAGGAGCGGTATACAGTTACACCGATCAACAAACATATGGAATTAATGATCAAAGTTATCGTCCACCCATATTGACCACACCTCAACAGAACACACGGAGAAGAATTATGGAGATCTATGGCCAGCCATCGAAAGAAAGTCCCTTTTGGAAATTAGTAGCCCCGGTAAATTATCTTTCTGATCTAAAAGGAGCCATAGAAATCCATCATGCCAAAGATGATAGCGTCGTGAATATTAATTACAGCCGTGACTTAGTTGCAGAACTTGATAAAACCACCATACCCCATGAATTTTATGAATACCCAAGTGGGGGACATAATTTAGAAGGTAGTTCATTTTCTCAAGCAATGTTGCGAACAGTAGACTTCTATAAAAAATACCTCCAATAAACTTTTACTCATCGTGTTTTCCGTCATCCTGAACGAAGTGAAGGATCTAATTTAGGAAGATCCCTGGCTTTAATTAAGGCACTTAGGATACATGAAATTTTTAAGCATCCTTTCAGGTTATATGTTTATATTCAAAATAGAGAGGGAGGTGAGTCTTATAAACAAACGAAAATCTCTAGCAATTGCAGCTGTCGTGGTAGCCTTTGGTGTAGGGTTTGCGGGGAGCAAACAAATATTTGCCCAAACCTCAACCAGCCATACCTCAATTGCACAAAAAATTGCTACAAAATTTGGATTAAAACAAGAAGATGTTCAAGCTGTCTTTGATCAAAATAAAAAAGATCATCTGGCAGATATGGAAAATCGTTATGAAGCCAAATTAACTCAAGAGGTCACTGATGGAAAGATTACTGAACAACAAAAACAGCTTATTCTGACAAAACATAAAGAGTTAACCTCTCAAATGGAAACGAATATACAATCGTTAAAAGACAAAACTCCTGCAGAGCGAAAAGCAGCTCTACAAAAACAAAAAACCGATATAGAAACCTGGGCCAAACAAAACAACATCGATGTTAAATATTTGTTTGGTGGATTTGGAATGAAAATGGGTCGAATGCACATGATGAAAAAATAACCCATTTCTCCGTAAGCAACTCCTCTGCTGGAGGAGTTGCTTTGGCTCCTTGACTATAACGCAACGTCATAGTCTATACTCTCCACATGCGATACACAATTAAACAACTTGCCGATCTTTCAGGAGTGACCGTTAGAACTCTCCATTATTATGATCAAATTGGGTTACTCAAACCTTCTTTTCATCATGAGAATGGCTATCGGTTTTATGAACAAAAAGAGGTAGAAAAACTCCAACAAATACTCTTTTTCCGAGAACTGGAGTTTCCCTTGGCAAGGATACAAACTATTGTAAATTCTGATGCATTTGACAAAACTCACGCCCTGAAAGATCAAAAAATCTTATTGCAACTAAAAAAAAGAAAACTAGAACAACTTATCACAATAATCGAGAACTCACTGAAAGGAGGTGAACAACCTATGACAGATCACACTCAATTTGATCCATTCAAAGATAAAGACTATCTACAGTATAAAGAAGAAGTTCAAGAACGGTGGGGAAATACTGATGCTTATAAACAATCATTGGAACGAATAAAAAAATGGACAAAGGAAGATTTACAAAAAATTAAACGTGAAGGACAAGATATCACTCTGGGAATTGCAGACACAATGGACCACAGTATCGATAGTAACGACGTCCAATCAGCAATACAAAAGCATTTTAACCATATGCAACAATTTTATGATTGTTCCTATGACATGTATAAAAATCTGGGGAAGATGTATGTTGAAGATCAACGATTCACCGCCTTTTACGAAAAAATCAAACCAGGACTTGCGATCTTTATGCGTGATGCTATGGCCTACTTTGCAGACCATCAAAAATAGGTATACTAAGTTTAGATATGGCTGGTTATAGAAACACGAAAAAACATCTGTTATTATTTTTATTTACTATAGGGTGTATTACTAGTATTGTTCTGGTTGCAGTCCTCAAATTCAGTACAACTAATGTAACGAAATCACAGTCTAATAGCGGTGAAATTATATCTGGTTCGTTTGATCAGTCAAAAACAAAAACAAACGAAGAATGGAAAAAAATTCTTACTGCAAATCAGTATCATATACTCCGGGAAGCCGGTACAGAGTACCCATTTACCGGGGCATTAGAATATGAAACTCGACAAGGGACTTACTACAGTGCTGGCTGCAATCAAGCTGTCTTCCGATCTGAACAACGCTATGATTCAGGAACAGGTTGGCCAAGTTTTTGGGCACCAATCAAGGATGATAGTCTCGTGCTCAAATCTGATACGACAATCCCTGGGGAAGACCGTATCGAAGTACTTGATACCTGCGGGGGACACCTTGGGCATGTCTTTGATGACGGTCCACAACCTACAGGAAAACGCTATTGTATCAATTCAGGAGCCTTGGTATTTGTCCCCGATAGTCAGTAATTAAAAAATCTTTTATACTTTGTATATATGAAAAAAGTAAAACAAGGTGTCGAAACACAACATCTGATTCTCATAGTTCTGATCGTGATCGCCAGTCTATTTATCGCCCAAAGGATACTCCAAAAACTCCCACATTCATCTTCACCGGAAACCTCAGGTACGTCAACGCCAATGGCAGAAGTAACTCCAGATCCTTTTACAGGAGTTCCCAAAACACTCCGAGGAACAGTAACCTGTTTACCTCATAAAAACCAAGAAGGACCACAAACCATGGAATGCGCCTACGGCCTAAAAGATAGTACAGGAAAGTACTATGGTTTACGAGACCAAGACCCAGGAATGAAGCATCTATCGAAAATAGAAATGAATAAAGAAGTAACCCTCAAAGGACTATTCAAAGCAGAAGATAATACGATCTATCCTACTGTAGGAATCTTTGAAATAGAATCCATCGAAGGACAATAAATAAGTTGCTAAATCGCTCGATTTATTTTTTTGTGATAATCGATAAATCTTTTTATTTTTGAAGGAAAGAAAAGCGGTGCCACTCTTATACTACAGGCATCGTCCTGAGCTTGTCGAACGACGAACTGCGATGACGAAAAAATAAAAAGATTTTGAGAATTTACAATATTGTAATCTTATTTATGAAATACTTCAGGGAGCGTTTGCCCTTCAGGAATGAACCGAATAGATAACGAATTCACACAATGACGCGTATTTTTTTCCGTCTGATGTTCTCCCTCAAACACATGACCTAAATGCCCACCACAGTTAGTACACTGAATTTCTATCCTTCGTCCATCAACATCCGGCACTCTTTTCACGGTCTCAGGAAAATTTTCATCAAAGGCTGGCCAGCCACAGCCGGCATCGAATTTCGCCTGAGAAGAAAAAAGCGGAGAATTACACCGTCGACAAATAAACGTTCCCGGTTTGTAAAAATCATCATACTCTCCAGTAAACGGAGGTTCTGTACCTTTACCTAATATCACCTGAGTTTCTTCGGGAGTTAGGGTATTCATACCTGTATACTACTATTGCATTAAAAATGATTCAAATTGCCATACATCTTCTTCTGCAGGACTTGGAGATGTCCAGTCAGCAAACGGATCGAATCTGTTTTTCAATGGTGTCCAGTCTGCATGAACAGAAGGACATGGTCCTAGATAGGGATTAGCCACACTGAGTATTTCCTCATAGGGGAGATCATCAGGAACACACAATCCTTGATTGGGATTTTTAATCATCCAAGCTAATGCACCCAATACTGAAGCAGCAACTTGTAAGGTTGTCGCATTTTGATGATTTACATGTTTTCTGGCTTCATGAATATCTAACTGAGAACCAACCCACCAACCATTTAAATCATGTCCCAGGAGAAGAACCCCCAATTCATCTTTACCATCAATAATCTCATCATTCAAGATTCGTTGGTCAGGTTGTAAATCATAATTTCTGTTTTTGAGTTCTTGTAATGAGGCAATGGCTGAATCAGTTGGTAAATAGGCATAATGAACAGTCGGTCGGTAAATTGGTTTCCCATTTTCCCAAACTGTTAGGTGGTCATTTATTGTAAAAGCTTCACCATGACGGACAACCATACCACGAATCTCACCACCAGGGACCCAACTTTTTACAAAGGTATTGATTCCCATTTGACTCATACAAATTTGGTTACCTGGACCATAGAGATGCACTTGGGCATTCGGAGGTAAGCGGCGTTCATGGGTACCCCATCCTAATTCTGCAGGGGCGATACCTTCTTCATGAAAGCCTGCAACAGACCAGGTATTTACGAATTCATCGATACGTTTTGGCTTGTTGGTAATTTGGGTGTCGCGTTCAGAAATATGAATAACTTTCGTGCCTGATAACATTGCTAATTTAGGGAAATCTTTATCTTCGAGAGCTTGTTTGAGTGCATCCCAACGATTACCCGCTAAGTCTTCTCCTGCTGAGAAACCAAATTTCAAAATCGCCTGAGCAAGATCTATTAAACCAACTTTTACCCAATGACTCACTAATCCTGGGTTCGCTCCATGTTCGACAACAGCTGTCGTTCCTGGTTCACTCCATGATTGCTTTAGACTACGGAGTTTCATATGTCGGGCATATAAGGTGCGTTCGGTAGGAGGAACGGTAACATCATAAGGATCCCAATACTCAACTGAAGTATTTATATACAGCACCTTGTGCTCGTGACACCATTGCAAGATCTCGACGGTATCTATATTCCAAGCGAGATCTATCAACAAATCGCCAGGGCCCACATATTCTCCTAATACTTTACCCATATTGGTAGGAGTAATTTTCTTTTTTACGTAGGTAGCCCCAGCGGCTAAAGTGTCAGGAATAATTTTTCGTTTGTCCTCGAAATCGAGGATGGTCATTTTTTTAAAATCCATCTCTAAATGCTTCAGTAATAATGGTTGAACACATTGTGAGACAGACCCGCACCCTAAAATAAGAACTCGACCAGGAAATTTAATTTTCATAATTTTTTATAGATAAATTTTTTATATAGGATATGAATGATACTGTATTTTGAGATTTTTTTCTACATAGGAAATATTGTAACTATCATTGACTTTTTGATGCAATATAGAAAATAGAATTCTCACATTTTTCAGTAAGGTTTATGAAGACAGCGTTCCGAATCTTTGGGAGCAGCTAAGGGTTACTGGAAATACTCCAGACACTCACCTGGGTTGTCTCGGCAACCTGAGAGCAGGCGACGATCGGTAAATTTGAATCTCCAGTTATATCTTTAAACCGTATGGATTCACTGGGTGAAAATTTATAACGGAACACAATTGTAGTTGGTAATGGTGAACTACACTGAGGACCGTTTTGATAGCGAACTTTGGAATATACCGATTGTTGGGGGACAAGGAGAATAACTTCATCGCCAACCCCGTCCTGTTTGGAAAGCACTATATTTTCCGCTGAATAATCTGCTTCTATATAATTACTTCCCATGATCTGACAGGGTGATGAAGAGATGTTTTTTAAGGTTAATGTACCATAGACGCTTCCAGCAGCTCCTTCAGTACTTATCGAGCCTTCAAGTGCTGAACCGGCACAATAGCCAGTAACAAGCTGAGATGGTGAAGATTTTTTAGCAAAAAAGATATAACTTCCAATGAGTATTACAAAAAATAATATCACCACTACGATATACTTCATGAGTTCATTGTACTCTGTTCATGTAAGAATTGTGTGAAAGGGAATATATTTTTCTTAGCAATACTTTTCACTGCTTGCAGTTTAATTCAATACTTGCCACACTGATGAGTAACGGTCCTGCTGCCATGAAAAACAAAGGGAACACTGTAATTATTGTATTGTTAGTCGTTATTGTCGCCTTCACTCTTGGAGTAGTTGGTGTTCTCAAATTCTCCGGTGTAAAAAAACTCTTGTCTGAAAAAGTTCTTCCCCAAAAATCTTCGTCTTCTCAATACGTCAGTGAGCCCTTAAAAATTTCTGAAAACAGAGTAAAAGGGAGCTCTAAACTGGTGAAAAAAGATGGTAATGAACAAATTGATACCGAATATATAAAAGATTCTGTAAAAAATGAAGAAGTTGGGAGTAAAGGCAAAGTAGTGAGCACAACCTTGTCTACTGGAATACCAGTATATCTCGTAGTTCCTCCACATCTAGGAGTAACTACTGCAGAGATTGCTGAGTATCGTGAAATGCCCACCACCAGTACCCATCTTCCCTTATATCAGGATTTAGGATTTGGAATGAATATTGCTCTGGAGGGTCCGAATCATGGGACTCAATATCCCGTGTATCTGGTTATCGATTATTCCAAAGGAAAACTTCGTGATGAATTCAAAACCTACGCCAAGAAAAATAATCGTTGTGACTTTACTCAACCAAGTTTTAATGCAGAAGTATGTGCTATGGCTCTCAATATTCCTATGGGAAAAACGATGGGCTCAAAATATATGGCAGTCAGTCCAAAATGGGCAGGGGACACGACACCAATGTTTCCTATCTATTCGTATTATTTAGGTCATAATGATTTATTAGTCTTACGACTTCATGAATCAGAGATAGTTATTCCTCAACCACAAACATAAAGGAGTTAGCCGCAGATGTCATCAATAGTACCTTTCATCATTATTCTGTGCGTTATGAGATATAGAAGCCATTGATTTGCTACGAAGATTTTCTCTAACCATACCAGATGAAAGATACCCTCGAAGAGATATGCAAGCAAAAGCATATTGGGATGATCCAAAAGTCATGTTTGCCTTTCCTGCCATACGCAACGCCTTAAAAGCCTCAAAAAATTCTCAATTAGTTGAGAGTTTTGACAAAAACAAGAATACATTTATCAGTGAAACTCTCAAAGCGATCTCTTTGGGAGCATCGGGAAATCGTTCGACAAATCTCATCCCGGCAGCGAATCTTCGTCGAGCCGTTCAAAGCAGAGTAAAGGGTTCAAAGAAGGTTGCTACCAATGTATTGGAGACTATTCATCAACAATTTGTAGAAGAAAGTTACGACCCATCAACCTACCCCGAAACCTTCGAAGGAATTCAAGTTTTAACAGGAAAAGTTCAATACAAAAAAAGCACAGCGAAAACAAATCTGTTTGTTCCTCAAGTATTTGCTCAAGATACTAGTGACGCTACCTCTGTAGACGATGGCGATGGGATGATTTTAGATGATGATTATGGTGCGGGAAGCGATGCTGATGTTGAGGCCTATGACAAAGCCGTGGATCAAGCTGTAAGAGATGCAGAGAATGCTGCGAGAAATGAAGCTAACAATATTGCTAATGATGGTGATGCCTCTGTAGAAGACTTAGTTCGAGGTGCTGCACTAGATCAACTTATCGGCGAAGATGAAGCAGCCCAAAAATTACTTGATAAAGCCCTGGAGAAGGCCAAAAAAGATATGCAAAACGCCGAAAATGAAGGCGATGATGATGAATTTATGAGAAATTCTCAATTATGTATGTTGTTGGGTGGTAGTGATGCCGATTGTCATAAAGAAAAGATGAGACAGATTTTACTAAAGATGTGTAAAATAAAAGTAGAGGCAAAGAATCTTCATAACTTTGCTGATGAATCAGTTGAACCAATCAACTGTGAGACGGAAATTGTTGGGACCGCAGAATAACTCCATTTTGTGTATGGTAGAATGGACTTATGAAAAAAATCCATCTCTCAATCACTATCAAAGCTCCTGTGGAAAAGGTCTGGCAAACCACAATTGGTAAGGACACCTATCCACTCTGGACAGAAGTGTTTATGCCAGGATCGAATGCTGTGGGAACCTGGGAAAAAGGTTCGAAGATGAAGTTTGTTGGTGCCAATGAACAAGGAAACAATGATGGCATGGTGAGTGAAATTGCTGAGAATAAACCAAGTGAATATCTTTCGATAAAACATCTAGGATTTATCTCTAACGGTGTAGAGGATACTACCAGTGACGCGGCAAAAGCATGGGCGCCTTCCTTTGAAAACTACACTTTCAAAAAGACTGATGACCAGACTACTGAATTTACGGTCGATATGGACGCTGCTGATGAATATTATGAATATTTCCTAAAAACTTGGCCAAAAGCTTTAGAAAAATTAAAAGAAGTTTCGGAAACAGGTACCAGTTCTACTATTGGTATCACTACTTGGGTAAAAGCTCCAATAGAAAAAGTCTGGGAATATTATAATTCTCCTGAACATATTACCAAGTGGGCGTTTGCTGATGATTCGTGGGAAGCACCTTATGCCGAAAATGATCTCCGGGAAGGTGGGAAATTCAAAACTCATATGGGTGCCAAAGATAAAAGCGCCGAATTTGACTTCACTGGTACATATACCAAGATAGTTCCCCATGAGTTGATCGCCTATACCATGGATGATGGAAGAAAAGCGTTGGTGACCTTTATAAAACAACCAACCTCTGTCCAAGTAATAGTAGTCTTTGATATGGAACATGAAAATTCTCGAGAGATGCAACGGGGTGGATGGCAAGCAATTCTCAATAATTTCAAAAAACATGTCGAACAATCTTAAATATTTTATTAAGGAGGAAATGTGAAAAAAATGTATCCAGTCGTTCACTTTGAAATGCCCGCAGAAGACCGTCAGCGAATGCGAGATTTCTATGAGAAAGCTTTTGGCTGGCAGACTAGCCAGCTTGGAGAGGAAATGGGAGGCTATGTCACGGTAATGACCACAGAAACTGGTGCAGATATGCGACCGACAACTCCGGGAGCAATTAATGGAGGATTTTTTCAAAAGACGAAACCAACGCAATATCCTTCTGTGGTCATTGCTGTCGATGATGTCTACCAAGTAATGAAAGAAGTAGAAGCTGCTGGAGGAACTATCCTCGGTGGCATGACTCCTGGAAAACCTGACGATCTTCCCGGCGTTGGACTCTATTGTTCGATTGTTGATACCGAAGGTAATCGAGTTGGTTTACTTCAACCGAAGAGATAAACTATCCTAGACTTGTGGTATCCCCTCATTCAGGGCATAGGCCCACATCATTTGGCGTACCCCTCTCATCGACATGGAGAGTTCTGTAAATTGAGTTGCATCAAGATGTCGAATAAATTGATCCATAGTTTCCAAATATCTCGCCGTCGCCTGAGGGGCATAGTGCTTGAATAGAGATATTGGGACAAAGGCTTTTTTGAAACGGGGATTTCGCAACCAATTGGTTTTATTTTTTACTATTTCTGCTTCGTTTGATTCTTCGAGGGCAAGTTGGAAGAGATTAAGATTTCCACGATTGGTATCTTTGAGCCAATCGGTCATATCATCGATCATTTTTCCTGCTGCCGAATAGAGTACGAGTGCATAATTTAAATCATCTTCGAAGTTTGGATCTAGTGGGATATCAGCCGAAATGGTTTTCGTGAGAACATAAGTAATTGCCCCCATTGTTTTGACATTGTATTGGAGCGCTGAAGTAAAATCTTTTTTCACTGAGGGATCTTCGTGAGTATTGAGGGCATCTATCCAGTAATCTCGTAACAAACGATATTGGCGAACTGTATCACGGATTTGTCCTCGTTGTGATCTATCACTTAGGTATACCTTGTAAAATTCATTGGCAAGAGCAGAAGTAATGGTGTTTTGATTGGGATTTTCTGACAATTTGGTTTTCTTGAAGGGGAGACCTGAACTATCCATCACATCATCCATTCCATTTTCCCAGCATCTGGTGAGGGCATATAACAAATACGGACTGTCCAGTAAATCTGTAGAGGCCTGAAGACCTGGGTTCTGCTGATTTGCTTCTTCAACAATACTGTTTCTGAGAATAACGAACCATAACATTGCTCTAAGTGATGGGGGATCGTTTCTAACGATATCTGGTAAGTGTTGATTATTAAAAATCGCTTCCCGAACCTGACGATGGGAGCCAAGGGAACTAGTGGTCAAGGATACCAATTGAGCTACGGCCCAAGGATCGACAACAGGGGAACTTTCGATAGGGCCAAAGGCTCGATCAGCATACGCATCTACCTGGGAAGCGAATTGTTGTTGGGATACTGAATACTCTACATTTTTCATTTGGTTTGGATTATAGCAGAACCAAAACCATACTCAACAATAATGTAATACGTGCCAACTATAGAGATACATGATTTTATCAGTCATGATATACTATGGGACAAATCTATGCCGAAAGAGACTACTCCTTATACCAGATATATCCCAGAGAAAAGAGCTGAGATCTTTCGTTGGGAGCCGAAAAGATCGGATTCTGCCCCAGAGCTATTTCAACTGTGTGAAGGCATACTGGGGTATTCCAATAGATTGGATCTGAAAGAACCGCCAACAATAATTGTTCATCCAACAGTCTGCGATATACAGAGATATAAACCTTTTATCGAGCAGCATACGGGATTAATTATCATTCTCGAAGAAGATCATCAATTATATGATGCCTTAGGGCACTTTGATTCTCTGAAGCGTTTTCAACATGTAAAGGACAGGAATAGGCTGGGGAT
>JBGALL010000049.1:0-13118 GCA_044223895.1 Candidatus Woesebacteria bacterium
TACAGATACCATCTTTGATAATAGGTAATCCTCCTGCGATTGTGGTAAGCTCACCACCAAAAATGGAATTCAAATCATGATAAGGTTTTCCTTGTTCTGCATAAGGAGCGATACCCGCCGTAGGCATTCGGAGGGTTGCCGATGTATAGGCTTTGGCCAAAGCAAATTTAGGACTTATGGTAAGGGCGCCGTCCATACGGAGGAAGGCCATTACTGTTCCGTGATCATCCACTATAGCGATAGAAACTGCTATTCCCATAGAAGAAGCTTTGTCTTTTGCGGCGTGCAAGGCTTTGTGTGCTAGTTCAAGTGTCATCATATATTCACCCCTTTCTTCCCTAAATTACACTATTGTTTTACAATTAATCAAGTATAGTATATAATATCCTATAGTCGATTTTATTTATGGCTATTAAGGAACTAGATTTGCCTCTTACTGGCGCTTTTACGAGCGAATCTCCATTACCCTCTGTTTTACCTCAGAAAGAACAACTTTCATATCCAATTCCTGTTTATACCTTACATCCTGATACTGAAAGAGAAAATTATCGGGCGGCAAGTATTATCTCTAAACACATTCTAAATGGTGACATTGTTGTAGGAGATTTTTTGACTACTTACGGCATGATGTTTTCAAGTAAAGGTAGAGAGAAAGTTCGATTAGCCAAGGGTGAAGCTGAAAATAAGCCGGTAAGTGTGGTAGCAAATTTAGAGGATTCGATTCAATGGATTGACATGAGCCAAGTACATCCTGATTTTCGTGATGTTCGAGAAATTCGAAAACTTGGAAACATGTTAACTAACGTTGGATTTTTGCGATTTCCCGCCAATACAGAAGGAAAAAGTTTAAGTGCCTATGCTATCGATAAAGGACAACTTCAGGTTTTATTTAAGGATAGAGGAGATATTGTTCTAGAAGAACTCAAACATTATGGTATGCCGGCATATTTAGTTACCTCACTAAATCCTCATGGGGAATTAGAAAGATATCAACCACATTTAGCCTATCAATTTGCTCAAGACATCAATGCAATGGCGTTTGTGTTACAGACACCTCATTTTGAACAAGCATTGCTTGCTAAAACACAAGATGCGTATATAGATTCGAGAAAAAAGAGAGGTTCTGTTCCTATTATCCAGTTACCTAGAAATAGTGATGTTAATCCCTATACTGGAGCACCCATACTGACCATTTCACGGGCAGCAAATACCCATCCATATTCAGTAGAACGTGTGTTAAAAGAAGTTTTTCCAAACGCAGCAGTACGTTACAATCCAGATAAACCTGAGCCAAAAGGAAGACCTCAATACAGCTTGCCATCTGAAGCCCGTGGAAATTT
This sequence comes from Candidatus Woesebacteria bacterium, assembly GCA_044223895.1. GTDB lineage: Bacteria > Patescibacteriota > Microgenomatia > UBA10105 > UBA927 > CAKZSU01. Next base: position 1,341 of record JBGALL010000049.1, read on the forward strand.
AAAAACAATTCTCTATCAGGCATCTTTTCCCCTCGAAAAATAACTCTTCTTCTCGTACTTTTTTCCGGCTAAGTATGATATAAATTCTTAGTATGGATTATTTAACAACACCGAAAACTCAGGCGACGATGGCTTCATTATGGCGATTGGAAAAAATTATTCTCGATACTCTAGATTTTAGTACTGTTGTTCAAAAAATTGTTGACAGCGTTTTCTTAGAGTTAGGGTATCTTCAGTTAGGGTACGGCATTGTCGTATTAGCATTGCTCGATGAAGATCAGCAGGTACTAAAAAGAATTTCTATTTCCCAGACAGAAGAAGCCAAAAGAGCCCTTGAAATGCTTCCGATACCTTTTCATTCTATAGATATTCCTGTATCGGCTACCGATAATTTTTGTGTTAAGGCTGTGTTACAACGAGAGCCTCAAATAACTCACGACTGGCATGATTTACTAACACCTTCGTACACTCCTGAGGATGCAAAAAAGGTACAAGATGCAGTGGGCATTAAAACAAGTTTAGTATATCCAGTTGTTTATAAAGATAAAGCCAGAGGTGTATTGATATTTAGCATGACTCAAGAACGTAAAGATGTCTCAGAAGAAGAGAAAGAACTTATTCGTGGATTTACCGATATCGTTGGTATCGCTGTTCAAAACGCTCGTCTTTATTCGAAATTAGAAAAAGCTACCACCGATCTCGATGAGGCGAATAAACAGTTAACTGAGCTGGATAAATTAAAAGATGAATTTGTTTCTTTGGCTTCCCACGAATTGAGAACACCAATGGCAGCAATTAAAGGATCTATTTCTACAATCCTTGAAGGATATGCCGGGAACATCTCGGATCAAGCCAGAGAATTTTTAACTGCTGCATATAACGAAAATGACAGACTCATCCGTTTAGTTAATAACTTATTAAATACCTCCCGCATAGAATCGGGAAAGATGAGTTTTAGTCCTATGCGCATAGATCTCAGCATCTTAATTAATGAGGTGGTTCGTAACTTACAGGTAGGTGCAAAAGAAAAGAATTTATATCTCAGTTATGAACCCTCAGGATTTCTTCCTCACGTGATGGCCGATGAAGATAAAATTAAGGAAGTAGTTATCAATCTTATTGGAAACGCACTAAAATTCACCTCAACTGGAGGAATTACTATCCGTTCCAAAATTGATGGGGAATTTGTTATAACTTCAGTGTCAGATACGGGAACGGGTATTCATCAGGAGCATTTTGAAATGTTGTTTAAAAAGTTCTCCCAGGTGAAAACTGACTATACAAAGCAATATGGGGGAACGGGATTAGGACTATATATCAGCAAAAAAATTATCGAAGGTTTAGGAGGAAAAATCTGGTTAGAATCTGAAGTTGGCAAAGGAACATCATTTTACTTTTCGCTACCAATAGCCAAATAGATTTTTGAGTTTGTACTTGAATATTATTCATAGTTAGATTATTGTTTATGGTAAATCCCTATGGCAAAAATATTACTCATTGAAGACGATACCTTGATTGTAAAAATTTATAGTACCCGTTTAAAGGCGGATGGATTTACTGTTGTCTCTGCGGATAATGGGGAAGACGGTTTAGCCGTAGCAGAAAAAGAACAACCAGATTTTATTCTCCTCGATGTAATGATGCCTAAAATGGATGGGTTTCATGTATTAGAGACGTTACGATCAAAACCAGAACTTAAGTCTGTACCTATTATTGTGTATTCGAATTTAGCTCAAGAATCAGAGATGCAAAAAGCTATTCAAATGGGGGCAACTGAATTTATTGTAAAGGCGAATATATCTCCTACAGAATTAGTAAATAAGATTAAATCCTACGTTAAAGTATAGCTAGGCTATCCTTCGGATTTGTATTTTTTCTTCCTTCAGTCCTCAAAGTCTTTTTTACTATTGCCTTTACGAGGGAGTGAAGGATTTCAAAAATACAAATCTCTCAGGATCTGAGTCTAAAGGACAAGAATATACCATGTAGTAAGTAGAAAATGATAGAATAATTTTATGTTATCTTCTGCCCAATTTCGTGACATAGTGTTAAAAGCTTGAAGAATTAGGAAAAGATATTGGTGATGTGTTGGTATATCGTGGTCTTTTGGCTGAGGACATGATTGGGAAATTAGTTGCTGAGTACTATCATGTCCCGTTTGTAGATTTATCTCATAAGATGATTCCCATCGATGTTCTGACAGTTATCCCCGAGGAGGCATCTGCTACCTTTCATATTATTCCCTTTGCATTATCTGGAAGTAAATTATCGATTGCCATGGAAGATCCTTCAGATTTAGAAGCTCGGGAGTTCGTGAAGAGAAAAACAGGCTATAAATTAGATATTTATTACGGGAGAAGTAGTGATTTAGTTCGTGCCTTGGGGCAATACAAACGAAATATTAAAGAAGTCTTTACAAAAATTATTCAGGACAATATCAATGCAAGTAAATCTGGAGGATCGGATGCAGCCAAGATGGCTGAAGATTTGCCAATTATTCGTATTCTAGATACAGTTCTTGAATATGCCGTTGCTGAAGGTGCATCAGATGTTCATTTTGAAGAACTTGAAGACGCCTTTTTGGTACGATTTCGTATAGACGGTATCTTAAGAGATATCGTTGAATTACCTAAAAATATTCATGCTGGAATTGTCGCCCGTATAAAAATACTTTCTCTACTAAAAATCGATGAACATCGTATACCTCAGGATGGTCGATTTAAATTCAAACTTAAAGAGAGTTATATAGCTTTGCGTGTTTCCATTCTTCCCGCTTTTTATGGAGAAAATTTAGTTTTACGTATCTTGGCCGAATCTGCTCGACCACTATCATTTGAGGAACTAGGTTTGACAGGGCACAATTTAGATTTAGTGAAAAAGAATATTACTAAACCTCACGGCATGATTTTAGTTACGGGGCCTACTGGATCAGGAAAAACGACTACACTGTATAGTGTTTTAACTATTCTCAATACAACTGAGGTAAAAATTTGTACGGTAGAAGATCCGGTTGAATATGGCATAAAGCGTGTAAATCAAACCCAGATTAATCCAACCGCAGGACTTACCTTTGCTGCTGGTCTTCGCGCTTTGCTCCGTCATGATCCGGATATCATCATGGTAGGAGAGATCCGCGATCAGGAAACAGCTGAAATGGCAATTCATTCATCACTTACTGGTCATTTAGTATTATCTACACTTCATACCAATGATGCTGCTGGAGCGATTCCTCGTTTCCTAGATATGGGAGTTGAGGGATTTTTACTCGCCTCCACTATTAATTTAGTAATCGCCCAGCGTTTAGTTCGCAAATTATGTAGTAGATGTATCGAAAGCTATACTATTCCACCAGAACTTAAAGAACGATTGCATAGTATCGTTGGTAATGCAGAAGTCTCAGAAACTTTTTACCGTAGCCATGGCTGTGAAGAGTGTGGAATGCGTGGTTATAAAGGACGTATAGGTATTTTTGAAATTTTGGAAGTAACTGAACAAATGCGTTCTCTTATTGTTAAACACGGGTCGACAGATGAAATTATTAAATTGGGAATAGCAAATGGTATGACTCCATTGATTAAGGATGGAATTAATAAAGCCAGTGGTGGGTTAACGAGTATTGAAGAAGTGTTGCGAGTTGTCCGAGAGTAAATTAATTATGCCTTCATTTACCTACAAAGCAGTTGATCAAGAAAAAAATGTTATTGAAGGAGTTATTGCCGCACGAAATCGAGATGACGCTGCTAACCAACTAATAAAAAAAGGAACAACTCCCTTGGTCGTTAAAGAAATTACTGAGAAATCGCTGTTAGGAGGAACGATACCAGAAGTAGATAAGATAACCTTCTGTCGATATATGCACATTATGTTATCTACAGGATTGTCGATTTCTGAAGGAATAGATGTTCTAAAAAAAGAAACCAAACATCCTCTGATGAGGAGAATTTTGAGTGATATGCAATATGGATTAGAGCAGGGGCAGCCACTATCAGTTATCTTTGAACGATATCCCTCTGTCTTTGAGTCTTATTTTTTGACCTTAATGAAAGCCGGAGAAGTTAGTGGAAAATTAGCAGAAGTCTTTGAACATTTAGAAGTAGAATTGCGTTCGGAGTATAGTTTGAAATCTAAAGTAAAAGGCGCAATGTTATATCCGATTATTGTTTTTACTGCCATGATAGGTATTGGTATCTTAATGTTCTTCTTCATTCTTCCTCAAATAGGAAAAGTATTTCTCAGTTTACAATTACCTCTTCCGGTAATGACTAAATTTATGTTTACTTTGTCGATCGCACTTTCAAGTCAGTTAATTCCTTTAGCTTTAGGGACAGTCGGATTTTTTGTTCTGTTATTTTTTGGGTTAAGAACCAGAGTTGTTAAAGATGCGCTTCTCTCTGCCGTAGGATTTATCCCGTTAATTAGAAATTTAATCAAGAAAGTTGACTTAGCCAGATTTTGTCGTATTTTTTCTACTCTTATCAGAAGTGCTGTCCCGATTACCGAAGCTCTAGAAATCTCACTTTCGTTATTAACTTGGAAACAATATCGAACATTATCTAGTCATATTCCAGACGAAATTCGCAAAGGAAGATCGTTGGCGAGTGTTATGAAGGATGCAAATGCATTTCCTTCTTTGCTAGTACAGATGGTTGCGGCTGGAGAAAAAACAGCCACACTCGATGCTACAATGGCAGATTTAGCAGGGTTTTATGAAGGAGAGGTAGAGGAAGAGGTAAAAGGTTTAACTCAAATTATAGAACCGGTAATGATGCTTTGTGTTGGTGTAGCTGTCGGCGTGATGATTCTCTCAATTATCGCTCCAATTTATAGTGTTGTCGGAAACTTCCAAAATGCAGCTGCAGGGAAAAGATAGAATTTAAATTCCAACCTACACTTCAAGTTTAATGATCATCCGTAATCGTCATTCTGAGCATTTTTTGTTTGAGCAAAGAATCTCATTTACAAAATTGAGATCCTTTACTTCGATAGTATAGGGTTCAGGATGACATGCCAGAATTTGCTGCGTGAAATTAACGATAAGGTCACTGTTCAGTCCAAGAAATAAACTCATACTGTCCTTGTGAAGGAAAGTAGGGAGGGGAATCAAAATACAAATTACTGTCATAGTTGATAGTGCGGGTGATAAATCCAGAATCCGGATTTGTTCCCCAGTTCCAATATGATTTTTGATTACTAATAACAGATCCATAAATAAGTAGATTATTTCGAACAGCATTCGCATAAGAACTACATCCAGAATAATTATAGTGATGGCGTACAATTCGTCCTACGGATGCCAAGAGTGCCGCGTCAATTTCGAAATTTGTTGGAATATCCAGTGAAAAGTAAATATTGTTTTGGGCAAATAAACCTAAATTAGAATACCCGTCTTTTGCTAGATAGGTAAGATTATTTGGAATCCAGATGTTCATAAAATTTACGTTCAATGGAAACTTGGCTGCCACAACGGTAGCTTTTCCATTTACTACACCTTCGACCCATAAATTATCTTCAGCGAAAATAAGAGGTTTCGTAGCAATAGTATATGTTCCTACATTTGTCTCATTGGTTATTTTCTGATTGAGGTTCTCACATCCATTTTCAACACTATAGCCCTTCTGGTTACTTGCATTGGTAACCTTTTTTATGTTGTAACTTCCATTCGAAGCAAAGGTAATATGATAGCCAAGTGATCCTGATGCTCCGAGATATAATCCTGAAGTCTGAGCATTTGTTTTGAGGTTATTAAAATCAATAGACAAGCTTGCAAAATCAGTAGCAGGAACAGGATATTGCCATAAATTGGATGGACCTCCTGCTCCCCAGACGCCATTTTTAGTTGTTGATGGACTACATCCTGTTTCACTTCCACAGGTATATGTTTGTTGTGCACTGGCAATAGTAGATAGATTTGCTCCATCCATCCTGATTCCACCGTTAGACATAACTTTCCCTTGCACCGTCAAACCTGAACCAAACCAAACATTAGCATTATGAAGGAAAGAATAACGGGCGAGTGATGGAATACCATATTTGGCTACTATCACACGTTTAATGCTTGGGTAGCTATTTAACCACCCCGTAGATTGAATGGTAATATTCGAAGATCCTGAAGCTGGTGGGGTAATCATCAGACTGTAAGTTCCCTCTGTATTCCCATAAGGATCAGACATTGTATGTATATAAGGACCTGGTAATATCGTGCCATCTTTATAGTCAGTGGGGTTGTGAGCCAAATGCCAGCGGTAATATTCCGCCCCAGCCTGAGCTATTGTTAAAGCCCGTTCATACACATCAGTTCTATTTGCATTGGTATATTGAACGGCAGAAACAACCACTAAGCCGCCAATTGCTACTGAAAACATCAAGCCAAAAACCAAGACCAATATAGATATACTGCCATGGTGGTATTTTTTTATGTTCATAAAAAGCGTTGAGATAGATTTATAGATCACACAATACGTTTACAAATTTGTTTTCATACTTCTAATAGTAACACCACTCGACAATGAAAAAGGTTGAGCACCAAAATTCTGAGTGGGGTTAATTTTTAGATTTATCTTTACAAAACGTGTGTTTAAAATTCTTTGAGATGGTGTTAAGGGGTTGTTCACTGTATCAGAAGGCCAATTGCCATTGTAATAGGTAAAAATGGCTGAGTTGGTTGCATCAACATAATTTGCTAGAGTTGTAATCGTTTCGTTTGCCAGAGGATAAGTCACTGGCACAGCAGTTGGCTGAATAATTCCTCTTTTTAACTCGGTGCCACTCAAAAAATAACGAATACGATCAGATTTTCCATCTCCCGTAATATCTGCATAAAAAATGAAGGTAGTATCATCTGTCTGTATAAGTGGCCATGATCCATTATCTCCATTTCTCGCTTTACGAATTTCACGAAGCATTTGTGTTAGGCTTCCCTGTGCTTGACCAATTACTTGCTGTTCTTCATAGGAGAAGGAATAATTTTTAAAATAATACGCAGAGAATGCTGCAACAAAGCCAACAATACTAGAAAAGATGAATACCGCCATAATAACTTCGAGTAATGTAAATGCATTTTTTTTCATATTAATTAAGAATTATTGTGGTTTGAGCATTTGTATTGATATTCATTGAACTGGTTGCAGTCTGATATCCACTTGCGCTGGCAGTAATGGAATATAGTCCAGAAGTAATATTATTAAAAAATACCTGCCCATAATCTGGCGAACCTGTTGCAGGAGTATATTTGGTCAAATCGACTCCTGTTTTTTGGATATTTGCAGAACCAGATGCGATGAGATTACCTATCTGATCTTTTAGAGTTATTAATAAGGAAATTGCATATTTGATTTCCACCACCATAGTTGCTGTAACTGATCCTCCAGGAGTAATTGTGACGGGGTTGAGTGGACTAGATCCTGAAAGCGTGTAATTGGAATCAGAGAGTACAACATTATAATTATCCCATTCAAGATTAGGAATTCCGACAGTACCGCCTCCGGTGTTTGTTTGATACGTATATTTATAGACTGGATTGTCCGATGTATCTGTTCCTATTGTTTTACTCCCTGTTAGTGTAAAGATCACATTTGGAACTACCGGATATCCACTGGTTTGTGATCCTTTTGATTTAATGGTAATACTACCAAGTTGGTCGATTGCAAAAGTTACTTGAGTAACCGTGCCCGCGATAACTGTTGAATGTGGCAATAAAGGATTAGCAACTTCATTTGTACCATATGTTCTGTCAATCGAGTAGCCTGCTTTAGTGGCGGTTATTTTGTAGCATTTCACACACGCAGGAGCGGCTGGAATTGTTACATTTCCATTAGCATTAGTAAGTGTGGTGATATTAATATTTGGGTTTACTGTGGTATTAACTACACTTACGTTTGCATTGGTTACGGGTTGTCCTTGGGCATTAATTACTTGTATATATAATGTTCCTCCCCCCGGATTGGATTCAATACCATTAGGGACAACATTACTCACCAAGGTGACTGGTACTCTTGATGGATATATTCCTTCCCAGGTAACTTGGATACGTACACGTTTGTAATCTGCGGGAATGGGATCTGTGGGAGCACTCCCATCGTAGGGATCATCGATGTACAAGATGTCTGTTTTTATTGTAAATACTTGACTATTAATAGTGATATTTTCTGATTGGGCTATAGGGCCGGAAGGAATACCTCCGGAAGTCCCAACACTTGTGTAAGGTAAGTTCCGGACCAATTCCATTTTTTCTTGACCCAAGGAGAGAGCTACAGCCCGAAGTCTGGAAGTTCCTATATTAATTAGCACTTGTTGGAGTATAAAGGCGATAGCTGCAAAGAAAATCGAAAAAACACCAATAGCAACAACAGTCTCGATCATCGTAAAACCACGGACAGATGATTTCATGTAATTCCATCATACCGAAGTACTAGTAGAAATCACAAGCATGCTACAATGATAGTATGCGCAATGCGTAGTTTATGATTTCTCTGCCTGAACTCATCCTTCCGAAACGTGATTTTTTTGGTCTTTCGATAGATCGTGCGGCAATTCGTGGTATCCAAATCGACCGAAAAGGCAAAATGACAGCCATGGCTGAGGTTCCGTTTCCGGAAGAAGTATTCGCTTATAGTGTGTTAACGAAAGGGGACGTCTTTCAGGCATGTTTAAAAAAACTAAAAGAGATAGGAAAGTTTACAACACCGTATGTAGTTGCTAGCTTCCCAGAAGCCTTTGCGTATACTCGTGAGTTACATTTACCTATTGTCGCTTTCGATGAATTATCAGAAGCAGTACGTTGGCACAGTAAAGAACTATTTCCCTTTCCAGCGGAAGATATCTATATCGATTGGAAAATTATAAAAAAAACTCAAACAGAATATATTCTGGCAGTTGTCGCTGCACCCAAAAAAACTATTAACCCCATTGTTGATGCTCTACTTTCAATGGGCCTTAAGCCGCTGAATTTAAAGCCTGATGCATCAACAATTACTCGCTTACTTCAATTACCTGCAGATAAACATGCAATCGTAACTGAGGTAAATAGAACGGTAGCCTATGTTACCTTAGTAGAAGGAGAAAAATCTGTTTTTACAACAGTTATTCAATATACAAAAGATGATACACCGGTAACTTATTTGAGAAATATCAGGGATACCATTGAGGAAATAAAAACGTACTATAAAGAAAAAGGAATTTTATCCGAAGAATCTCCAGATATTGTCCTCACAGGGGAAGTAGCAAGTGATCAATGGTTGCACGACCTTCCTAATCCAGCAAAAATTCTTACAACCCCTCCTCGTAATCCTGCTTTCAATAAAGCGTATGCTGTCGCAATATCTCAACTAGCACCACAACAACATTCAGATACCATTAACCTATTACCCACATTAATGCAGGAAGTTTATGATAAAGAAAGAACTACCCAGTACTATAATGCTATCCTCTTGCGAGCCCTTTCTATCTGCGGCGCATACTGTGTGATGGTTATGTTTGTCCTGGGGATTATTATGGTCCAGCGTCAGGACTTGGATTCATCGGTTAAGCAATTAAATAAGATTTTAGAATCAAGTCAGCAGTCATCACAAAATCTACTTCGAGTAAATGCTACCGCTAAACAGATTGTAGAGTTGTCTCCTTTCCGAAAAACTCCGCATGAAAAGTTTATGGCGTTGCTTTCTCTACTTCCAGATGGAATCACGTTAACTCAATGGGAGTATGATGATGCTAAAGTTTCTTTCAGTATTTCCGGTATATCTAAAACGAGAGATGATTTATTGAAATTGAAAGCCAATATTGAAGAAAGTAATCATTTTACCAAAGTATCTCTTCCGTTAACCTTTTTAGAAGCACCAGAAAATATTAATTTCTCGTTAACTTTTAATAGTAAGTAGTATGACAAAAACAGGAACGACACTGCCGCCGTCGATTGAGCGCTATATCCTTGCCGTAATCGGGGTTATTGTTATTAACATAGGTTTACTATTCTTTTTGCGTGTTCAAGTAAAAACAATTAGATTGTTACAAGATCAGAAAATCCAGTTACAACAAGATTTAAAAATTGTTAATTCTTCTGAAGAAATCTATAACAAATATAAAAATGATATCGAAGAAATTTCTAACGTTTTTCCATCTGAAGAGGAAGTTTTAACCTTTTTACAAACATTAGAAAATCTTACCAAACAGTATAGTGATGATTCTGTTGTAAAGTTTGCTTCATTATCTCCACAACCCGATGGTGATATGCTATTTCTGTTGTTTTCTATCAGTATGAGAACAGATAAAGATCGCCTAAATGCATATTTAACTCAATTGGAAAAACTTCCTTATAATAGATGTGTATGGTGTTAAGAAAGTGAATGATACACACGCTACTATCAACGACACAGTTCTGTCACAAGCAGTAAAAGCCTTAAATTTAGATTCATCAGAAGAATAAGATTGACAAGGCTTTTTTTACTCTGTTACGCTAGAAGAAGCGAGGCAGCCGAATATGACTCGGAATACTCTTTATTATTTCTGCCCAAGAGAGGGGGTGAGCGAAGCATGCATGCAGTGAAACATTCATCACAGCGAGGGTTTACGCTCATCGAACTTCTTGTTGTTATCGGTATTATTGGAATTCTTGCAGCAGTTGTTTTGGTCGCTGTTAATCCCGGTCGCCAATTTGCATCTGCGCGAGATACCCAACGACGAGCTGATCTTTATGGTATTACTAATGCCATTTATCAGTACGCAACAGAGAACAATGGAAACATTCCAACCGCAGTTACGGCATCACCGTCAAATGTAGGAACAAGTGGAGTCAATCTTTCAACAGTTTTGGCCCCAACCTATATTGCTGCGATTCCAAAGGATCCATCAAATGGAACCGACGCGAATACACAATATATAATTTTCCGTGAAAACGGTCGTGTTGTGGCTAGTGCATCCAGTGAGTTGAATCCAGGAACATATATTACTGTCGTTCGGTAATGTATTTAAACAAAAATCCCTCTCGGTTTAGGCCGGGGGGGATTTTTTGTGGAAAACGTGTACAATAAAAATATTGGTTATGAAAGCCCGCCCACTGTATTTCACTATCGCTTTCTTATTACTCGCATCCTTTTTTGTTATTTTTTTTGTTTTTAAAAGTTTCGGTGGTAAGTATGATCAAGGTTTGGCAAGTCTTCTACAAAAAACTCAAGATCCCCCAGCTACACGTAAAGTAAGATCTGTAAGAAAAATTACTGTGATCCATGAAGGTGAGAACGGATGTATAGAAGTCACTCCCGACGGTGTTGTCAGAACATACAATAATTGTGGAGGTGAATTAACCGATGCTAATAGACTTGCAGATCCAAAAAATGTATTGAGGCTTATCCAAAGTATGTCACAAATAGATTTAGCGCAGTACCGAAAAAAAGTTTCTGGACCAGTGTTAACACTAATTATCGAAACTGACACTGGAACTGAAACGATTTATATTCCTACTGGTGGAGGAGGTAATGACATAGTAGAAACCATTACCAAGATTGAAGGGGATTTACCTCAACCAACCTCAACTCCAGGACCATACATAGAGACACCTACTCCCACATTAGGTGGGGTCTCTTCAAGTCCAACACCCACACCTTTAGTCTCTCCTACACTCGGGCCATCTCCTACACCCACACCAACTGGGAATCCTGATAATCCTTTTCGGTGTGGATATACGCAAAACGGAAGTACTCAAAAACCGTTTAATGTTTCTAATTATATTTGTAGTACTGAACCTTCTCCAGCGCCTTAAGGAATCTCCTCTTGATCTTTCTCAGAATC